>JBHHYI010000121.1:0-12589 GCA_046757525.1 bacterium | reverse complement strand
GCGGTGTTCAGTAAGACAAACGTCTCGTTTGTCGTTAGTCCAAACGAACCTTGCGAAGGTTTTTGAAGACACAGTCTGGTGTGTTAACAAATACTTTGTATACTATATGATGGTGTATTATTCGCCTGAAACCTTCGCAAGGTTATTTTTTCAGCAGAGTCATTAATAGTCTAAGGACTTGGGATTAAATAATCCATTATGAAAAAAATAGCCGCGATTGACATTGGCACCAATACCGCTCTGCTGTTGGTTGCAGAAATAGACGCACGGGGCCACCTGAAGCCTGTGCTACAAAAGGAGACCATTGTGCGCCTGGGCCAGGGTGTGGATCAGCGAGGTCGTTTGCAACCAGAGGCCATGTCCCGGACGCTGCAGGCGTTGAGGGAATATCGTCTTCTGGCCAGGGAGTTGAACGCAGAACAGATTCTTGCAGCCGGCACCAGTGCCGTTCGCGACGCAAAGAATCGCAACGATTTTGTCTCTCGAATCAAAAATGAGTTGAACCTGGAATTGCAAATATTGACCGGCAAGCAAGAAGCTCGGCTTACCCATCTCGGTGCGTTGTCTAATAAAAGCTACCTGAAAGGTGGTGTTGTGGTGATCGATATTGGCGGCGGCAGTACGGAATTTATTTTCGGCGATCGGGACCAGATAGAATTTGCTCAAAGCCTGGATTTAGGCTCCGTGCGCCTCACCGAACGCTTTGTGCGACACGATCCCATCTCAGAGGAGGAATTTGGAAGGATCCGAGAGTCGGTCGCTGAAGGCTTGGAGAAGTTGCACCGGAGCGCCTGTTCAAACAAGAGGCATCTCGTCGGTGTGGCCGGGACCGTGACAACTTTGGCCGCTATTCAGGCTAAAATGGCGAATTACCAACCGGAGGTGATCGACGGCGACAGATTATCCCTGGATCAAATCCGTGCCATTGTCGACGAATTGAAAATCAAAACCCTGGCAGAGAGGAAAAAGATCGTTGGATTGCACCCGAAAAGAGCGGATGTGATTCTCGCGGGCGCTGTCATTTTACTGGAGAGTGCCGGAGGCCTCGGTTTCCAGGAGGTGACGGTCAGCGACCGCGGCATACGATTTGGTTTGATTCTGGATTATTTGACCAGAGGGGGCGTTGCTTAAGGACCCGCTAAGGCAGCAACGTACCTTTTAGCTTCTTCTTAAGCATTTCTCTTGCACGAAAAATGCGCGCCTTGACAGTTCCCAGCGGAATGTTTAAAATTTCAGCAATTTCCTCGTAAGACTTTTCTTCAGCATGGCGCAGGACGATGACGGTTTTGTAGTTTTTGGGCAATTCGCCAATAGCCGCTTCGATGATATTGCTTTTCTCTTCCGACAGCAAATCTTTGTCGGGACTCATCGATGTGTCTGGAAATTCGCGTCCTAATTCGCCATCCTTTGCCGACACCGGTTTGTCGATTGAATACGTTTTTAACCTTTTTTTCCTGATATGGTCGATGCAATTGTTGATGGCGATTTTGTACAGCCAGGTTGAAAAGGCGTATTCTTCATTGAAGGAGGGGAGAGCCTTGAATGCTTTCATGAAGGCTTCTTGTACCAGGTCCTCTGTTTCTTCCCGGTTTCGCACCATCTTGTAAAGCAGGTTAAAAATGGCGCCGCGATAATTGTCTAAGAGCTCTTTGTAAGCAGTTTCATCCCCTTCAATTGCTTTCTTGATTAGTTTGGAGCTCGTATTTTTCACATCTTCTTCCGAAGGTGGCAACTTTAGCAATTTCGAAAAATTACATTAAAAAAAGTAAAGTGTCAAGTAGAAAATGTTTGCAACTCTACGACAATAGTTTTATTTTAAATGCTGAATTGGAACAGTACTCAAACAGCGGGTTGGGCGTTTGGTTCTCGGCATTGGCATAGATTTAGTCGACGTAAAGCGAATCGACAAATTGATTCAAGTGTGGGGCGCGAAGTTCACCTCAAAGCTTTTCACTCAGAATGAAATCGATTATTGTGCCGGCAAGCACAATGGTGCCGAGTGCTTTGCTGCGCGCTTCGCGGCCAAAGAAGCTCTGGCCAAGGCGCTGGGACACGGATGGTGCAAACATTTTCGATGGACAGATGTGGAAATCTGTCGTGCACCCTCCGGCCAGCCCTCTTTCAAAGTTGGTGGCATTACACAAGGCCTGGTGGCAAACAAACACGTTTTGCTCAGTCTCTCCCACACCAGGCGTCAGGCAGCCGCTGTGGTAACCGTTGAGGACGAATGAATTGAATTCGGACTATTACAAATATTTGCCTCTGGTGGTCACTGCCAAAGAAATGGCAGAAATGGACCGCAAGACCATCGAGGAGATCGGCATTCCGGGCATGGTTTTAATGGAGAACGCCGGGCGCAAAGTCGTTGCGGAATCGATGCATCTGTTGGGAAGTGTGGCGGGTAAAAAAGTCCTGATATTTTGCGGCAAAGGAAACAATGGCGGTGACGGATTTGTGGTGGCACGGCACCTGCATGAAATGGGAGCACAAGCCGAAGTTTTTTTAATCGGGGAGCACGATGCGGTCAAAGGTGATGCAGCAGCATATTTGAATATTCTGGAGTTAGCAGGAGTAAAGGTGCTCCCGTGCCTAAATTGGGAGCACAATCAGGCCGATTTGGGAGCACAGTTGGTCGTCGACGCTATGTTGGGAACCGGGGCCAAAGGGCCGCTACGGGGTGTGTACGCCAGCATCGTCGATTGGTTGAACGGGAACGCCATCCCTACCATAGCCATTGACCTGCCCACTGGAATGGATTCCGATACCGGCGCGGTAGCCGGAGCATGCGTTTTTGCCAATGTCACAGTGACGATGGGGCAAATCAAGAGGGGTTTGCTTTTTTCGCCTGGTAGGGAGCACGCCGGTAAGGTGGTGGTGGCAGATATTGGAATTCCAGCGGTGGTCTCTGAAAAAAGCGGCGTAAAGTGCTTTCAACTGTCCGACCGGTACATTCAGAGCGTGCTCCCACGGCGGCGTCCCGATGTGTTTAAGAACCGCTGCGGTCAAGTAATTCTGCTGGCCGGTTCAGTGGGCTTGACCGGAGCGGCTGCTTTGAGTGCAGAGGTGACGCTCCGTGTTGGCACCGGCATGGCAATCCTGGGAATTCCTAAGAGCTTGAACGCCATCCTTGAACAGAAGCTGACCGAGGTCATGAGCCTGCCATTGCCTGAGACCGACTGCCAGAGCTTATCTTTTGACGCAAGAAAGGAGATCGCTGAAAAACTACCCTGGGCTGATGTACTGGCCTTGGGTCCAGGCCTCACAACTCATGATGAAACCACCAGGCTTGTAAAGTGGCTTCTGGAGAAGACCGACAAACCCATGGTTTTGGACGCCGACGCAATCAATTGTCTGGCAGGTCAGGCCAAATTTCTCAGCCGGGCCAAAGGGCAGCTCATCCTCACGCCGCACCCGGGTGAATTGGCCCGACTGATTGGGACGACGGTGAAGGAAATTCTGGCGAATCCTATGGAAGTCGCCCGCGCCGCAGCTCAGAAGTTAAGTGTTGTGCTAGTGCTTAAAGGCGCACCGACAGTCGTTGCCTCCCCGGATGGTTTCGTGTTCGTCAATGCCACCGGCAATCCCGGCATGGCAACGGCCGGGATGGGAGATGTGCTTACGGGCGTAATTGCTGGCCTGGCAGCCCAGGGCCTGTCGCCGTTGAACGCTGCTCTGGCCGGCGTCTTTGTGCACGGCATGGCAGGAGACTTTGCAAGAGCAAAGTTGGGAGAAGCTGGACTAATAGCTGGCGACGTATTGAATGAGTTGCCGCTGGTGTTGAAAGAATTTGAAGAAAAGTCACAGGGTGCGGATTTTTATTAGATACTACTTGCCTGCTGGTATTTGGGCACTGCTGATTTTTGTGGGTTCCTCCTTACCCTCCTCGGACCTTCCGAGTGTCGTCTTGGAATTCGACGACTTGATTCTGCATTTCCTGGAGTATTGCGCTTTTGGCTTCTTGCTTTCCCGTGCCGTCATCAAAACCCCTCAGAAAGCGTGTTTGCGACTGTGCATGATCACGGTCTCTCTGGGGGTCCTGTATGCCGCTTCAGACGAATTCCATCAACTTTTTGTGGCCGGCCGGTTTTCCGAATGGAGCGATTTGCTGGCTGACAGTGCTGGCGTGACGGTCGGCTTGGGAATCTTCTTGTCCTTCAAAAAAGCACGCACTTTCCTTGTTGGCAAACGAAAATCAACTCTCTTCAAAGAATATTAAAGGCCTGGGGTCGGCCAGAGCCGCAGGGGTTCTGCCGCAGTTCATTTGGCCGTCATGATGGGGTGCGCGGCCTGTTTTTGCTGTAAGACTGATTCTATCTGAAACGCTTCCGAATGGATCTGTTTTTGCTCTGGCGTGCTTACATTGAACCGGACGGTGAGCGCCGGGTTTATGGTTGCGGGTGCCAGCCATACCGAGCGCCAGCGTGCAGAGTCGTTGGTCACCGAATCGATGACCGTCACAAAATTTAGACTGGAAGTATCTGATTCGACCAGTGTGATTTTGTGGCCCCCGGAGGGTTCCCCGTCCGCGACTTTTAACAGTTCCCAACCCTTGTCCGTGAGCTGTTCAATGCTCACCACCGGGTTCACTCTCTGCGCTGCGGTGGTGGCCTCCTGCTCCCTTTCGTCCCCGAGGAGAACTGGCCTGTACCACCAGACGAACTGAGGGAAATTGCGTTCGCCCTTGCCGGTTGTTGGGTCTTGCAGCAAATTCTCCAATGCTTCGGCAAATACCCAGGGCTCGCGCGTGCTGATTGTTCCAAATCCTTTAGGGGCCGCCGGTCCGGCGTCATAACTTCTTTTCAAATTATAATCCGCCGTGTTCTTGTTCATTTGGGCGACGCGGAGAAGCTCCTGTTCCACAAAGAGCCCGGCGACCTGTCCGTACATGGTGGAAGCCCCTTCGTAGTGCTGAGCATTGTATTCAAGCGGTGTGGTAAAGTAGGACAGGTATTCATTGGCAAGACCGATTAATAGAAGGTCTTCTTCTGGAACGCGGAGGGTTGCACTCAGGCTTCGAGTCATCCGGCGACCAAGCGCTACGGTAAATTCACCGGGCAGTGTTGCCAACCGGACTGCGCCAATTGAGTAGACGGCCAAAGGGATTTCCTTGGGCAATTTCACATTTTCCTTGACAATATCGGAAACCAGGTCGCGCAACAGCGGTTTCTGGTCCTTGGGAAGCACATTATCGAGCAGTTTCTCTACAGAAAACAGTTTATAGCCTTGCCGGGAATTGCAGCTTGCCGAGGTGAAGCCTTCCCGGAATCCTAAACCGTAGAACAATGTACGTCCCTCTTCAGCCCCGCCCAGGGTAGCAACACCTGGGTAGGGTTTTTTTGCTGTACGCAGGGGACCTTTAGATTGGCACAAGGCGGTTGCGTCGGCGTGGAGGTCTTCCACGACTTTATCTGCTATGCCTACGGTTTTGTAGCGATACTCGATCTCACCGCTTACGGTTTCGGTGGCAGAGGCCAGCGCCAAAATAATGCCTTCGGCGAGCTCCCGGCCGATTTTAAGCGTATTCTGCCTGTCCTGCTGCTTCCAATTAGCTGAAACATCTCCTTCGGCACCGTTGAAGATGGCGACCACGCTATTCTCATTTGGGAATTCGCTTCTCAGATGGTGTTCGACCAGCGTAGAAGCCACTCCAAAAATGTCGCTGCTGTACACCTCTGTTTTGGGCCCCATGACGTTAGGATGCACGGCAAAAAAAGCAGCCACGGCCATGGGAGCTTTTTCCGCGGTTTCAACTTTGAGAATCGTCAGGGTAGGGTCGATGGCGCGGTAGGCTCCTGCTGAGGGGACCACAGAAAGCACATTATCGTCAAAAAGCGTGTTGGCAATCTCGACAGGGACACGGCCCAATATCTCCTGCTGCTCTGCGTGCGGATTCCGTTCAAAGGCGGCGAAGCTGCGATTGCGTGAGAGTCCGGTCAGATCGACGGCAGCCTTTTTCACCACTGCCGGCTTTTTTGACTCTATGGCCCGGGTGATTGCCAGGGCGATGCGGTTGGCGAGAAATTGAAGTAATGACTCGTCAAACCCGCTTTGGGGCGAAGCGGCAGCATTGTACGCCTCTGAGCTGGAAAAATTGGCTGGACCATGGTGGGTGTGCGTGGCCGCAATGATGATTTGCTCTCTACCAAGATAGGAAGAATCTGCCCGGGCACCGTCAATTCGCTCGCTGACAATTTCTGCCACTTTATCGGCCAACCCTGCCGGCATAGCCCACAAGTCGCAAGAAACCAAAGCGACTCGATGGCCCTCGCTGTCTTCGAGATAGATCGACCTGGCGTAGAGCTGCGTCCACCAACCGTGCGAGAATTTGCCCGCAATTGCAAACGCCCCCATGGCGTAGCCGGGTGGCGGCGTGATGTCGACTTTGGCAGCGCCGGCCAGGAACGCGCCGGAAGGCTCTATTGCTTGCGGCGGCTTGAGCGTTACGGCGATTTTTGCACCATTACACGCCAACAAGATCAATGGGAAACACAAAAGGGACCACAGAACTAACTTGAATGTGCGCCTTGATTTCATAGAACTATTCCATCCTTTCTTTGGTAGAAATATAGATCCGGTAAACTTGAGTTGCTTTAAGCGTGCGTTGCAGCCGTTACTGTCGCATCGGACACCGTTGACTCCAGAGGTTGCTGCACGATCTCTTTGGAAAACCCAACGCGCTTGGTGAACGGGCTTGAAAAAGTGCCATTCTGGTTGAGTTTCTTGTAAACGCCAAACCATGTGTCAAACTCAGGGTAAAGCGATTTAATCACGTCGTACGTCAGCGTGTTTAACTGACCCCAGTGCGGGCGCCCGGAGAATTTGTACAATTCGTTTTCATAGCGCTGCATCATTTCAAAGCCGCCGTGCGTACCCTTCATCAGGATGATTTCGACCATGCAGGTGTCGTAGCCATGCATCATGGAGAGAAATGCGTTCGAAGCTTTGACAAAGCGTATGGTCACCGGAGAATTGTGGTACAATTTGCCGAGGGACCGGTTTTCTTCCGCCATTTCCAGGAACCGATCGATTGCCGCCAGATAGGCGTCGTCTTTGAGAGGAAAGCCAATTTCCTGGGAGATGGCGGTGATCCGGCTGGCCCTGCCGATGTGAAAAACTTTGTAGCTGACATTGGTGTAACCGTCGTCCACCAACCCTTCCAGGGCCCCTTGAATGACGTCCGGGGCAATCTTGGGTTCAAGTCTAAAAACGAAGTTCATGATTTTGCGGACAAACGGAATCGAGGCCAGGAATTCCGAAAAAAAGTTTCGGTTCTTTTTGTCCGGGGACAAGTTTTGGATTTCGTTGGTTACATTTCGCACGGTTACCAGACACGTGTGCTGGCCATTTTTCTTGTACGGGTCGAGGTAAAGTTCATAGTGCCGGTTGTTCTTCAGGACGTCGCCTTTTTTGAGGTCCCTTTTAACCTGCTCCCAGGTGCTCAGCGTGCGAACTTCCTCGAGCCAGAATTTCTTGACGACGTGCAGAATGACTGAATAGATGACACCCATGCACCCCATGCTGACCACCGCGGCGTTGAGCCATTCGTCATCCTGGATGAGTTTTCGATCTGGATATTTTTTGTTGAATTCGGTCTGGTTGGTTATGCCGTCGGTAGGCTCGATTCGATATACGGTCCCGCCATCGGAAACCAGCTCGAGCGACGCTACAATCGTGTCGAATGGCCCCAGTTCAATACCGGAGCCGTGCGTTGAGGTTGAAATAGCCCCGATAATGGTCTGAGCGTCATAGCCTCCCATGTTGGGCAGCGCCAGGCCGCGGGAATCCAGCTCTTTGTTCAGGTCCCGAATGCTGAGACCCGACTCCACATGGATGAGGTCAGAGGTGTCTACACTATCGTTCAGCAGCGAGGTGTCGAGACGGAGAACTTTGTTCAATCGTTCAGGTTTCACCAGACAATCTGTGGTTACCACGACGTCCGACCAGGAGTGGCCAGAGCCAATGGCTTTCACTTGCAGGTTGTGCTTTTCAGCCTCCTGGACGATCTGGATGACCTCCTTAAGGCTTCTGGGTTGGTATTGTCGCAACGGCTGAACAACCTGGTTTTCAGAGTCGTTTTTCCAGGTCTTTCGTGTTTTGAATTTCATTTTTTCCTCCATAAGTGGTTAAAGGTATTGTGTGCACATCTTAAAGCCTTACCGCTGAACCCTGAGTCTTTGAACTGGCTGCACTGAAGGTAGTTTTTGTGTCGATGCCAAGGCGCGTGCGCCAGTAGTCGCTTACGAAAATCTGATTGGGGTCCATTTCCGCTCGAATCTTCATGAAGTCGTCCCACTTTGGATAGCGGGACCTCAAGTATTCGGACGGGTCAGCGGGAAGATATTTTCCCCAGTGCAGTCGATAATCAAACGCTTGCAGCAGTTGCCAGAATTGTGGGAAATAGCTGGTCACAGGGTCTTGTTTGTTGCGGCCGAACCAAAACAGGTTGATCCTTACCACGTCCTGTTGGTAAGCCGGATTCATCCAGAACGGACTTTTTTTCTTCACGTAAATTTCGCAAGGCAGAGCGCGTGTGGCCTGGAAGCCGCTGTTACGATAGTGATCGCACAGCTTGCGCACCACCTCGAGGGTTTTGGAGATGGGAATCCACAACTCGCTGAATTCGTACGGGATCCACTTGTCGCTGAGTCGGTTGTCCATGGGTAGCACCTTCCACCAGGTGTCCCAGAACTTCTGCGTGCCTCCTTCGCCCACCGTGCTGGAAAACAGATTGATGGCCGGCGCAACCAATAGTTTCTGCAGGAAAGCTGGCATTCGGTAGAACAGTCCCGCCAGCACCTGCGCTAGGCTGTCTGAGCCAAAGATTCGTGGAAACTGCTGGTACGGCTGCGGTTTGAAATCCTCAGGAGTGCCTGTCTGAGCGGTGTAATCTTCCGCTTGCATGTTGTGAGCTTCCCACACCGTTACTTTTTCTACACCTTGCTGCGGCCACCACAACAAACGCGCGTGCTCGGTGCTCTCCAGGAAGGCCTGTAGACTGGGCCGGTCCGCTCCACGGCCAGCTCCAAACAGGTCGACTTTGCAATCTGCAATTTTGGTCGTGGTTTCCTGACCCATGACGTGGAACTTTTCGACGCATTGGAAGGTCACCGCGGTTATGATTCCCAGCAAGCCCAGGGACACGCCGGCGGCGTAAAACTTATCTCTGTCTTTATCCTTAGCAAGCTCGTGCACCATTCCGGTGCCATCTACCACTCTTATGGCGACGATGTGCTCGCCGAGCGAGTGCATCAGCGTGCCCCCGGCGGAGCCGGTCGCAAGAAAGCCGGCCACCGTCTGATGGATGATGCCACCAGTGGTGGGCAGGGCCCAGCCCCGCTGGTCGAGTTGGTAAAAAAGACTGTTTTTTTCGGTGGAAGTCTGGGTGGGATCGGACGGGTCCTTGCCGAGATGGCAGCCCCCTTGCACGGTCACCTGCATCCTGGCATCGTCAAAGGTGACTTTGTACATCTTGTCGAGCATGAGGTTGAGGCCCCCGTCATGGGTCTGGTGCGTCCGGGGACGGTGTGTGTAGATTGCCGAGGCCACCGAATGGCCCGCGCCGCGCACGCGAATTTTTAGGCCGCGCAGATTTGCGTACTGCACCAATTGACAGATTTCTGCCTCATCGCCTGGATGATAGAATCCGTCTGAGCCGAGAGCAATTGCATTCATCACGTATTCTCCTCGTGTTCTTCATGGAATTGTCAAAAATTTGTGCCGGATATTGTACACCCTGTCTGGCATCAACATGTGTTCCAGGCGGCAATGCAATCGAGCCAATGTTTATTTTTGACTTGAATTAAGTTTTGAAATCTGTTTTATGAATTTGAATGGGTCGAAGCCACGCACCTTTACTAAGCTCTAAGAGTTTAGTAAAGATGGTTAGAGTCGAGAAGCCGTTTTTTGAAAGCAGCCCCCTGGCTCTATCTTGGCAAGGAAGAAACTCTGTCCGGCACATTCCCAAGGGCGTTTAATACAATTCTAAACTTGCCATTTTCTTCAACCACCACTTCCCCGTCGTCCCGCGAGATGTCCAGCCAGGCGATGAAATCGTCGCCAACGCCCTCGTCTCCTTCATAGATGACGCCGATGACCCGATTTTCACCCGGGAAGAAATCCCAATCGTACACGCTGCGATTCGAATAGTGCACAGTTTGAGCTGGGATTAAATCCGAGTCGCCCCACTCACAATGGTTGGTGTCGGAAAGAAACGGACCCGACAGTTCTGCCTCCACTTTGTTTTCATGGTTTTGCAAACGTTCGATTAACTTCGAGTAATGCAAGAGTTTTTCAAGATCAGATTTTTGGCTGGTGAACTCTCTTTCGATCTCTGCATCAAAGGGAATCAAAATAGTTTTCCATCTTGCCCAGAAACCGCCCAGATCACCAGCGTCCACCGATTCGTCTTCAAAATCGAACTCTACCCGTGCTGACTTTAGCGCGATGACATTTTGCCTATCAAACGGGTTGCTCACGTTGGAAGAAACCGAGATGAAGGCCGAATGGTCGTTGGCCTGCTGCTCGAATTTCGCCGCAAAATTGTTGTCGATCAACTCCCTGGTCGAATTCACATCCAGGGCCGGGCAGATTGGTTGGTCGACCAGCCTGGTCTCACCTCGTTTGCCGCCGAACAGGGCGCAACCGTGAATAAACAACCCGGAGAGAACGACGACGCCGGCCAGACGAATGTTAATCGTAACGGTTTTTTTCTTCATTGCACTAAAAACTAAAAAGAGACGAAACGTCCTGGTGAACCCAAAAGGCAGTAAGGTCTGGAGCGTGATTGAAAGATGAAGTGCTGAAGAGATGTGATAACGTGCGAGAGGAAGAAGCATTCCGCAAGTGGTGTGCCTTCTCTTACTGCTCAACGAACCTTATAGTTTCCAATAAAATAAAAAAAGTCTAACTTTACCACGCAGGCCACTCATGTGCATCGCCACTCACGCTGCTTGGCGATCAGTCGTAGGCCCAAACAATTCCTCAATTCTTCTGCCGGCTTCTGGCTCTAACTTGTTGTACAGCAAGGTGCCCTGGACGCCGGACGGCGTAGCCTGCCACGACTCTTTGAGAACGGCTTCTTGTCGGTCGTAGTAGCTGACCACGACTTTGCTGCCTTGAAACATTAAATCTACAAAGCCATTGTAACCCAGCTCGGTTTCTTTCACGCTACTGCCAATCCTTTGGTCCCAGACCACCAGGTCTCGCAACCTTCCTTTTTTTCTGTTCTCGGCTAACTTCTTGTTCAATCTTTCGATTTGCGCGGGCATGCCGCCATGGCCGATGCAACGGGCGTAAACCGGGATGCCCTTGACCGTCTTACCTTTGGCATCCTTTACGGCTTCCGTCAGGCTATAGGCGGCAAATACGTGTTCGTGGCCCCAGAACCACAGGACCGGCCTGTTGATCCACGCACTCAACTGCTGAGCCGGCCTATGGTATTCGCTCCCAAAAGAGCAAAACCACTGGTGATGGCTTAGCAAGATGAGACTGCGCCGGTCGTTAGGGTCGGCAAATACCACATCTCGCAACCATTTGACCAAAGCCTTGGGGAGCTTGAGTTTGTTGGACTTTTCCTTGTCAGCCCGGCCTTTGTCGGCTTTTACCGAATGGTAGCCGGTGTCGAGACCGATGATGCGCCAGTAATCATTTTCCAGACAAAAGTAGCTGGTTTCCTGGTTCACTTGCTTGATGGCGTAGTCAAAATATCCGTGTCCACCGGAATACATTTCGTGGTTCGCGTTCAAGAGCAAGGTTGGGTAGGCTTTGTGTGTGCCCACCGGCCAATAGGGGAAGAAGTAGTCGCGGTATTCCTCTTTTTCACCGGTGTAATACACGTCGCCCAGGTGAATGGTGATGACCGGGCGCACGGCGCTCAATGGGTCTGAGTCTTTGTTGATCAAGTTTCTCATCTTGTTGGCGACGGCGATGGCGTCAACGGTAGCCGTGCCCCAGTCTGAAGCCAACAATATTCTGCATTCGGGTTCTATTCTAAGAATGCCGGCAGTTTTCTGATTGCCAACTTTGTAGGTGACAAACTTGTGCGTTCTTTGAAAGCGGTGCTTCAACCACGACCAAAACCATTTGAGCATGGCTCCAAAGTTTTTCAAAGAGAAGTCCTCAAAAAAGTCTCTGATTTTTCTACGCTTGCCACGCACTTCTCGAGTGCGCAGGGCAAGGGTTTTTACAGGCCGTGTCCACGGATTTGCAACGTTTGGATTTACATGCTCCCTATAATAAAGAAAATGGTTGTCAGCGATGTTGCGTGGAAGATCGACAAATCTTTGGTACTCTCGTAGCCTCATTTCCTACACCTCCTTTGTTACATCTGTCCCCGCAATGAAAAATAAAGGTTCCTGGTTCATGTCGTTTGAGCTTTATTTAAGTAGTCCTGAAGATGCAACAATTTCTCTCAAATATTTTCTCAAAAAAAGCGCGGGCAATGGCGGTAAAGACGTATGTTCAGTTTTACTGAATTTTCCAGGTTTAGTAAAGCTCAGGTGCTTAGAAGCCCTCGCAACCCGGTGCAACCGGATTGCTTTAAATATCGGAAACGCCAAAGGCAGCCCTGTCATGCAGGAGGCATCTTGTT
>JBHHYI010000120.1:0-12794 GCA_046757525.1 bacterium | reverse complement strand
TTTCAAAAGAAAAGAGTTGCGCTTTCGTCTTATCACTTTCCCTGCGCTTCTTCCGTTCTTTCGCGCCCTTGATGGCGCCTTTGATCAAGCTGCCATATTTCTTTTCAAGCCCGTAGATCTTTGACACGGCGCTACGCACGCTCAATCGGCACGGATCGCCGGCATACACGCCAGCGATGAACGGGTTAATCGCATAGTCTAAGAATTCCCTGCCAAGTCTCCGTTCAACAAACTCGGCGATGCTTTCTTCTTGGTCGTGTGGAGCCGCAGAAATAAAGGGTTCTCGCAGCAGCCGCAATTTTGCTCTTAACGAAAAAAGCCTGGACATGACAAACTGCGGCGGATTCATGGGCAAGGGCAAAAGTTGGCCGTTCTTCAGAATATAGCGCCGTTTGGCGTTAGCGTTAGCCGCAACTCGCTCGTCCTGCAAACCTATTTCCTTGAGGAAGCCTCCAATCCTGGGTGAAGTGTCCAGGGTGCTATTGGGACCGTAATCGATGAGAAAGCCGTCGAATTCCTCGGTGTGAATCGCTCCTCCGATATGTGCCGATTTTTCCAGCAGCAAAATGTCCAGACCGGATTTTAGCAGCCGGTAAGCGGTGGCTAACCCTGAAATGCCACCGCCGATGATTACGGCATCTTTTTCAACAGATTGGTCAGACATATTCGAATAGCCAATGCATTAGACCCGAGTCTCCGCGGGCGCAGAATCCCAACGAATCGCTTCGGCAATAAACTCACACTGGTGACAGCGCGTGGTTCTGTCGTCGGAGGCATATTTTGGCAATTGTTGCATCGGGCGCAATTTCCAACCTTTTTGTTTGACACGGGCGTTGTTCGGAAAAACAACTTGCGCTGCCGCCGCTTCTGCTAATGCCTCGATGAATAAGGGATGCGAGTTTAGCCCTCGGGTGACCTCGTAATGTTCGATTCCGAATTCTCTGGCTTGATTCCGAATCAGTATGTCAAGCTCATACAGAGTTTCGATATGATCCGTAACGAAGGCTACGGGAATAATCAAAACCGCCGTTTCACCTCTTTCTGCCAATTCTTTTAGTTTGTTCGGTGTACTCGGTGTCAGCCACTCCACAGGACCAACTTTGCTCTGAAAGGCGACATGAAACGGCAAGTCTCTTTTGCGCAAATTCATGACCTGTTCTACCGTGGCATGGACCAGGCAACAGTAGGGATCGCGGCGCTTTTTCATTTCGAGTACGGGAGTTCCGTGGGCGCTGAACACGAGCTGAATCTTGCTGCCAATTTCTTCAGGAAACCGCGCAAGCCCCTGGTCAATTCGCTCGCTAAGGGCTCCAATAAACTTCGGATGGGCAGCATATTCGGAAACATAAGTCGTTGGCCATTGGGGGATTTCGTCATGCTGTTCAAGCATCCACCAGTAAATCAAAGATGAGCCGGTGGTGGTTTTGGAGTAATGCGGGTAAAGTGGCAGCAAGACCACTCTGTCCACCCCATCTTGCAGCATTTGTTCGGCTGCCTCTTCTGAACTGGGGTTCCAATAACGCATGGCGATGTAAACCCGGAAGGCGACGCCAGCCGGCTTGCCAAACATGCGATTCAACGCTATTTCCAGGTTCTCGGCTTGCTCTCGAGTCAGCCTGTTTATGGGCGACCCCCCACCGATTCTTGCATAGTCCTTTGCAACCTTTTTCGAACGGTTTTTAGAAATGAACGTCGATAACCAGTGGCGAAAGATGCCACCGATAGGTATATCGATGATGGCCGGATCCATGAACAAGTTGTAAAGAAAGGGTTGGATATCCTCTAATTTTCTGGGCCCGCCGAGATTCAACAGCACCACCCCGACGGTGTCTCCCGCCTTCGCCTCGATTGGCTCAGAGGGGTAGTATTTACCTGTCACCAATCGGTCATCGTATTTATACAGTTTTAGAAATTCTCGCGTATCCATTTCCCTATTCCTCGATGAACCGTTCTAAACTGTTCTCGAATACAAAGGCGTGTCTTGCCCTTTTTGTTTCAGATATTTGTCAAAGGTCATCGCGATATTTCTAATCAACAAACGACCCGTCTCTGTGATGGCAATGACGCCGTTTGGCCAGTCGATGAGACCGTCTGCGGCAAATCGCTCCAATTCTGGTAAAGCATCTTGAAAATAATCATCAAAAGTGATATGGAATTTTTTCTCCACCTGCTTCTTATCCAGCTCAAAATCACACATCAGCTTCATGATAACATGTCGCCTTAACTGATCATCCTTTGTTAGTCGATAGCCCCGGTGAGTTGCCAGACGTCCCGCGTCGATAGCTTCATAGTAGCCGCCAATATCTTTTGTGTTCTGTGCATACACGTCCTGGAGTTGACTGATGCTCGACATGCCGAAAGCATATAAGTCGCATCCCGATTTGGTTGAGTATCCTTGAAAATTGCGATAGAGGCTTTTCTCCTGCAACGCCTGAGTCAAAGCATCCTCAGCTTTTGCAAAATGATCCATCCCGATATAAACATATCCCTCCGAGGTAAGTTTTTCGATCGTGGTCTTGAGAATGCTGAGTTTTTCGTGGGCCCCGGGCAGCGTTTCCTCTTTGATAACTTGCTGGTGTTTTTTCATCCACGGCACGTGAGCGTAGTTAAATACGGCCAGTCGATCAGGCGAGATGTGGAGAATTCGATCCAGTGTGCGGCTAAAGGAATCCATCGTTTGAAAAGGTAATCCGTAGATTAGATCCAAATTGATGCTTTCGAAGCCGCGTTCGCGTAGGCCCTGAAAAACCCACCGGGTCAATTCCTCCGATTGCAACCTATTCACCGCTTCCTGCACTCTGGGTTCAAAATCCTGTACTCCCATGCTGGCGCGGTTAAATCCGGCTTCCTTTAGCGCATCTAAATGCGCTTCGGTCAAGCCTCTGGGGTCGATTTCCACACCAACTTCTGCATCAGGCTGAAAAGCAAAGTGCCCGCGGATGGCTTCAAACAAGCGGCGAATCTGGTCAGGGGTCAAATAGGTAGGCGTGCCCCCGCCCCAGTGTAGCTGGGCGACTTTTCGCCCTTTTTTGACCTTTGAACTAACCAGCTCAATTTCTCTGGTCAAATAGTCTATGTATTCATCAATGCGCCGACTGTTGTGGGTGATGATCATCGTGCAGCCGCAAAAATAGCACAACGTATCGCAAAAAGGCAAGTGGAAGTACAAGGACAAATCCGCCGAACTTTCCGTCTCGTTGCTTCTTTGAATTTCTTCTTCGAACTCCTTTTGACCAAATTCCTGGGTAAATCGCGGCGCAGTGGGGTAGCTGGTATAACGGGGACCTGGCGTGTCATACCGTTGCAGCATTTCGAGGTCCACAAATATCGCTTTAGAGTTGTTTTTCCTAATGACCATTCTGTTCCGTGGATTTGTAAATCGCAGGGGAGCCGTTTGAGTCGCTAAACATGATAGCTCGCACTTTCTTCTTTCACAAACTGCACCATGGCCCTGGCATGCTCAACCGGCGTTTGCGGTAAGATGCCATGGCCCAAGTTGAAAATGTGTGCCGAACCCTGACCTGCTTTTTCTAACACAGTGACCACTTCTGTTTTGATCCGATCTATCGGGGCAAGCAGCACACAGGGATCCAAATTGCCCTGCAAGGCTACTTTGCCATTTACCCGTTTCTTTGCTAAAGCCAAGTCTTCGTGCCAGGAGACGCTCAAAACGTCGGCGCCGGTATCGGCAAGGTCTTCGATGGCATGGCCCGCCTCCCGGGCAAAGACGATGATGGGTGCACGTTGCTGCTGCTTTAGCCGCTGTACCACTTTCCGCGTGTAAGGTAGTGCAAACGAGCGGTAGCACTCCGGCGTTAAGATTCCGGCCCAACTGTCAAAAATCTGAACTACATCTGCTCCAGCCCGTATTTGGCCAAGCAAGAAGTCGGAAACAGCCACGGCTAATTTATCCAGCAACTCTTTGAGCAATTCCGGTGCCGTGTACATCAGCCGTTTTATCTGAGCAAAATCCTTAGATCCGTGACCTTCAATCATGTAAGCGGCCAGAGTCCAGGGCGCGCCGGCAAAGCCGATTAACGGCACGCGACCCGCCAGTTCTCGACGAACTAACTTTATCGCCTCGAGGACATAATTCAATTTACACTCAACCTCCACTGGCTGTAATTTGTCAAAATCTTGCTCAACTCGAAGCGGTCTTTCAAAGACCGGGCCACGGCCTTCGGAAAAACTTAGCTCCATGCCCATGGCTTGTGGAATCACTAAAATATCAGAAAAAATGATGGCGGCATCCACGTCTAAAATATCAACCGGTTGCAGGGTTACTTCCGCAGCCAATTCGGGTGTTCGACACATGGTCAAGAAGTCTACCTTCGTGCGTACCTTTTGGTATTCAGGCAAATATCGGCCGGCCTGACGCATGATCCACACCGGTGTCCGTGGAATCGGTTGTCTTCGGCAGGCTTTAATCAAGAGGTCGTTTTGCAATGGCTCACTCAATGGTAATACTCAGAAATGGCTTCTACTAAACTTGCGATGGTAGATTCTCGTGGTAGGATATCTACGTTAAAATCATATTTTGCGATGGCTGCCGCAGTCACGCTGCCAATGGCCGCGATCGCACACCCGTTTCTCTTCCAGGCGGTTATGGTTTCCTTGCCAAACGCCGAAACAAAATTGCGGAATGTTGAAGGACTTGTGAACGTCAACAAATCGATGCGTTGCCCATTAACACATTCTGTGAGATTTTGCATTCTCGGGGCCTGGGTTTTGTAAACAGCGACAGCATTCACGCTTGCTCCCTTAGCCTTCAGTCCCGCTTCCAAAAGGTCTGAGCCTTTTTGAGCCTTTGCGATGAGAAACTTTTTTCCCGTCAGGTTTTCATTTTGAAACGACTCCACAAGCCCGCGAGCACTAAAATATTCAGGCACAACATCTACCTTAATACCAAGTCTGCTCAGTGCCATCTCGGTACGCCTCCCAACCGCCGCAATGCGCTTTGTCCTCAAACCAGCGATTTTCTTGCCTTTTGCTTGCAAATGCTGCACAAAAAACCGAACCCCGTTGGTAGACGTGAAAACAAGCCAATCATATTCACGCAGGTGAGCAATGGCCGCGTCACAAGATTCCCATGAATCCGGTTCGGTAATTGCGATTGTTGGAATGTGAATCACTGCGGCACCTGCATTTTTCAATGGCGTGATGAACTCGTCAGCTTGTTCCACTGCTCGCGTCACAACCACGGTCTTTCTGGCTAAAGGTCTGCTCATACGGAATCCTTCATCCGCGATTTTTTCATAAGACGGTCAGCCAACTGCAAAGCAAGCTCCATAGCCTCGTCAATAGCTCCCTCTAATTTGTCTTTGTGGAAATTGCTGCCGTCCGCTTCGGCGCAAAAGGCCTGAAATACAATCGTCCCTTCTCTCTCCCGACAAAACGCACCCATTGGGGTTTGGCAGCCGCCGCCCATTTGTTGCAAGAAGCGTCGCTCGGCCTGAACGGCCCTTCGAGTGCTTGAATCGTTCAGGGGTGCAATCAACGCAAGCGTTTCTTCATCATCAGCACGAATTTCAATGCCTAACGCTCCTTGTGCAACGGCTGGAATCATGACCCCACAACTCAAATACTGCTGAATGCGGTCTTCCCAACCCATTCGAGTGAGCCCTGCTGCAGCCAAAACAACGCCATCGTAATCTTCGCTTCCCGCCTTCTTCAAGCGGGTGTCGATGTTGCCGCGAACATCGACAACTTTCAAATCAGGACGAAAGTTTAGCAATTGTGCTTTCCGACGCAAACTGCTGGTACCGATTTTTGCGCCTTCCGGTAAATCTTCAAGATTCTGATTCAGCCGCGTGACAAGCACGTCCCTGGGATCGACTCTTTCCGGAATCGCCCCAATGACCAACCCCTGCGGGAATTCTGTCGGTAGATCTTTCATGCTGTGGACGGCCAAATCGATTTCGCCAGCCAATAGTTTTTCTTCAATCTCTTTGACAAAGACCCCCTTGCCCGGCATTAGATTTAAGGAGGTATCCAAAACCTTATCCCCTGTGGTGACCACCTCTTGAACCTCTAAATGCAATTGCGGATGCATTCGTAACAGCCGCTTCGTCACCCATTGGGTCTGAGCTTTCGCAAGGGCGCTGCGACGTGTTCCAACATGGAGGACTTTTTTATTCATTTAGACGGCTCTTCTAATCTAAACAAGTTTCGCACCGTTGCGGCATAGAGCTCTCCGTTGTCTTCGGCGGTTAGCTCCTTCAAACGAGTCAAAGGCTGGTGAAGAATCCTGTTTATGATTCTACGGCTCAGGTCCTGAACCACTCGGGTATCGCTATCGGAAAGATTGCTTTCGAATCGCCGCAGTGCGCGCTGCAATTCCTGCTCGCGGATTTGTTCCGCTTTTTGGCGCAATTTGGTAATCACGGGCTTGGCTTCGCGAGATTGATACCAAGCAAAAAACTTGCTAACCTCCTGGGTGACGATCGCTCGGACGTGACCGATTTCGTTAGAACGCCGTTTCAGGTTCTGTTCGACTTCGGTTCTTAATTGGTCAATATTGTGCAGTCGGACGTTCTCGAGTTTGCCAACCTGCGGATCTACGTCTCTGGGTACTGCGATGTCGACGATAAGGAGCGGTGGTTTTTGACGATGTCGTAGAACGCGCTTCACAGTTTCAAGAGGCAAAACGATGTGCGGGGCCCCGGTGCAACTGACTACCACATCTGCTTCTGCCAGGCAAGCTTCTAATCTGTCAAAACCGAGGGTCTTGAGATTGAACTGCTGCACCAGAGCCTGGGCGCGTTCTTGCGATCTATTGATAGCGGTTATATCCCGCACACCTTGATTGAATAAGCTCTTTATCGTCACCAAACCCATTTCCCCAACTCCGACCACAACTACTTTCAAACCTGCAACGTTTGGAAACGATTTTTGCACCAAATTAACCGCTGCACGACTAATCGAAAGGGAATGTTCGCTGATTGCGGTCTCGGTTCGCACACGCTTGCCAACGCTGAGGGCATGCCTGAACAATGCTGAAAGAAACGTTCCCGCGGTTCCATGTTGTTGGGCGCATTCAAAAGCCTGCTTGACCTGACCTTGAATCTGCGTCTCTCCAATCATCATGGAATCGATACCGCTGGTGACATTAAAGAGATGTTCTACTGCGTCAAGATTGGCCGCTGTGTACAGGTAGGGGCTAAATTCAGCAGGAGGGACATTATGAAAATTCGAAAGGAAGCTCTTGACCTTCTCAATGGCGCTTTCATTATTCCTGTTCGCCGTATAAATTTCAACTCGATTACATGTGGAGAGAATTACCGCTTCAAGAAGTTCGCAGCCGGTTTGTCCATTCGGCTGAGTCAACTGAGCCAGCGCTGCACCCCTTTGTTTGGGGGGAAAGGCTAACCTCTCTCGTATTTCGACTGGCGTGGTCTTGTGATTAAGGCCGGTTAAAAGGATATTCATTGTGTGAGCAAATGGCGCGCAATCGTTCATGATTCAATATTGATGTTTCTTGTTGTTCAATAATTGTGCCACGTCGCCACGGAAAAAATATCTTTCCCATGAAGCCTAACTATGTCAAAATCAATAAGAGAGATTGAGGTCTAAGGTTCTGTAATTTTAAATATTACAGGGTGACACAAAACCGGGTGCATGACTTCACTTTTGAAGATCAAAGTTTAGAGAGGATGCGAGAAATGCCAGGTTGCTTTTCAATATGAAAAGGCGCTTTTCAAATGTGAAAAACTGTTACTAAAGACGCTCGGGAAATCCTGAGCAAGCCTTAGAAAATTTACTTCCTGATTGACGGAAATCATGCGAAGCGAGTAAAGCGTTTGGAATGATTAATTTAGTTTTGTATATTCCTTCTCAAAATGATTTCACCAAATGAAAGAGCAAAGATGGATATTTACGAAGAGTCGACGAAATTACACCAATCCTTAGCCGGTAAATTGGAGGTTACTTCAAAATTTGAAATAAAGGACCAGCACGATCTCTCCCTGGTCTACACCCCGGGCGTGGCCCAGGTGTGTAGAGAAATCGCGGCAGATGCAGCGAAGGCTTACGACCTGACGATGAAGCGAAACACAGTGGCGATCGTCTCGGATGGTTCGGCGGTGCTGGGGTTGGGCAATATCGGTGCAAACGCGGCCATTCCTGTCATGGAAGGCAAGGCCATGCTGTTCAAGGCTTATGCCGACATCGATGCCTTTCCCATTTGCGTCGCCACTCAAAACGCATTTGAGATAATCAATTTGGTCAAGAACATTGCCCCGATTTTCGCTGGAATCAATTTGGAGGATATCTCTGCCCCGCGCTGTTTTGAAATCGAGCAGGCGCTGCAAAATATCAGCATTCCGGTATTTCATGACGACCAGCACGGCACCGCCATCGTGCTGCTGGCCGCCCTCATCAACGCGTCAAAGTTGGCCAACAAGGCGCTTACCGAACTGAAAGTCGTGATTAATGGCGCCGGTGCAGCGGGCACGGCCATTGCTGAGATGCTGTTGTGCGTGGGCCACGATGCCAGTCTTTGCGAACCCGTCAAAGAGATCATCGTGTGCGATTCCAGGGGCATCATTTCACACGCCAGGTCAGACATTCAAAACAATCCCACCAAAATGAAGCTGGCCAAGATCACCAATCGCAGAAAAGTTACTGGACTGTTGAGCGACGCCATGAGTGGCGCCGATGTCTTCATCGGCGTGAGTAAGGGCAATGTGGTGTCTCGTGAGATGGTGCGGAGCATGAATGACAAGGCGATCATTCTGGCCATGGCCAATCCAACTCCAGAAATCATGCCGGATGAAGCAAAAGCCGCAGGCGCTTTCATCGTAGGAACCGGCAGAAGTGATTTTCCCAATCAGGTGAACAACGTGCTGGCCTTTCCGGGCATTTTCCGCGGCGCTTTAAATGCGAGAGCTGTGAGGATTACCAACAAAATGAAAATCGCGGCGGCCTATGCCCTGGCGGCCTGCGTGGACACCCCCACGGTCGACACCATTTTACCGTCGCCTCTGGACAAAACCGTGACGACACGGGTTGCAAAGTCGGTGGAGCAGGCGTACGAAGCGGATTTGGGATGACCGAACAGAGAGATCAGAATCTGTGGAAATCAGCGTAATCGATGTCATCCGTATTGAAAAAAGTAAAATCAACCCTTTGTTTTTGTCATCCCCATTTGGCAAATTAAGAAGTACTGAGATAGTTCCTGAATTCCTGTTGTGTAAACGCGTAGTGGGAGAATGAAAACTCTGATTCCAGTTTTGTTCAACTCGTTATTGCTCAACCTCCTTGGTTTGAGTGCCCTGATTCCCGGGTTGTACAAATCCGTGCCCGGACCATTTCACATAGCAACCGTCAAAACATTTGTTCTGCACGATGCGAAACGGGATAAGGACCTCCCCCTGCGAATTACCTATCCGGATAGCGGAAGCGGCTTCCCGGTCATCATTTGGTCGCATGGTGCTCTGGGAGATAAGGATGGGTATCAGCCGTTGATCAAGCACTGGGCCAGCCACGGTTATGTCTGCATTCAGCCAACGCACGAGGACTCGCGGAAATTGCTCGGCTGGGGGGCGCTATTTAATCGGAAGAAAATCTGGCGTAAATGGTCCACCCGGCCGCCGGATATCTCTCTGATAATCGATTCGCTTGCGGTCATCGAAAAACGAGCGCCTGGGTTGCAGGGCAAAATGGATACCACCCGCGTGGGTGTGGGCGGCCATTCGTTTGGTGCGCACACCGCTCAGCTCATCGGCGGCGCCAAGCCAAAGAAATTCGGCCGCGGAAAAAAATACGACTTCTCGGATGCCCGACCGCTTGCGATTCTGCTGATCAGTCCGCAGGGCAGCGGGGATGGGTTTACTCGGGACTCGTGGCATGGGTTGACAAGACCGACCATGGTCATCACGGGTACCAACGACACCTCACCCAGAAACGGCAAATCCTACAAGTGGCGAACAGAGGTGTACCGCTATGCCCCGGCCGGAGACAAATATCTCGTGGTGATAAATGATGCCTACCACGGTTTTGGCGGAATTGCCGGTCCTGTGCGCTTCAAAGGTTCCGGGCCAACAAATCCGCAGCAGGTGACTTATGTGAAATCCGCCTCAACCGCCTTCTGGGACGCGTATTTGCAGAATCGTGTGAGTGCACATCTGTATTTGCAGGGTCGCGCCTTATCCAGGGCCAGCAACGGTGAGATTGAGGTGAAAAGCAAGTAGCTAATCTGTCTTCTCACACGAGGCCGCGACGGCATTCTTGCCAATGCACATTTCACTCAACGACACAACGGTCTTTGGCATTTAGGAGTCCATCAGGCAGAGCATTTAGAATTTCCTGTTCCAAAACCTGGAGCAGGCGCCTCTTCAAAAGCGCTTTGGTGTAGATTAAACTGATTCTGCGGGTAGGCACCGGTGTATAAAACTCTCGGATCAAGGCGTTGGAAGGCGTGTTATCAAGATTCAGGACCGCAAGGCGGGGCAGCAGCGTCATCCCAATATTGTTTTCCACGAGCTTGCGCAGCGTTTCCAGATTCTCGCCCTCGAGATGGCAATGAAAGTGATAGTTCCCTCTCCTTTCCAGAGTGGATTTGCAAAGCTGCAAAATCTGATCTCGAAAACAATGCCCTTCTTTTAGCAGCCATAAATCATTCAGCGACAGATCGCTGGTTCGAATTCTTTTCCTGGAAAACAGGCGGTGTTTTCTGGCGACATAAGCCACGAACGGTTCATAGTACAGCGTCTGTTCGATGATTCTGGGATGATTTATAGGGCTGGCAACAATGCCCACGTCCAGCGAACTCTGCTCCAAATGCCGGATAATCAACTGGGTTTGCAGTTCATCGATGGTTAGCTCAACTTTGGGATATTTGGCAAGGAATTGCTCTAAGAAAAGGGGGAGCAAATACGGGGCGACAGTCGGGATAATCCCGATGCGCAGGGTACCGAAGATTTGGTGCTTCTGGCTGGCGATGATGTCCGCCATACGCGCAGTTTCCTCCAATATCACCCTGGCCTGGTCAATGATCAAACGCCCGATGGCCGAGGGCTCCACCGGCAAGATATGCCGGTCAAATATGACCACGTCCAATTCTTGTTCCAACTTTTGGATCTGCATGCTCAAAGTCGGTTGCGTGATGAACATTTTGTCCGCCGCCTTGCGAAAATTGCGGTACGTGTCGAGCGCAACAATGTAGGATAATTGTGTTAAAGTCATTTGGCGATAGTTATTATCTATCATGGTTATAGAGATAATCGATTTGAATAATAAATATTCTTTTTGTTAATTTCAAGTAATTAATTCCTGTGCATTCTAACAAAAACTTGAGGAGTTTCAAATGGCGGGAACGAAGAAACATGCTACTGGAAAAGTAAAACCGGGGGACACTTCGCAGCGAGTCGGGGTGGAACAGCTTAAGATGAGAGGGGTCGATGTGGAAGACCTGTTGGAAAAACTTATTGACGCTGCCGGCGCAGAGTTTACCACCTACTATTACTACACCCTTTTGCGTATGTATCTGGCAGGAAATGAGGATTACAAGGAAATCTGTGAAGACGCACGCCTGGAAGATCGAGCGCATTTCGAGTTGATTACGCCGCGCATTTATGAATTGGGTGGCGACTTGCCGCACGACATTCGCGACTTTGCCGACCGCGCCGGCTGCCCGGATGCCTATCTTCCGGATGACCCGACCCCGGTCAACATTCTGACCGTGCTGTTGGAAGCCGAACGTTGCGCCATCCGCACCTGGAGCGAGGTTTGCGATCTAACCTTCGGCAAGGATCCGCGCACCTACGACATGGCCTCACGCATCTTGCAGGAAGAGGTCGAACATGAGGCCTGGTTCATCGAGCTGCTGAGCTACGCCAGAGACGGCAAGGTGGTGCCGTCCGGACACTTCCGTCGTGGCAATCCGGGAGAGGCGCCTTACAGCAAGAACGCCGGATTCTACAATCCGTAAGCACCCACATTGGAACCGAAGGGGCGGCGAACGTTGCCCAACGCTGCCGCCCCTTCAACTTCAAATCATGCCTGACTACAAAGTCAAACTCATCACCCCGGACGGTCAAGAACATCAACTTCTGGTTCCTGAAGGCCGACATATCCTCGATGTGGCTCTGGAATCGGGATTG
This sequence comes from bacterium, assembly GCA_046757525.1. Classification (GTDB taxonomy): domain Bacteria; phylum Zhuqueibacterota; class Zhuqueibacteria; order Oceanimicrobiales; family Oceanimicrobiaceae; genus JBHHYI01. The sequence continues at coordinate 693 of JBHHYI010000120.1, read as the reverse complement.
GATTTGCCGTACAGTTGTTTGCAGGGATGGTGCCTGAGCTGCTCTGCCCGTGTCATCCAGGGCCGGGTGAACCAGGAGGATTCCAAACGGTTCTACGAAGCTGACCGCCGGGAGGGGTTTGCTTTACTCTGCACCGGAAAACCGGAGTCGGAATTGGTACTGAAGACCCACGCTACCGAAGAAATGCGCTTAGCCCGCAAGAAGAACCGCCTGCCTTTTCCCAAAGGGAAGTGGGGTAAGTAGCCAGTTCTTGCCGGTCATGTCCTTGTGTCTCATGCCGCAAAACCCTTGTTTTTCCCCCTTCTCGAATGCTTCACCGCAGTGTTCGCGGAGATCGAAGATTAAGATCTCCAAATCACCAATGATTGACAATTTTCCAAATCTCAAGGTCGGGTAGCTTCCCGTGGGAATGCTATTTTGAAACTGTGGGTTGGGTCACAGGAAGAGAACCCCGAGCCAGCGCAGCAAAATACTCCCTGATTTCCTCCACCGATCCCATTCGTTCCAGGGTCCCGTCTTTCATCACCACCACGCGGGTGCCGATGTCGAACGCCTCCTCGCGGTCGTGGGTCACGTAGAGGAGCGTGAATCCCAACTGATCTTGCAGGCGAAGGATTTCCCGCCGGAGGTGCAGATTCAGTTCGTAATCGAGATTGGAAAGCGGTTCATCCATGAGCAGTGCTTTTGGTTGCA
>JBHHYI010000119.1:0-12887 GCA_046757525.1 bacterium | reverse complement strand
GCTCGAGAAGCTCTGCTTCGAGGAGTCCGGGATGCCTCTCGAAGCGAAGCTTCTCCCCCTCGTTCCAAAATAAAATTTTGGAACGAGGGGGAGAAATGGGTGACGGTTTTTGAAGCGACCAGCGAGAAAATCGGGGGAGATTTTAGGAGGGGTCCTGAAATCCCAAGCCAAAGATGCTGCCGGGCAGACATCCCTCTGATTTTCGCTCTGGACGAGCGAAGATCTGTCTCCCTTACAAAGGGAGAATTGGCTGTGTAAAAAATCGGGCATCTGCCTGACGCAATCGAGACGATTGCGTTACGTACACGCCAGCGTTTCCTTGGGGATTTTATGGCCCCCTTGGGTCAAAGTGTACTAATTGGTACGAAAAGTGGGTCAAGGAAAATCTTGGCTGATTCCATTTAGTGCTGTAAAAATAATAATATAGATGCATTCAAGCGAAAGTGGCACAACGGTTGCATTGCGACAGGGCAGAATCCATTGAAACTAAACAACAGCAATCAACGAGAAGGAGAAAGATCATGAGCAAGCTTAGAAATCTCATCGTCCTGGGTGCCTTATCTGCTTTGTTTTTGATTCCCTCTTTGAGTACAGCCAAGACGCGCGTTTACATTCGATTTGGCCCGCCGCCGCTGAAGGCTGTGCGGGTCATTAAGCCGCCGAGACCTTATCGGGGCGCTGTTTGGGTCTCCGGACACTGGGCGTTCAGGAAGGGGCGCTACGTTTGGGTGAATGGCTACTACGTGAAAGCCCGCCCGGGTCATGTCTACGTGCGAGGTCATTGGAAGAAAACGCCGCGTGGTTATTATTACGTTCCCGGCCATTGGGCCAGGAGATAGTCGCTGAAATTTTTGAGGCGCCGCAGCTCAAAGGCCCTGTCGCTACAGATGGGGCCTTTTTTATTGCATATAAGGTTTCCTTCAAGCACGCCACATTGTTTGCGACGCCTTGAAGTACTCACTTCTGGCGGCCCAGAATTTGCAACATATCCCTGAGTTTTATGCGATTCGCGCGGCGTTGCTGGTGATTATTGACACCTGGCAACGAACCGCTCAACCTGACTGCCAGGTGAAGCCGCTTGTCCTTAATTTGCTATGCCAGCTCCTAATTGCATGAATATGTCAATACTGTCACACTTGGAACTTAGTAGCTTTCACACAGTAAATTGTTATTCCGACTAACGAGGCCATTTTAAGTAACCCATCTGACCCCAAATATCACCACAAGGAAATAGATGAGAGTTCGTTCTTTCTTATTGCTCGTGATTCCGCTGTCGATACCAACATGGAGCTTCGCGGTTGCAAAAGACAATCTGAAAATTACCAAGAAGGATGCCAATCAAACAACCGTAGAGTTAGATCTTTCAATTCCGCAAATAACGCCAGTTCAAATAAAAGGGGTTACCTACAATCGATTACAGCTTGAAGACCTTCCCACGACTACCCTTCCCGGCCAGGCAGAGCTTCCCTTCAAAAGCATCGTGTTACCAGTAATGGACGAAACCATCGCTGTGCAGGTGGTTGAGGTTGTAACAAAGGAGCTTAAAGTCGGTAAGTTAGCTCCATTCCAAAACCTCGATTTTAGAACAGAGAATGGCCCAGACAGCACTGTTTTGCAAGTCGATGACGAATACTACCGCGGGAATCAGTTGACTCCAAAGCAACTATTTACTTTGGCAAAGATCGGTAAATTTAGAGATCACACGATTTATACGCTCAATGTTTTTCCTTGTCGTTACAATCCTGTTTCCGAAACGGTAGTCTTTTACAAAAAAATCGTGCTTGCCATTAATTATAAGCCGTCATCAGAAAATGTATCAACAAGAAACATTTCTCTCAAAGAAAAACAGTTTTTGAGCCGTTTGACCTATCCGGATTTGATCAGGGAACCTCCCAAATGGGTTCGCAAACAATCGCAAATGTTGATCTCTAACCAGCCAGGCCAGAATTCAGATACGCCACAGATCAAGATATTCGTTGCAAAGGACGGCCTTTATCAGATTGGGTTTGAAGACCTCGATACCCTGGATGTGGATTTGTCAACGGTCAAGCCTAATAATCTAAAGATCTACAACAGAGGCAAGCAGATTCCCATTCGCGTGCAAGGCAGTGAAGACGGAAGTTTTGATCCCGGGGATGTTATCGAATTTTGGGGCGAATTCAACAAGAAAACCTTCCTGAATGTGGCCGATGACATGTACCTGGACCCATTTCAAGATGAGAATGTCTATTGGTTGTCCTGGGACCAAGGGGCGGGCGTCAGAATGATCGAGGAAGACGGTTCGGTGGCGGAAACAGACCCGAGTAAGCTCATTTCCCCTTTCTCGTATGAATTCACGGTTCACGAGGAGGTGGACAGACATTTTGATCGGCTAAGTCGGGTGCCGCCTGACTTGATGCGGGATCATTGGTTTTACGACAACGGCATCGATGCCGGTGAAAAGCGAGACTACGCGATCTTCTTGCCGCATCCCGATATCCAGGCGGACTTGCGGGCCCGGATAAAAGTGATGATGCACGGCTTGACCTTCACAAATGTGTTCGACCATGACGTCACCGTGTTTTTGAATTCCAGGAAGGTATTCGATGGCACCTGGAATGGACAGGAAAAATTTGCCATGGAAACGCAGCCTGGACAAGGCGTGACTCCGGGAGTTTTGGAGCATGGAAATAATCAGTTGACGATCATAAACAACGTAGCTTCGTCCAAGTTTGATAACGTTCTGCTCAATTGGTTTGAAGTGACCTATCAAAGGCTCTACAAAGCCGACGAAGATCAGATCATGTTTGGCATTCAAAGGAGTCGCGGTCTGGGTTTGTACGATTTCAAAATCGACGGATTTTCCGAACCAGGGATCGAGGTTTACAAGATCGGCAGCAGTAAGATCATCGGTGGTGAAGTTAGGTTGGTTACCGATTTTGAGGGTCAGCAATCCTATCAGATTCACTTCCAGGACGATGTGTTCACGGAGGACACGCAATATTTTGCTGTCACGCAAAGTCAAAAATTGAAGCCCCAGGCGCTGGTTGTGGACACGCCCTCCAACCTGCGATCGCCTTCAAACAGCGCCGACTACCTCGTCATCGCCCCTGAAGTGTTCTTGCAAAGCACTGCGTTGCAAGAACTCATGAATCTAAGGGAGTCGCAAGGGTTGCGCACAAAATTGATTTGGGATCAAGATATTTATGATGAATTCAATGACGGCATTCGCAGCCCCATGGCCATTAAGAAATTCCTGAAGTACACCCTTAAGAGCTGGCAAGCGCCTGCGCCTTTGTACGTGCTGTTTGCCGGGGACGGCTCCACAGATAACAAGGACATCTTGAAAAACGGTGGAAATCTCTTGCCTCTGTATTTATTTCAAGCCAATGAGTTCGGGGCTACGGCCAGCGATCATTGGTTTTCGTTGCTTTCAGGAGACGACGAGATTTCCGACGTGATTGTGGGACGGTTTCCGGTCAGAACCGAAGATCAACTTAATGCCGTCGTTCAGAAGACCATACAGTACGAGCTGCAAAGTAGTCTGGGGCAGTGGCGCAATTCCTTTCTCTTCATCGGCGGCAACCGGACGGATTTTCGCGAACAATCGGAGGCGCTGATTCGTGGCAGTTTGCCGGCTGATTATGATCCCAACAGACTCTACACGCTGCGCGACACCAGTGTTCCGGTGGACCGTTACTTCGGCGGCACCTCCACTTTAATCAACACGTTTGACCAGGGGGTTAGCCTGATCAATTACATGGGTCACGGCAGTGGTGCCATCTGGTCCGACAATTTGCTGTTTCGATTGGAAGATGTTTCTCGCCTGAATAACAGAGGCCGATACCCCATCATTACCAGCATGACCTGTTTCGCGGGCGCGTTTGACGAACCCTCGCGAAGCAGTCTTTCTGAAGTGCTTCTTGGAACGCCTGAGAAGGGCAGTGTTGCCCTCTGGGCTTCTTCCGGATTGGGTTGGTCTTTCAACGATTTTTTTATCGTCCGAGAATTCTTGCGAAATTTCTTAAGCTCTGAAACTCCGCAAACGCTGGGAGAATATATCGTTCGAACAAACATTGACTATTTTGCCAAATTCTTCAACACCGTTTTTGGTCAGATCGTGAGATCGATGATCAACCAGTATAACATTCTTGGCGATCCAGCACTGGTGGCAGGCTTGCCGCGCAAGAAGTTCAAGCTGGAGGCCAAGACCAAAGTTCCAAGTGCGGGTGACTCGTTGCTGGTAAATGGCACCGGGCCTCTTGCCACGGGCATTGCTGAAGTTGCGCTGTTAACCGGGTCTCGAGACATCATATCGAACACCGAAACTCAGGTGCAAAATGGTCAGTTTGAAGTCAAGGTCAAACTGCCGGACAATTTGCAGGCTGAGCAGGTGTTCATTCGCGCATACGTTTACAACGATGTCAGCAAAGAGGAAGCGAACGGCTCGATCAGACTGACCCTCACCGGCTTAGCCACCGAGAACCTGACCACCATTCCGGAAGCTCCTTCGGCAAAAGACAGCTTGCGGTTTTCCGTGAATATTCACAGCCAGGAATCCATAGAAGCAGTCTATCTGCATTTTCTGAAACCCGCGCGTGAGGACAGCTTAGCCATGGCCATGGTGGATCCAATTGGATTGTGGCAGACTCTGGAACCGATTGCTCCATTAGCTGGCGCAGGGGATAAGATTGTTTTTTTCATTCGCGCCAGGAAAGAGTCCGGAGAGTTTTACACCAGTACGGTAAAAGTAACCCAAATCGCCAAAGGCGTTGATTTGAGAGTCCTGGGCGGCTCCATTAAGTTGGGTGGCACAGAATTTGTAACATTGCAGGCAACTGTTGAAAACAATGGAGATGCGCAGACGCAAAATGCAGAAATCGCATTCTTCCAAAAGTTGCAAAGCGATTCAACCTGGACGCTCATCGGAATGGACTCTGTTTCCGTCAATCCCGCGGACACAGCCTCGGCTCACATCCCTGTTCACCCTGGCGCAGGGAGGGCCTCTTTTCTGGTCAAAATCGATCCCGAAGGCAGACTCGATGATTCTAATCTCAGCGACAAACAAGATTCCATTACCGTGGTTGTGGACAAATTCAATCTCGACGCCGCATTAGGGAGCACGCTGTTTGGAACTGCCAACGATACCATCCACTTTCAGAACTCACTTTCGTTTTATTTGCCGCCCAATGCGCTTGCCAGCAACAGCGTCTTGAACATCCGGGAAATCGACAATCCTAAACTGAGCCATCAGCCGGACTTTTCTTTTGTGCCCACAAATGGCAGTGTCAGAAGCTTTGAATTGAGCAACAATGATGGCCGGGGAGATTTTGAGTTTGCACAACCTTGCTGGTTGGCGTTAAATTTTGAGCCATCTGATTCTTCTGCTGCCTTTGTCAATGAATATGGCATATATCGTTGGGAAGACTCGACGCAAAAGTGGGTTCGCCAACAAAGCGAGCTTGAAAGTAATAATCGATTGGGTACATTGATTACTCAATTAGGATCGTTTGCGGTTATAAGAGCAAGGGACACGAAACCGCCCCAGGTTGAAGTCAAGGTAGAGGGGCAATTCCTGGGTCAAAATAGCTTTGTGCCCAGGAATCCTGTAATTACAGCGATAGCACAAGACGAGAACGGAATCGATATTTCTTCAGACAAAATCCAGATACTAATCGACGGCCAGCCTTTTCCTCAGGATCAGATCGTGTTTCCGGATTCGCTGTTAGATGCAAATGTTTACACCATGACGATCAGTCCTAATCTGACAAGCGGTGAACATGAATTGGTTTATCGAATATTCGACACCAACGGCAATGCTTCCATTCCGGTGGAACTATCGGTAAAAATAGCGGAGAAAGCGGATGTTCGTGTTTTAGGAACTTATCCCAATCCATTTAAGCGTAAGACCGTCTTCGCGTACGAATTGACGCAGCGTGCAGATGATTTGCAGTTGAAAATCTACACCGCCTCAGGAAGGATGATCAGGAAGTTCGATGTCACGAACATCTTGGAGGATCCAAATCCTTTGAGTCCTGACTACCACGAAATAACCTGGGATGCTACCGATGATTTTGGCGACGAGGTAGCCAACGGGCTCTATTTCTACAAACTCCAGGCGAGATTCGATAGCGATGTAGTCGAACAAGTAGGTAAAATAGCCAGAATTCGATAACTAAAAGAAGTGGGTTGTAATGAACGTTTCAAAAATACTTTTGTTGTCTTTGATCCTCTTGGCAATTGTGTGTCCAGCGTATCCAGGTAAATTTGCCGGATCTTTTCTGGAAATCGGAGTCGGGGCACGTCCCCTCGGTATGGGTGGCGCTTATGTGGCCGTTGCCAATGACGGTACCGCTTTTTACTGGAATCCGGCAGGACTGGCGCTCGTAGAAAAGCCTGAAATCACTTTCATGTATTCTACTAATTTTGGCGGGATTACCGACCCTTTGGCCAATTATAATCATGCTGGTTTTGCGTTGCCGCTGCCGGGCGATGCCACACTCTCAATTAACTGGATTCGCCTCAGCGTAGATGACATCCCGCAATTCCCAGAATTGGCTGGCGATAACCTGGCAGACCGGCTGCGAGATCCTGCGCTCAGACCCAACGGGGTACCTGTGGGACTTTTCGGTGACACCGAGGATGCGTTCTTTTTCTCCTTCGCCAAGCTCAACAAATTCAGAGTCAATCTGGGGTGGCAATATCTCAGTTTTCCAGTAGAAATCCCCATCGGAATTAATCTGAAAGTCATTCAACAGAAGCTGTTTGAGGACAAAGCCTCTGGTTTAGGAATCGATGTGGGGGCCATGATTCGTTTCGGCATCGGCGAGATGTTGGACAGCGACCATCTGGGGAAGTTGGGATTTGGCTTCAACATTCAGGACATCTCTAAGACGAATTTGACCTGGACCAGCCGCCATCAGGATCAAATTCCCGTGAATCTAAAGTGGGGCTTTTCCTACAGCCAGCCCATCGGTCTGATGAACAGCGAACTGTTGTTTTCCTACGGCAAGGATACCCGCTATGGTGGAGAAAGCCACTGGGGCGTTGAATATAGTCTGAAGACCGTTTTCTTTAGATTGGGCTCCAACGACGGCAGTTTTACGGCGGGCACCGGTTTTCACCTGTGGAAAGTGCGTCTCGACTATGCATTTTTGGGCTACGATCTCGGCAATGTCCACCGCCTGAGCGGCGCGTTTCAATTGTAGGTCTATGCGATGAAGAGCAAAGTTAAATTACTGTTTTTTTTCTTGATATTATTTCCATTTTTGACTATTTTCGGTTGCAATGGAAGCGTCACCAACGTTGAGGACGTCCCGGGTGCGCCGCAGCTCATTGAGACACCCAACGACACGAGCCTCGTAGAAATCGGCATCGACGCTTTCACCAGGCAAGACCAAGTGGACGCTGAAAACATTCAGGTAGATTGGCGGCAAGGGGCCGGGGTTTTCCCGGACTCCTTTCGTATATTCAGGGGGGTGCTCAACGTAGCAAATGAGAAGGAATTCCGGTTATTGGCCGTGGTGAGCAGCAATAATTTCAACATACTCAATAACGACACCATTTTTACCTTTGTCGATAGCGACAGCATTCTCGTGGACAGACGCTATTTTTATTATTTAACCGCGGTTGGCGTTCGTGGTAACGAAAGCCCTCCTTCCGATACTTTGGATTATCTACTGCTGCAGAAACCTGGCAATCCAGGTGTAATCGCCAAGGATCCGGCACGCCCGCAATTCTCGTGGACCAACGTCGGTGTGGGCAATTATGTGTTAAAGATTTTAGAGGCCAATTCCGATAACAGGGTATGGATTTCCGTGGTGGAAAACAGCTTTGGCGACATTTCCACAGTCCAATACAACTACGATTTCAAAGCTGTGCAAGATACTTTGACCAAAGGCATCAGGTATAAGTGGCGCGTGGACGCCGTTGGTATTGAACGAAATTCAGGCTCTGAGTCGCGGTGGCGGGATTACCTTTATTAGAAGCCATGTGCACTCTCTGCGTGCTTTTGCTTGAAAGAATGCCCTCGCAAACGAGACGTTTGCGTTACGAAGAGCAGGCGCTTCATAGAAGTTCTGAAGAAGCGAACCTTTTTCCGAAAGAGCCTCCTCGGAGGCTGTCGGCGGGTTAGCTTCTTGTTAAACCGATCAAACGGTAACCTTGCGTTAACAAGGTCACCGTTTCACAAAAAGACATTAGGGAAAGGGATTTATGAAAGGGGTCGTGCTTGCTGGAGGTTTGGGTACCAGACTGTATCCTTTGACAAAAATAACCAATAAGCACTTGCTGCCTATTTATGACCGGCCGATGATTTACTATCCTCTGGAGACGCTGGTGAATGCTGGCATTGAGGAGATTCTCGTCGTCACCGGTGGCAACAATGCGGGCGATTTCTTGAGACTGCTCGGAAATGGCAAAGATTTTGGATTGAAACATCTGAATTACGCCTATCAGGAGGGCGAGGGCGGCATTGCCGACGCCCTGGGTCTGGCAGAATATTTTGTAGACGGAGATTTAGTCGTTGTCATTTTAGGGGATAATATCTTTGAAAAGAGTATTCAAGAAGCTGTCTCCAAGTTTCACAAACAATCTGAAGGCGCCAAGATCCTTCTGAAAGAGGTTGAGGACCCCTGGCGTTTTGGAGTGGCCCAACTTGAGGGTGACAAAGTTGTGAGCATCGAAGAAAAACCCAAGACCCCAAAAACGAACTTGATTGTCACGGGCATCTACCTGTTTGATCCCCAGGTATTTGACATCATCAAAACTCTCAGTCCGTCCGGTCGTGGCGAATTGGAAATAACCGATGTCAACAACGAGTACATCAAACAAAACAAGATGACCTTTGAGATACTCGATGGTTGGTGGACCGACGCAGGTACATTTGAATCGTTGTTTCGCGCCAATGCTTTAGTCGCAGAAAAGAAAATGAAGCGTCGAGAATGACCGTTTTCCTGCGGGGTTTGACCTTGCGAAATGAAGCCGCCACCGGGGAAAACTGTCATGGCCTTGTTGCGGTTGCATTTTAGAAGTCCAGCTTTACAGAGACAAGGAAGTTGTAAAACAAAATTGAAAGGGATTTAATTTAATTCTTGGAGGCAAATGCCATGAGAAAGTGTTTAGCTGTGGTTTTCATCTTGTTCGGGGGAGCTACAATAAGTCCAAATTTTCTCAGTGCTCAGATTAATTTCAATGGCGGCCGCGGGCTGACCTACGTCCAATCGGCCTGGACCTTGCAACCTGGTTTCTTGACCGTAAACGCCTTGACCCGCTCTTATGGCAAAGTTGGCAATTTTACCCAGGGCGCGGTCACGGTATGGGATGTGACAGGCCGCTTCAGTGTCAACTACGGCCTGGGTAAGCATTTAGAATTGGCCATTTCTCCCACGATTTATGGAGATACGAATCGAGGGAGCGATGATGTCAATGCGCCGGACGATCTTTATATTGGATTGAAGATCGGCTCTTTTGCTTCGACCGGAAGTTCTGTTGCCTATGGATTGACATTGAACACGCGATTTCCCAGTGGACAAGTTCACAATGTGGCATTTGAACCATACTCTTCGGATCACGTGGCCTGGGGTTTAACCGGGTTGGTAACCTACTCCAAGGACCCGCTTTATCCTGAGGATGCCACCAACATTCATCTGAACTTAGGTTACTGGAATCACAATGACGTGGGCGCGGGCATCGACGCCGGGGGTGGTTCCAGTGCTGAAGCCAAATCGATGTCGCAAGAATTCTTGTATGGCGTGGGAATCAAAGTTCCTACCGAAAAATTTGATTTTTCTGTGGAGCTGGTTGGCAATGCATTTCTACAAAGACCGCCGGCTGCTGCTTACAGCAGAGAAGACTATGCCTATCTGTCGCCGACGATTTCTTACAAACCGTACCGCTGGTTTTCCATTAACTTTGGGGCCGATTTTCGCATTACCGATAGCAGCGATAAAACCAATTACGCTTTTGTATCGCGCACACTGCCAGGTTCGCAGCCCAATTATCCCGGGTGGCGCGCCAAGTTTGGCACCAAGATTACCTTGCTGCCCAGCAGCGTTTACAGAGTCAACGAGCGCGACATTCTTATGCAAAAAGCCGAAACCCGTCGGGAGTTGTTCGAGCAAATTATCAAAGAACAAAGGCAGACGGAATCAGCCGAAGCCGAACTCGAGAGAATCAAGGATGAACGAAGACGGGCGGAGAAGGAGTTGGAAAGACTGCGGAAGATCTTGGAAGGTGAAGCCTCCGACGCGGATCAAGCTAAGAAAAACGATGAGGACAAGCCTGAACCTCTTGAATAAGGCTTCTTTGACTGAGTTGCCCCTGTCACAACAGGAAGATTGTTGCTTTGAATATCGGAGACGTCTGCGCAATCGAGACGATTGCGTTACGTACAAAGGAGCGTTTCCAATGAGGCCTTCTGTTCGCGCACAGAAGGCCTTTTTGTTTCCCGGGCCAACACCAAACGCAGCACAGCCACAAACTTCAAAAACAGGTCAAGAATGAGTTATGGCTGTGATTCAATTTTTGCGCCCAGCCGCCGCAATTGCTGATCTAAATGCTCATAGCCCCGTTCGATGCGTTCGACGTGCGAAAGCGTGGTTTGTCCGCGGGCCGTCAATGCGGCTTGCACAAGAGTTGCGCCTGCGCGCACATCTTTGACCGTTGTAGCCACACCATTCAATGGCGTGGGACCCTCAATTCTTGCGGCGTGAAAATATTTTGAGCGATCGTCTTGCAAATTAAAATTATAGACCGCATCGGGGTTCTTCACGGCCGGATTAAACAGTGTAATATTCGCACCCATTTTGCGCAACTCCTCGACGTGCCCAAATCTACTCTCAAAGACCGTTTCGTGCAGGACGCTGGTACCATGTGCCTGGGTGAGCAGCGTGGTCAGCAGCGGCTGCCAGTCACTCATGAATCCCGGATGTGGCGCTGTGGTAATCCGGGTCGGTTTTAGAGCCCCCTTGTACCAGACTTTCAATGAACTCTCGCCAACTTCAAAGCCCGCGCCAATGGCTTCTAACTGTTCCAAGAAGGCGTCTATCGTCTTTGGCTGAATTTGTTGGATTATTATTTCGCCCCTGGTGGCCAAAGCCATGCAGGAAAATGAAACGGCCGCGTTGCGGTCTGGCAGGACCGTGTGATGCGTGCCGTGCAGCCTGTCAACACCCTCGATGACCAAGGTTCTGGGGCGCTCCCGCTTGATTTGCGCTCCCATATTGTTGAGCATGTCGATGAGGTCCAGAACTTCCGGTTCCTCGGCACTGTTCGTAATTTGTGTTCGACCTTTTGCGGTAACCGAGGCTAAGATTAGAGTTTCGGTGCCCGTATGTGTGTTTTTTGGGAAGTGGTATTGCGCGCCCTGCAATCTGGAACTGCTTACATGCAGAGTGCTTCCTTTTTTTCTGATTCGCGCTCCCAGGGCTTGCAAGCCTTGCACGTGACGATCTAACGGCCTGCGACCAATTCGATCGCCACCGGGCAACGGTAGACTGGCTTCCTTGAAGCGGGCTAAAAGTGGCCCGACGAACATAAAGGAGGCCCGCGACTGCCGGGCTAGCGCCGGGGGGATCGAGCAGCCGCTTAAGCCTTGGGGATCGATGCGTACCTGGTGGGAACCGATGTGTTCAACGCAGCCGCCCAGGTGGCGAATCATTTGGCCAGCTAAATCCACGTCGCCGACGTCGGGCACATTGTCCAAAATGGTTTCATCTTCTCCAAGAAGGGCGGCGATCATGAGTTTAAAGGCAACATTCTTGGCACCCCTGACGGTCACCCGGCCACGTAAAGGTCGGCCACCTTCGATCACCCAGCGCTTCACGACCAATCCCCTAAGTACTTGATTTCCTCCACCAAATGGATTCCAAAATGGGAGGCCACTTCGCTCTTACAGCGTTCGATCAAGGTTTTGATTGCCTCGGCGGTGGCACCACCGGTGTTGAGAATGAAATTGGCGTGCATCTGTGAGATTTGTGCGCCACCGGTGGCATACCCTTTGAGGCCGCAAGCTTCGATCAATCTTCCTGCGAAATCTCCGGCCGGGTTTTTGAACACCGAGCCTGCGCTGGAGCCACCGGGTTGGTTCTTGCGCTGATCGAGCAGCTTCTTCATTTTTCGCTCGATGTTTGCTGGCCGGTCCGGCTGGCCGCACAATCTTGCTGAGACCACGACTTCCCCAGAACTCTTGAGGCGACTGTGACGGTAGGCAAATTCCAGGTCTTGCGGCTTTTGTTCGACGAGCTCGCCGTGTTGATTAATGACGTGGCAGCTAAGCAAGACGGTACTGATCCATTGTTCGCGGGTTCCGGCATTGCCGGCCACCGCTGCCCCAACCGTACCCGGGATGCCGATGAGAAACTCTAACCCCCCAAGGCCGTGCGATGCTGCTCGACGCGCCAACAGGGCCAGGTTAGTACCCGAGTCCACCTCCACCGAGTCGTCCGGTTTAAAGTCAATCCGTTCGGCTCGGTTTAAAATCACCAGGCCGCGGATGCCCTTGTCGGAAACGAGGGAATTGGCGCCGAAACCGAGCACGGTAAAACTTTGCCTGTTGCCAAAGGCCAACTGAATGGCGGCCACGAGTTCGCTGGTTGTCTCGACTTGTAAGAACAAATCCGCCGGGCCGCCGACTTTCCAGTTGCAGTAGCGGGCCAAAGGTTCGTGCTTGAGAATTCGGTTTTCCCCGAACCGTTGTTCCAGTTCCCGTTGCAGGGCTTTCAGACCCGGGCTAAACTTTTGAGACATTGCCGTGGTTACAGATCCAAAGGTTTTGTTGATTGCTACGCCAGTTCATTTTTGTGGAGCAGATTTTGCCTTCGGCAAAACGGCCTGAATTTTGAAACCGGGAGTTTTAAAAAAGAACTTGACATTTTCAAGAATAAACTTAAATTGAATGGCACAAGAAA
>JBHHYI010000118.1:0-12948 GCA_046757525.1 bacterium | reverse complement strand
TTGAGCACACAGGTAGTCGTCCTGAGTAGTCCCGACCGCTTTTGGGTCGGGACGTGTCGAAGGGCGACGCCCCTCACCCCCTCGGTACGATCGCTAAAACAACAGTGACCTACTTGGGGTGACTCGCACAGTGCTTTCTGGAAACATCTGGAATAACGTTTCCAGAATTCAAAGCAACCATTTTTGTGTTGTGACACCTTTTATCAAACGGTAACCTTCGCAAAGAAGGTCACCGTTTGATCGGTTCTTAAGGAAAAGAACATATTTCCTACCTGACTGACCTTTCAAGGTTGAGTAAAGCTCGATTTCTTAGCGGGCGCCTACTTCAACTCAAACAAAACGCGTTGCAATACTAAAGCCCTCGACACGCCTTTTGCGATGACTTTAGCATAATAATAAGCCATACTTCCGAGCTCTTTTTTTGAGACCTCTTTTAGTACCTCAGTTACCTGGCCTTCCCCCTTGCCCGTGAACCTATCGAGAAACTTCTTATTCATGAGTCGACGAATCCAGGGCAGCGGTTCAATGCCGACATCCGTCACCAACACCGCGGTTACCAGGTTCTGGCTGGTGAAACCAATCGCCAGCGTCAATGGCCCGTGCTTACTGTTTACAGAAATCAACAACGCATCGCCGATCAGATTCCCAGCGGAATCCTTGCCGTAAAAAAATCTGTAACTGCTCAAGTCTGGTGTCCAATGGGCAGCGGAACGGATGTCTCCTAATTCTTTCTGCCCGATCTTGACATTTTTCACAAAAAAGGATTGCCCCCCGGCGAGCAAAGTTTTGATAGCTTCGTTGTGCTTGATCAGATGCACCATCGGAGTAATATGGGCACGAGCAACAGAAATGGAACTCAACAGCAAGACACCCCAAAAAAAGAATTTACTGAATAGCTTTTTCATTATTTCCTCCAAGATATTAAAACCACATTTGCCTCATGGCCAGGACGGCTACCAGAAGCCAACTAACAAACATAATCCACCCACCAGCCAGAGTCACATAAGCAAAACCCGCAGCAAGATATTTTACCCCCCACATACCCAGGAAATCCAGCCAGCCACCCAGGAAAAGAAAGGCAATTAACCACATCTTAATGCTGGTTTTCAATTCTATGCCAGCCGCAATCAGTGCCAGCACAACGGCTATGAGCGAATAGACCGGGAGATGCACGTGCGTATCCTGAACGAGGAGATTCCGGTCGATTAAGTGGGGCACTTCGATTTCTTCATTCAGATTTATTGGTTCTTCGGTTACCGTCGATTCCTGTCCTACGGCCTCAGAAGGACCTGGCTGCTTTGAAAGCGTCTGCGTGACTTTGTTCGGTGTCAGTCCCACCCAGGTCACGACCATGAGCAGACCGAAAAAGTAACTGATCCCAATGCCAAGCATGAACAACGTAGACAGGAGTTTAATCGGTGAAGAAGCTTTGGTCAAGTTGGTTGTATTCATCGCACGGCCTCTAAAATACAATGACTGTTTGAATCTCTGTGCGAGTTTCCCACCGGTCAAGAGATTCATCCAGGTCTTCAAAGAAAGGTTGATTCGAATGGTTGACACGAAATTCTAAACGGATCTCGAATTGGGGAATTCCAAAGGTGGTATGTTCACGCACCGAATAGGCACCGTACTGGCTTCGTTTTAGCTTCCAGGAAGGCCCAATACTGAAGGACTGCAAAGTTTGTGTCAGTCCCGTCCTGGCACCGTCGGCGTCACGAAAAACGTCGTAGCGCAATGCGAGTCCCAGTCGGTTGGTCGCCTGGTAGTAACTGGTGAGCTGACCGCCAAACCAATCCGCTGTCTGTCCGTTCTCACCAGCCCCCTCCTCTCGGCCCAAATTGATTTCGCCGGCTACCACCCAGTTGCGACCAGTCTGCAGCGTGTAATCAATGTTGGTTAGGACACGCACCCGTCGGTCGTCGTTTTCTTTTGGGAAACCCAGAACAAAGGACAGTCCCAAGTTGCTCAATTCCCCTGGCGAGAAACCAAGGCGCGTTCCCACGGTTTTGGCTTTGTTGTTGTCCACATCCAAATTCCAACCATTGACCACGTACCCGGTGAGACTCCACGTTGGATTCAACGTGTACATCACTTGCACTCCCGAATACTTGACAGGGCGGCCCAGTTCAAAATTGAACGAATTGCTGGCCTGAAAATTCAATGGCTCATCGTCTCTTTCAAAACCGACGGGAGCGTCGAACTTGCCTCCCAGAATGGTTAAACCTGGCAAACCAGCCGGCGTATAGCTCAAAATGAGATTGTCAATTTCGATTCCCGTTGCCTCTTCTTCCAGCGCGGTGGTTAGCTGCCCGAAAAAGTAGAGCTGGGAATTGACTTGTTCGAAAGCGCTGATTGCAACTTTGTCAGCCTTAAAAGAATTGTCGTTTGTATTTCCCACGTACTCATACGCTCCAACCCCGAAACCAGACACTCGCAGCTTGCCATAAGACCCTTCCAGGTCCGGGAACTGCGAGGTTGTCTGATTCTGGTCTAGTGAAACAGCTTCATCCTGGCTTTGCGCCCAGATCGTGCTCTGGCAGAATATGATTGCAAGCCAAACAACGACCCATCTCTGTTGTCCGAAAATCATGAAACACTCCTTTACAATTATTCAGGTTCCAGTTGGCGTCGCCACAACCGTTCAGGTTGAACTTGCAGTTTGACTCCCGGTGGCAAGGGCACAGAACGTCTATGACAGGTCAGAGCAAAGGTGACAAGGCCTACACAAGCGTTCTGTCCCTTGTTGGTTCCGTGGACATCAGGAGCCGTCTGCAACAGGCTCGTTCAGAGCTTGTTCTCTAAGAAAAGTTGCGGTTGTAATTCAAAAGTTAGTTAAACACGAGGCGAGATCTTGGGCGGAGGCTTAACGATTGCGGTAACATAGTCCCGGAAGAAGGCCGATCGATCCGTGGAATAGATCTGGATTTCGAGCTCTGCATTCCACCCGGTTTGCACGACCAAAAAATCTCTTAGGAATGGCAAAGGAGCCTTTTGGGGTCTCTCGCTTTGATTTTTCTCATGGTGCATACAGCAAAGCTGGTTTGCCCGGGATTGGTCTCGCTCACCAACAGAATTGGAACAGCACATACCCCTCTGACAATATTTGCAATTAACTTGCTCTGCACATACACAGGAAAAAATCACAGAACCGATGGGCAACAAATTGATGGAAAAACCCAACAGGACGAATAAGATGATGATGTTTCGTGTGAATGTTAGCAAGGTTGCTACTCCACGATTAGAAATCTCTGACAATTCTGCCAAAGACTGCTCATGCTTCTTTGCACCTCAAGGGTTGGCATTTCCTCACCGCCATATTAGCGATTTTGACAGATGTCAACAGTTCTCCTGGATTTTGATAATTTTTGTGTGTTATAGAAATCCCAATAAACCATTTGCCAAAGCCCACGAGGCATATCATGCGATTCGCCAAAGTTGAATCAAAGTATTACTGTTGCGTCGACCTGCATTCCCGTTCGATGTACATCAGTGTGATGGACAAAGAAGGAGAAATCCTCCTTCACTGTAATATGCCAAATGATTTTGATATTTTCAAGAACTATCTTGACCTTCAAAGGATGACATTGACAATGCCCCGATACTGCAGTTCCGTACTACTTAACTATCCGCCTAATGTTTTGGGTTTAAGCTGCAGCATGATGAAAATCGCGCCTGGCAACAAGAACGGCGTCAGCTTTCATCATTATAGATTTGTGCTTTGCCTGCAGCCGGACCTGGATAGTTTCCTCCTGGCAGGAGACGGTCTGGTCGCGCATTCTTTGATGGTCTGTGAGTGGGGCCGATGTTAAGTGCTCGAGCTACCGGAAGAGTCGATTGCTGGCAGGCGCACACTACCCGTATGAAATTGAGGAAGCGTGTGTAAAAAATTACTTGCGTTTAAGACTTTATTTATTATATTAAATGCTATTAGGCAAACGTTTCTTAGGAATAGATAGATATGAAGTCATTGGTCCACAAAAATTACGTTCACACTCATCATCGACACGATCATCGCCATTTGAATTTGATGGTGGGTTCTGTGAGCGTACTGCGCTTCGGACCGATGACGTAGATAAAGTTTAAATCTTAGTCAATCACAAACCCATTATCAATTTCTTGATAGTGGGTTTTTTGTTTTCTACACCCACGGAAAGACAGATTTACTCTTTTTCGAATAAAGACAGAGCGAGGTGATAAGTTGAATAATCTTAGAATAGCCTTACCGAAAGGTAGTTTGCAGGACGCAACTCTTGATCTATTAAGTAAGGCCGGCTTTAATTTCTTTCTCCGTGAGCGCTCTTATTTTCCCTCTAGCGATGACAAGGAACTGGAAGCCATTCTCATTCGCGCTCAGGAGATTCCAAGATACGTCGCTGACGGGGTGCTGGATGTCGGCATCACCGGCAAAGACTGGATAACGGAAAACAACGTCAAGGTGCTCGAGGTGGCTGAATTGGTGTATTCCAAAGCGAGCTTTCGACCGGTTCGCTGGGTGGTTGCCGTTCCCGAAAACTCGGAGGTTCAAACCATTCAAGATCTGAACGGTAAACGTATTGCCACTGAAGTCGTTAACATTACCAAAAAGTATTTGAAAGCCCATAATATTCAGGCCGAGGTCGAGTTCTCATGGGGCGCCACTGAGGCCAAAACTCCGGAACTGGTCGATGCGATTGTGGAAATCACCGAATCAGGTAGTTCTCTTCGAGCCAATAAATTACGCATTGTGGACACAGTTTTGGAATCGACGGTACGGTTAATCGCAAACGAACAAAGCTACGAAGATCCATGGAAGAGGGACAAGATTGACAGCATCGCCTTGCTCATGCAAGGGGCCATTCAGGCGAGTGGAAAAGTCGGCCTGAAGTTAAATTTGAGGAAATCGGATATCGGAAAAGTTCGGGAGATTCTGCCAGCCATGAAGCGGCCGACGATTTCGGAGCTACTGGGGAATGAGTGGATAGCCTTGGAAACAATAATTGACGAACGAATCGTGCGGAAAATTATTCCTCAGCTAAAAAAAGCTGGTGCAGAAGATATCATTGAATATCCATTAAACAAGGTGATTTATTAATCATGCTGCAATTATTTGATTCGCCAGCCAGCTTTCGGCGCAAGCGGGAAGCCCTACCCGGCTCGGATCCCCAATTGTTCAAACAAGTAAGACGGATCATCGAACGGGTTCGGCAGCAAGGCGATGTGGCCTTGCGCTACTTTTCTGAAAAATATGATAGCGTAAGGCTGGATAATTTAAAGGTACCTGCCGCAGCAATTGAAATGGCCCGTACAAGCCTAAGCGAAGAAACAAAAGAAATTCTGCTTGAGGCCATAGCGAATGTTCGAGATTTTCATGAAAAGCAGCTTCCTAAATCTTGGACGAAAGAGGGGGAGGATGGCAGTATATTGGGAATGCGATTTACTCCCATAAAGAACGTCGGGTGCTACATTCCAGGGGGATCGGCCGGGTATCCCTCAACCGCAATTATGACGGTAGTGCCCGCTCAGATTGCTGGCGTGAAACGCATTGTGCTGGTATCTCGGCCAATTAACGAAGGTCTCGCAAATCTGCTCGTAATGGCCGTAGCGGGTCTGTTGGGTATCCATGAAATCTACACCCTCGGCGGGGCTCAGGCTATTGCCGCGCTGGCATTTGGAACGGAAAGCATTCCTAAAGTAGACAAAATCGTAGGACCGGGTAACGCATTTGTCAACGAAGCGAAACGACAGGTGTTCGGTACAGTCGGGATTGATACGCTTGCCGGCCCCACGGAGCTGGTTATCTTGGCGGACGAGTTCGCACGCGTGGAATACGTCGTACGCGATCTTTTCGCCCAGGCGGAACACGATTCAGAAGCGCGAGTCATATTGGTCACGACATCAAAGGAATTAGCAGATGCGGTTCGGATGAAAGCCAATGAGCTATTAGCCAAAACGCAAAGAAGAGACATTCTGGAACAGTCTTTGAGGAAGCACGGCGCTGTCGTCATTGTTGCCGACTTGCGAGAAGGCGCACAATTGGTTAACCAGATTGCCCCTGAACATGTGCAAATCATAACTCAAAGCCCGGAGGCCATTTTGTCGCAAATCGAGAACGCCGGGGCCATCTGCTTGGGCGATCTGACACCAGTGGTGGTCGGAGATTATTTCGCCGGTCCTAACCATGTGCTGCCTACGGGAAGGAGCGCAACATTTGCCTCCCCGCTAAGCGTGTCCGACTTCCTAAAGTTTTCATCAATCATCCATTATTCAAGAGCAAGATTTGAGCAAGACGCTCCCAAAATCGCTCAATTTGCAGAATTAGAAGGACTTGATAATCACAAAAACGCCATTACATGTCGATATGAATGATTTTTTAGAATTTGTGAAGCCGTCTGTCAGGGAAATCTCGTCTTATTACCTCCAAGACAGAAGCTCTAAGTTTAAGTTGAACCAGAATGAGAATCCTTACGACATTCCGATGTGGCTCAAGGATGAAGTTTTCGCCGAGTTTCGTGCATTGCCCTGGAATCGTTACCCGTCGTTTAGAAACGAGCCTTTAATTGGTAAGCTCTCTAAATACGTGCAAGTGGCTTCGGAATGTCTTCTTGTTGGCAACGGTTCCAATGAGCTTTTACAAATGCTGACGTCGATTGTCTTATCCAAAGATAAAAAATTGTTGCTTGTAACACCAACTTTCCAAATCTATGAGCAGTTGGGCCGGATAGCAGAAGGTGAAATATATCGGATTGATTTCGAAGACGACTGGTCTTTTCCGGTAGAAAAGATTTTGGGAGCCTTGCGTGAAGAAACCTTCCAGCTTTGTATCTTTTGTTCGCCAAACAGTCCAACGGGTTCAACCTTGCACGGTCCCGACCTGATTGAGGTCCTGGCAACGACTAATGGGCTGGTCGTTGTCGATGAAGCATATTGCGAATTTTCAAGGAAAACTTTTTTGAAACTGCAAAAAGAATATGGAAATCTGATTTTAACCAGAACCTTTTCAAAAGCGATGGGCCTGGCTGGTTTGAGAATTGGGTATTTGATAGCGCATCCAAGAATCACGCGAGAAATCATCAAAGCAAAACTCCCTTACAATTTGAACATCTTTTCCGAGTTCGTGGCCACAAAGCTGCTAAACCATCGGCATTTGATACAGGAGAATATCAATAGAATTATGACAGAAAAAGAACGCTTGCTGCAAGAATTGCTTGCCATGGAACGCGTGCAGGTCTTCCCATCCCAGGCCAATTTCTTTATGATTGAAACGCCAATGCACGGGACCGAATTATTTGAGAGATTATTGAGGCACGGAGTTTTGGTGCGCGATATCTCAAAGAGTCATCCTCGCCTCAGAAACAAGGTACGGATATGCGTCGGTACGCCGTCCGAAAATGACGAGTTGATTAAAGCACTGCAATTATGTTTGTCCTAAATCAAAAGGGGTAATATGTCTAAAACCAGGCTTGAACGCAAAACAAACGAGACCAATATCACTTTGGAATTTGATATAAGGGGCGAAGGTCAGAGCCGGATTTCAACTGGGATTGGATTCTTCAATCACATGCTTGAACTGTTCGCTTTTCATGGCTGCTTTGATTTAAATGTCAAATGCCAGGGAGACCTACACGTTGATGCTCATCACACGGTTGAAGATGTTGGTATCGTTTTGGGACAGGCGTTTCACAAAGCATTATCTGGAGAACAGGCAATTGTGCGTTACGCCACGGCCTGGGTCCCGATGGACGAATCATTGGCGAGAGCAGCGGTGGATATTTCAGGGCGTCCTTTTTTGGCCTTTGACGCGGAATTCCGTCAGTCCAGGGTCGGTGATTTCGATACCGAACTTACGAGAGAATTTTTTCAGGCCTTCGTCACTCATGCGGGAATTACGCTCCATTTGAAATTGCTTTATGGGGCTAATACTCATCATAAGATTGAAGCGTTGTTCAAAGCCGTCGCCGTCGCCTTGAGACAAGCCGTGCAATTGGACAAAAATAGAAGTGGACCCGCCTCCACCAAGGGCGTGCTTATTTGAAATTAAAAGTGGGTGCATCGTGATTTCAATTGTGGATTATGGCGTTGGTAACCTAAAAAGTCTGAAAAATGCCTTGGAATTTCTTGAGATTCCATGCAAGCTCATCAGCTCGGCTGCGGAAATAGCGACAGCAGAAAAACTGCTGCTGCCTGGCGTGGGCGCTTTTGCGTATGCCGTGGAGAATCTCCACATATTTGACCTAAAAGCCCCGATAATTGAAGGCGCTAAGAATGGGGTGCCGATTTTGGGGATCTGTCTGGGTATGCAGCTTTTGTTCACAGATAGTGAAGAAGGGGGCGGTAAGTCTGGCCTTGATTTGATCCCTGGTCATGTGAAACAACTGGTAGGAAATGTCAAGGTACCGCATGTTGGGTGGAACGAAATAAATTCAACCAGACCCTCGAAATTGTTCAAAGGACTTCCTCCCACGCGATTTGCTTATTTTGTGCATTCTTACTATTGTGAACCCGAAAGCAAAGAAACGGTCACCGCGACCACTGAGTACGGCACGAGTTTTCCGTGCGTAACAGAACAAGATAATGTTTTTGGAGTGCAATTCCATCCGGAAAAAAGTCAGGAATTGGGGCTAGAGCTTTTAAAAAATTTTTCGGATTTGTAGCAAATGTTGGTTATTCCAGCTATTGATATAAAAGAGAGGAGATGCGTTCGATTGCGGCAGGGCGTATTCTCACAACAAACGATTTATTCGGATGATCCCGTCGAAGTAGCCAGTTCATTTCAAAGCTTAGGTGCCAGGAGGCTCCATATTGTGGATTTGGATGGCGCTCAAACCGGACGCACCCAAAACACAAGTGTTGTCGAAAAAATGTTCCCCAAAATCAAAATCCCGATTCAACTGGGAGGCGGGATTAGGTCTCTCGAGGCCATTGAGGCATGGCTAACTGTGGGAGTGGATAGGGTCGTTATTGGTACTCTGGCAGTGAAGCGTCCCGAGATATTCAAAATGTGTATCAAGGAGTTTGGATCCCATAGGATTATTCTGGCTGTGGATGCGCGAAACGGAATGGTTGCAGTAGATGGCTGGCAAAAAACCACTGGGGTAAGCGCGATTGAGCTGGCTACTAAATTCAAAGAATTCGGTTTAGAGAGAATTCTTTATACAGATATTTTACGCGACGGCATGTTTTCGGGGCTCAACTTGCCAGCCATAAAGAACGTTGCTGTTGAGACAGGCTTGAGAGTGATCGCGTCTGGTGGCGTTTCCTCGAAGCAAGATTTGAATGCATTGCGCAAGCTACAACCGTTTGGCGTAGACAGTGTGGTGGTCGGTCGGGCCCTGTATGAAGGCCGCATCGCCCCGCAGGAGGTATTGTAATGCTTGCCAAACGCATCATACCCTGTTTGGATGTCAAGGACGGCCGAGTAGTTAAAGGAATCCAATTTGAGAATCTCCGCGATGCCGGCGACCCCGTCAAATTGGCCAAACGCTATGTTCAAGAACGAGCAGACGAATTGGTGTTTTTGGACATCACAGCCTCCAGGGAAAAGAGACCACTCGTTTTTGATTTAGTGGAAAAACTTGCCGAACAAGTATTCATTCCATTCACCATCGGTGGAGGTTTGAATTCTTTGGAAAGCATACGTGAGATTCTAACAAGAGGTGCGGACAAAATAGCCCTGAATACGGCTGCTGTTAGCCAGCCATCTTTAATAACGAAAGCGGCACAAATGTTTGGCTCGCAATGTGTAGTCGTTGCCATTGATGTGAAGAAAGTTGAGCCGGATAGATGGAAAGTTTTCACCCATGGCGGCAGCCGGGCAACGGATTTAGACGCTGTTGACTGGGCTCAGCATGTAACGTCACTCGGTGCGGGTGAAATCCTGCTCACAAGTATGGACAAAGACGGAAGCAAGAATGGATTTGAAATCGAAATCACCAAACGAATCGCGACAACAGTGAATATTCCGGTGATCGCCTCTGGTGGTGGCGGAGAGTTACGCCATTTCGAAGAGGTGTTTCAAGGGGGTTGTGCCGACGCTGCTCTCGCCGCTTCAGTTTTTCATTTTAGCAGATTCAGTATTCGGGATGTGAAAGAACATTTAGTCACTCGAAATATACCGGTAAGGATATAAAATGGAAGTCCTGGATCAACTCAGATTTGACGACAAAGGCCTGATACCTGCTGTTGTAACAGATTTTCAGAGCAAGGATGTGCTTATGGTGGCTTACATGAATCGGGAGAGTCTGGAGCTTACTTTGAGAACCAAAAGAGCGCACTATTATTCTCGTTCCCGTCAAAAGCTCTGGCTTAAAGGTGAAACCAGCGGTCATTTTCAGCACGTCAAAGCCATTAAGTACGATTGTGACGCAGACACACTCCTTGTGGAAGTTGCACAAATCGGCAATGCGTGTCACACCGGCAATCGCTCCTGCTTTTTCCGGACTATTTTGTAGGAACACCATCGCGGCACATTAAAACCTAAGCTGAGCGATACTCCGTATGACTGACAGCGAGAATCGCTCAATTTGGGCAAAAGAAAAAGAATCAGTGAAAACCATGAGAGAATTCAGAGAGTTTGCTGTTCTGTTGGCTGAAAGAAGCGGAGAGATCATTCGTCAATATTTTCGAACCGCGCTTTCTATCCATACCAAACCTGATGAATCTCCGGTAACGATCGCCGACAAAAGGGCCGAAGAAGTGATGCGGGACTTGATCATGAAGGAATTCCCGGACCACGGCATATTCGGTGAGGAATTTGGCAGTTATAGGGCCGATGCCCGGTACAAATGGGTGCTGGACCCAATCGACGGCACACTAAACTTTATTGCGGGCGGCTGGATGTTCGGCACCCTCATTGCCCTGGTCAAAGACGGCCAACCGATACTTGGCGTGATTCACCAGCCGATCTTGGGGGAGATGCTGGTCGGCAGGAAATCCGAAACAACCCTAAACGGGAACAAGGTGTGCGTTCGTCCGTGCACAAGGATTGCAGATGCAGTTTTATTGACCACGGACCCATACCTTGTGAAAGAGCACCAAAATTTTGCCAATTTTGAAGCTTTGCGCAAACAGGTCAAAGTATTTCGCGGCTGGGGCGATTGTTATGGCTATTTTCTTTTGGTAACGGGGCATATCGACGTTATGATCGATCCGATCCTGAATCCCTGGGACATCATGGCGCTCGTTCCCATTGTTCATGGGGGAGGGGGAACCATTACCGACTACCATGGCGACGACCCGGCTAAGGGTACAAGCGTCGTCGCAACTGGCGGCCCACTTCATGAACGGGTCATCGAAATTCTCAATAGGCGGCGGTCAAAGTAAACAGAACATTCCACCACCTTGGCACCTTATTTTTACCACTATCAATACCACCAATAGTAAGAAAGAACTTTCTTGCTTTAGACTCAGTCCAGCGATGAAACGCCCGGTACGAGACCCGCACGCGGGGTGTTGTGGGGAGCAGGTTGATGTTTGACCAGGTACTATTTTTATGTACAACTGAACGAGCAGGCGAATAGTTAATTCACGCGGTCAAAATTTAATTGCGGGCGAAATCCTGAACGCTCCCAACCAATCAAAATTGCCAATTTCAGTACGCCGCCGCGCTGAGAACAATTCCGCCAAATTCAGGCCCAGGCTTAAATAATATTGCCTGGAAGCAGCTTCTTCAAACGGTTTCCTGACGCCGTAACCGAGACCGAGAGAAAGGGGCAGATTCAGTTGCTGCTTCAGCGAATAGGAGACCCAGGCACGGATGTGGTCATAACGCAGCAGCAAGTCGCGCTTAAACAGCCCGGTAGGATGGTCGAAAGAAACGGAGAAGTCAATATTTCTCAGAAAAGCCGATTTGGGCCGCACCAGGGCAAAAGCGATGCCGCCAATGTTGGCCGCAAAATCTGTGATGCTCGCTGGTTTGCGGCTGCGCATGCCGTCCAGCAGTTCCAGGGCTGTCATCAACGTGCCCACACCCAGGGCGCCATAAAGTGACGCCTTACCTCCGGGTACTCCTGACCAACGCAGCAGGGAGGTCATCGCCTGCGTGAGATGGTAACTGCCCATGAAATGCAAGAATTCGTCGAGTTGCATGGCATGGTCGCTGGTCCAATCGCTGCCGATTCTCAATTTCCGGTTTGGCGCCCCGAAGGAAGCATTGAATTCCCGATACAAGAAGGTAAGTGTACCCGACCCGATCGCGCCTAAAAACAGGAGCCGCATTTTGGGGCTTTGGCGAACCCTCCCCTCTTGATTGTTGCGCATGGGATTCTTCAGACCCGCCAGCATGACGCTGCGCATTGTTACGAGTTGGGACCGAATGGTTCTTGAAGGAATCGCTTGTAAACCACGGGCGCCGGCTTGAGTTTGGTGATTCGCTCGATTAACTGAAAACAACGGGAGGCGCGGCAAGGGTTTCTCAACCAGGCAAGCCCGAGTCAGAGCTCTCGGCGGCAACAAACGTGTTCGTGGAATCAACGCGGTATCTGAGATGGTCGCAGGTGCGAGCAACCCACAGAAGAGAACCAGAGCAGCCGGAACCGCCAGCCCTGGCCTCTGGCTCGATTTAGACCCTTTGAACCGCATGACCCTTTCAACAGACTGTTTGGACTCACCAAAATGCGTAGGCACAGACCCGATGAGAATCTAAGCTGAGCGAACCGTGGAATGCCCCTGAGGTTTAGAAGATTAGCGCAGGACTGCTTGCGGTAATATATTTTAAAACAAAGTAAAGTTCAACGAAAAAGTGTAAATAAATCCAAGACCTCAGTTACGGTGAGGTAACCAACGGCACCCGTTGCGGCTGTCCAAAAAGTCGAAAAAAGCCTCCGATTTGTCATTCCTGCGAATCAGTCGTCCGGCAGCCGCCGGATGACCAAAACAGGAATCCAGAAAAATCAATGGGTTATAGATTCCAACTTTCGCGCATTGGCGTCAACTTAAGCGCCCAAAATTGTCATTTCGAGTCAGGCGGCTGCC
>JBHHYI010000117.1:0-12974 GCA_046757525.1 bacterium | reverse complement strand
GGGACTACTCAGGACGACTATCTTTGGGCTTAAGAAAAAGAGCTATGATTCCGCTCCAAAGGAGCGTTTCCTAAAAGAAACAAGTCAAGCCAGTGATCTTTTTAGGAAACGTTAGACTGTTTTATAGTGGACAAACGCTGACCTTGCTGAACAGGATTCGCCTGGTTTGACAAAGGCTCGCTGCAAGTCTGAGGGAGTAAACAACAACGTAATCGAGGAAATGGTTTTTGGTTAACAAAATAGGTTTCTGTTTACTCTTATTTTGTCCCTGGCTTTTCATTGGACTGCGCCTTGAAGCAGCGGCCCAAACCGGCCGGGGCTTGCAATACGCCGGCGAGAAGAGTTGTGACACCTGCCACCAGGGAAAGATGCGAGGCTCCATGAACCTGATTCATGACAAGAACAATCCGGTGTCTTCCGAACTCCTGGAGAGAATCTGCCGCGGGGGCAGCCAGGCCTGGGCGCTAATGCTGGACAGCGCCAACCCGGCGTACCGTTTTGGCCGGTGTGACGACTGTCACCAAAAAGAAGTCGCTGTCGAAGCGTCGAGCAAAGTGTCTGAAGACAACTGTTTATTCTGCCACGGCAAACGCTACGAATGGATTGCAAAAGTTGCCGCCACGGTGAACACGAAGCAAGAATGCCTCAATTGTCACGAGTACGAGCTTCTTGCGTCGAACGAAATCTCTGATGTTCATTTCAAGTCCGAGGGCAAAGCGACGACAGCCAGCTCGGGTACCTGCTTCGATTGCCATTACAGCATGTCGCATTGGCAGG
Source organism: bacterium (assembly GCA_046757525.1). Classification (GTDB taxonomy): domain Bacteria; phylum Zhuqueibacterota; class Zhuqueibacteria; order Oceanimicrobiales; family Oceanimicrobiaceae; genus JBHHYI01. The sequence continues at coordinate 12,197 of JBHHYI010000117.1, read as the reverse complement.
CTGCCGGTGCAGCGCAAGGGTCTTCATGTTCGGCCAACAATTGTCACGCGCAAGAACCGCATGCCAGAGGGCGGATTAATCAGCATCAGAGGTTCCTGGCTTGTGAAACCTGCCACATTCCCGTCACCACGGCATTAAGGCGCGATTGGACGCGGCCCGTTTGGGACGCAGCCTTGGGCAAGTTCGTGCCGACTACGGCGGAAACAAAGGCCAGACCCAGCTATGCCTGGCGGGAAGGACGGGGCAGCCCCTTCAGATTTGCCAAAGCAGCCCAGGGCCGACCGGCGAGTCGAATCTTCCCGTTTCGACCGGTAACCCTCGTCCTTCCAGTGGACGCAGAGGAAACTGTTCCCGGAACGCTGGAACGACCACAGATTTTGTTGTTCGACAAAGAGGTTTACGCTAACACAGGCGATTTGCAGGCCGCCATTGAACAAGGCATGGCCCGATCGGGCTTGCCTTTCAGCGGACGCTGGCGGGCGGACGCCGTTGCAGTCGACAACATAGTCCCGTTGAACCACGGGATCGTCCAATCCGGGCTGCGCTGCGCAGATTGCCACCAGGAGGGACTGTCGGTGGATCTTAGTGGCTTATTTACCGATGACAGTTTTTTGAACAAGTTTAAGACCATGCCTTCGGTTAAATTTACCAACGGGGCGCTTTCAACAAAACACGCGCATCTGCGGAAGAATTGTGACGCCTGTCATGGTGATTGGCAGTCAGAGGGCATGACCGCTGGCTGCACAGCTTCGGCGTGTCATCCCCAATACGCGGGCACTCATGCAGAGGAGGAAGCCAGTTGTTCCTCCTGTCACCACGAACACCGGGGGGAAGATGTGAGCGCCAACATTGGGACCAGCGCGGAAGTGTGTCTGCAGTGCCACGAGAGGAACGTTTCAGGCACTGTGGTGACTTTTCTCTTCAACGGTCGGCAAGTCTTGCGGCACCCTTCTGAAAAGGTCGAAACCGGGCTTATATTTTCGCACGTGGAACACGCCGAGGAAATCGAGGACGAAGAAGACTACGAACAATGTACGGCCTGTCACAAGCCATTGCAAGGAGGGGACGGTTTCGCCAACCCGTCTCACCTGGGTGAAACGGGATGCTATGGCGGCGGACGCTGTCACAAATTTGCCGTGGATTTCGCAGAAGCCCAACCCGGTGAGGACTGCCTGGAATGCCACACCACCTCGGAAGGAAAAATGAGGCACCTTCAGAACACCTTTGCCAACGTGAGCTTTTCCCACGAAAAACACACGGCGGGAAAACAGAAGATTACTTGTCGAAAATGTCATCAAGAAATCAATGTCCAGGACAAATATTCGAACATAACCAAATCGCCGGATGTCTTTTTACAAACGATGGAGAGCTGTGTTGGTTGTCATGCGGAGAGCAAGCTCGCCAGCGTCCGGTGTTTGAATTGTCACAAGTACCACCAGCTTCAAGAGGCCGGCAAGAAACTATTCGCGTGGCAGGCATTAAATTGAAGTGGTAACAAGCACGGTTGTGTTCAGATGTGGGCAACGTTGCGATTGGCGCTTGTCCGCGACCAGCTTTTATTAGAGTAGGAGGTCAAAAACAAAGCTAACGGGATTATCGAAAAACCTGCTTGGCAACGATGAATTGTTGCACTCCAGGCGCTTAGGTTGTTGTTCTGAGATGAGAATATTGTAACTCCGGAGTGAAACGGTTCATCATTACTGGGTTGGTCGACAGTCTCCAGGGGGTTCAAAGTGGTCGCAGCCCTTGACTTAACTTTGAACTTTTAACAGTACTCAATTCTCTTAGAGGAGGAAATCATGGGAAAAGTGCGTCTGCTGCTGGTTCTACTTTTTGCCTTCCCATTGGCATTTCTGCTTTCTTGTGACCAAAATGTCAAGGTAAAAGAAGAACCTGAGAAACCATTTCAACCCGAGGTACTGGGTAACCTCATCGATCCTGATACGGGAGAGGAGGTACCCAACACCACACCCTTCACCTACGAAAAGCGTTACAATCTGCACATGGATATTCCGGGGGCCAACGCGCTGGGCGTCCGGCACACCCCGTTGGATTCCCTGGGTCTGGATTTCACCTCTCCCGAGGATGATCTGGACGAGCTGCTGCGCAGAATACTCCAGGAGGCGGACAGGGGGTTCGTGGCTGAAGAAGAGATTCAGCAGGCCATCGACATCCTTGAAGGGAATCCCATCCCCGGAAAGGCCTACAGCGGATTTCCTCTGATTCATTACAAATCAGGTGCGCCCAAGCTCAAAACGTTGGACGAAAACGGCAATGTAGAGGTCACTCAAATTTGGTACGACCGCGACATCGACAGCGACACCTATCTCGTCGAGATTCCCGAGGAATACATGGAAAAACCATTTAGCGTGACCTACCATATTCGCCTCATCGGTTCATTCATTGCTGACGAATGGGCCCCTTTTGAGATGTTGAAGGTCAAAGGCCCGGAGGGTATTCGCAGCATGGACGCTTCCTTCTACACGTTGGTCGCCGGGCAACAGCAAGATGTTAAGATCGCATTCCCGCCAGGAAAATATGTCGCGGGGGTGTACCATTGGGGTTGGCAATATCACCCTGATCGCATTCAGTTCATGGCGTTTACACACGACGGTGTGCCGCCCTTTCTGGGTCTGCAGGCCTCGAAGATTGAAGACTTGAGCGAAAACAGCCCGGAACGCAAGATCCATGCAGCCTTGCGGCAAGCGCTGCAATCCGACGATTACGAGGTGGTGCAAGAAAAAGTCGGCGCTGTCATTCCGGAGTTGACCGTCATGAAAGATCGTGAGAAACTGCCGCCCGGATTCGAGCACAACCCCGAAGAAGCCGACGAGACTTTGGTGTTCATGAACAACGAAATCTACGGTTACCCCTACGGCCGGGAACTGAGCGGCAATCAGTTTGAATATGCCCAGGGAGCCACACTCAGGGTGAAGGTGATCAACGACGACAATTTTCGCCACTTCGTCAAGGCCTTTGATTTTGGCTCGAGTAGGCACCAATTCAGTCGGTCTGATTTTGGCATCTTGGACCGCTTGCCCGTCTACGGATTTGATCTTACGACCACCGGTGCTTTGTACTCTCAGGTCACGGGGGTCGATGCTGCCACGGTGGAGGGATTTAGCGACGACTGGGCCATGGGCCGTCCTCTTGAACCCAAATCCAGCCTGGTGATCAACATTTATCTTCCGTTTGACAAGCGACGGGGCATCTACATTTTTGACGCAGTCAGCCATGACAACGCTATTTGGTTTTTAGAATAAAGGGAGGTTACAAAATGAACAACACAAGCTACGGACGTCTGATTTTGTGGGTGTCAATCTTAGTCCTGCCCGTTGTATGGGGGTGCGACAGAGGGACTGATGTCCGAACAGCCGACACTTTAGTGCCGTTTTCAGCGGAAAATTCTTCCTGTCTGCAGAGCGACTGTCACGCAGGCATCGAGGTCATCCACAGGGGGACCAAATTAACCTGCACGCAGTGCCACGGCGGCGATGAGACGGCTTCGACCAAAGTCGGTGCCCATGTCACCACCGAGTTTTCCTTCAATCCTTCGACGCCGTCGGGCAACTACATTGAGCAGCCAACAGCGGGAGACCTGGACAGCATTTTTGCTGCTTCGCCCGAGGTGCTTCAGTTTTTGAATCCATCGGATTACCGTGTGGCCATGCAGACTTGTGGCGGTGGCAATGGCGTAGACCAGGGGAATTGCCACGCTTCCATCGTGGCGTCCAGCCGGGTGAGCACGCATGCCACCTCCGCTGGCATTATCCTGGGCACGCTTTACGTCAGCGGCGGCATCAATGGAACCCAGCCCGACAAGAACTTGCGCTACGCCACGCACGATGTGACCGACATCAATTGGGATCGCGATTTTGCCCCGCCTTATGCCGCGCCGTCGGCCATCAAAGCTCCTGAATGGGATGAAGACACGGATGACCCGAGCAAGATCGGGCCGCATTTCCGAACTTACGTCAACCAGAAGTGCATGCGCTGCCATGCGTGGGGCGAAAATTTCAAGCGGTTCGGTGACTATTTCTCCAGTGGTTGCAACTCCTGTCATCTGGTGACGGCCAACGACGCACTCAGCCGCAGTGCCGACAAAACTCAGCGAAAGGACGAAATCGGTCATCCGGTCAAGCACCAGTTTGTGAACCAGGTACCGGACCAACAGTGTGCACATTGCCACGAACGCGGCGGTCGCATCAGCGTGAATTTCATCGGTGTTCGCGAAAGAGCGGGCGGTTCGGCCAACGGCAAGCCCAACAACAAATTCCCGCCCCATGCTGAACGGTGGAATGGCGTCGACGCCCTGGGCAATGAATGGTTTGTTTTCGACGGCTCCGGGCATGAGGTACCGGAAGACCTGGTTGGTGACCCGCACGTCACCGATAAGAACGGCAACCCTCTGCCCCATTTGTATGGTCGCAAATTTCCATTTTATATCTCAGACGAGAACGTCACCAACAACTACGATGAGACTCCGCCCGATGTTCATTTTGTGAAAGGCATGCGCTGTGTCGATTGCCATGTGATGCAGGAACTGCACGGAGAAAGGTTGGTGCCAAATCAAGACTATGAATTGGAGGTACGGTGTGAGGATTGCCACGGCACGGTTTTAGAACCCTCCAGACTGCTCACGTCAAAGGGGCGTCCTTTTGAGAAGGCTATCACCGGCGACGACGTGGTAGCGCCCAACGAAATCGTTTTGCAGCGCACCAACAACGGAGAGGTCTGGCAAACCGGCAAGTTCGACGGCAAAAAACACAGAGTCACCCAGATGGTCGACGTGGTAGACCCAAACAGCCCCAGCTTCAATCCGCGCACCCTGGACGGCTGCAAGCTGCATACCACCCAGGGCAATCGTATGGAATGTTTTACCTGCCACTCCACCTGGAACGTGCAGTGTCACGGCTGCCACATCGAAAAGGATGCCAGAAAAACCGGTGGGAGCTGGCTCTCCACCAGCGGCACCAAAGTCGCTAAGATCACCAGAGATGACCGCAACTGGGTCATCGTAGACCAGGGGCTTCTGGGCTTCGACTATTTCGGGAGAATTGCGCTGATGAGCGACAGCGCCCCGGCTTTGTTTACCTACATCGACGCTAACGGTGACACGGTGATCCACAACCAATTCCCAACCTCTGGTGGCGGGTATGTTGGCAACGGCAACTCTCATAATCCGTTTTTCCCGCATACCATACAAAGGCAGCCCAGAAAATGCTCGGCCTGCCATCCGGCACCGAAGAGCGCGGATCCAAACGATCCTTCTACCTGGGTCAACCAGGAAAAAGTGTTTGAAGCCCTGGGTTTTGGCAGCGGCAAGTACGTCTTGACCGACGGCAATGGCAAGGATCACTTTCTAGATCGATTGGTCATTCCAGACCTGTCGGGGAAGTTGTCCGAAGGGAATCACAGGCCAGCCATTGAGGCTCAGCATCCGGGTTTTTCTGGCCCTTTAGACGCTGCCACCATAAACAAGATCTTGGTCAATACGGTGGACATGGACCAATGATTGGTTGGGCGAAGAATCTGCAAATAGCTTTTAGAGCCTCTTGATGAGGAACCATTCCTTCCATTGCGATTTGGAGATTGCCATCGCTTCGCTTCTACCCTGCTCGACTTGGCGAAGCGGGGCAATCTCCTGTCGGAAATGGAGGGGTTGAAACGGGCAAAAACAATCGGGAGAAATACCGTGAAAAAGCTCAAATTTTTTCTGTTTTTTAGCACTTGCCTCGTGAGCACTTACGCCGCAGCGCAGAGTCCTATCCAATCGGGGCAAGTCCGGAACTTCCTCTCGGAGTTAAATCTACGGGTTCGCAGTTCTTACGATTATCAGACGCTAAGTTTTTCCGATCACCGTGCCAACGACTCCGACCAGAAGTTCTACCAATACCTTTCAATCAATACGGTGGGTAAGGGCCTCAAGAATCTAAACACGTTTTTTTCTTTGCGGTACGAATCCGACATCGACGGAACCGCACTCAGTTCGCAATTTCGCAACAGCACGGACTTTTTTCCCGGACGGAATGATTTGCGCCTGTACTACGCGTATGCTGACTATGCGGTTAATGCGTTGCAATCTAACTTTGCTCTCAGAGTGGGACGGCAATCGGTGCGCGATGCGGAAACGGTTTACTTCGACGGCGCTAAACTCGGGCTCAAGTTCAAGAATAAAGTGCAGGTAACTTTTTTTCGCGGCAAGCGCGTGTCCCATTACACCAATCCCCCCAAGGATGATGTTTGGGGCACCAGTGTGAGGCTGGATTTGACGCGTTCAACTTACTTCAAGTTCAGCCACGTGAAGTACATCGCCCGAAGTACTGAGTTCTTGTTGGACCACAGTCTGGCAACCAACCTCTTTGCCACCGCACGGTTAGCCATGATCAACAGCGATTTGAGAGATTTTACTTTGGATGTGGATTATTTCCTGGATCGCACCGGCACGGAGTTGTTTCTCTCCTACTACCGAAAAATCGGTCGCAGCAACGACGATTTTGATTTCGATTACACCTCCAGCGACCTTAGCAGCAAGGACCTGACCGTGCGCAGACTCTTGATCAAGGATTTGGCGCCCTTCCAGGATTTTTCTTTCAAGATTCAGCAGACCCTTTTCGGCGGCTTGATGGCGACAGGAGAGTTGCTGGTCAGGGATTTGGTGCACAAGGATTTAGAAAATGAATACAACTATCCGTTTCAACAGTACAGGGTTAGTTTGAGTGCCAGCAATTTTCCGTGGAAGGGTTCCCACTTCGAAATGAGATTTCTGCGCTGGCAGGCGGACCGCATGCCGGTCGATCCGGCTGCACCCTTTGACCAGCCAGTCGGTGAAGGTGAGCCCGACTACGACGAGGTGGGCTTTGCTGCATCTCAGAGAGTGTTGCCCAGATTGACGCTTGGCACTCAGCTTCTTTACCGCGTTTACGCCTACCGCGGCCGCTATGTCGATGCAGAAAATGTCAACTCCCTTTTTATCGGCGGACAGGGCATTTGGGAAGTCTACGCGAACGTCCTGCTCCAGGTACGCTACGGCAGAGAGGACGATTTTCTCTTCATCAACCCGAACCTCAAAAGCGTGACACGGTTCACCACGCAGTTGAAAGTGAAATTTTAGGAATGAGGGAAATAACGATGATGAAATTCGGAAATATAGCTTTTCTGGTTCTGATTCTGATTCAGTCTGGATGTCGTGAAGAAGAAACCGGATTGATCTATTCTCACGACGAACATGCCCAGGAGATCGCTGATCAGCGGGGGTATCGAGTGTGCACGGCTTGCCACACGTTATCTGAAGACGCAGCCCATTTTACCGTCCCGTCCCATACCGACGTAACCGGTTGCAATGGCTTTGGAAGCTGTCACAAAAGCGCAGTGGAGGTAGCAAAGAGCGTTCCGTCTGAAGATTGTCTCGAATGCCACACGCGCAGAGATGGAAAGATCAAAAGAATCAGTCTCCGTTTTACAGACGTAAACTTTTCGCACGAAAAGCATAAGAAAAACTCAGCCGGCACAGAATACAAGTGTACAGACTGCCACCAGCAAATCGATGGGAACCCCAAGTATCACAAGTTGACCAAAACCATAAACTCGCGTCCCATGCAGATGGAGACTTGCATCGCCTGCCACACAGAGGTTGGTGCCAGCACGCAATGCCAGGTCTGTCACGATGTTATGCGTCCGGGGATAAAACCGGCCTACCACACGGCAAATTGGACCTCGACACACGGCAAGGCCATCAAGAGGTACGGTGCCACCATCTGCCAGCGGTGTCACGATCCGCTGAGTCTCAGCGGCGGCGATTCGTGTGAGGAGTGTCACACAACAACCAAGCCCGCTTCCCACACGTTGCGCTGGGCTAAATCCACCCACGGGCGCGTGGCCAATCGTGACCGCCAGTTTTGTGCTACCTGTCACCAGGCCGACTTCTGTAGCAACTGCCACAGCCAAAAACCGGCTACCCATTTCGCCGCCCTGTTTGTAGACGATGGCTCCGGTCACGCTGCTCTGGCCAGATCCAAACTCAGGAGTTGTTACTCCTGTCACAGCTTTGAAACCGATTGTTCTCAATGTCACAGTAAATGACCTGACGGAGGTGACGATGAAAAACTTTGTTATTCTTGTTTTGCTGAGCTTTATTCTTGCCACCCCTTCCAGCGCAAAGGACCACGCCTACCTGGGTGTAAAAAAATGCCGTAAGTGTCACAGCGTTCAGGACAAAGATTATTACGACAACACCTTCGAAATCTGGACCAACATGAAACACAAGAAGGCTTTTGAAGTGTTGGCCAGCCCGGAAGCACTGGCCGTCGCCAAGCGCTTCAACATTAAAGAGCCTCAAAAGGAGAAAAAGTGTTTGCAGTGCCACACCACGGCATTTAAGGTCAGCAACAAGCATAAGAAAAAGTTTTTTCATCATGAAGACGGGGTCATCTGTGAAGCTTGCCACGGGGCCGGCAGTGGCTACAAGAAAAGAAAAAATCATGCCTACAGCCTGGAAACTGCCATGAGCAACGGTCTCACCTTATGGGATTCCAACGAGTTGAAGCTGGAGAATTGCAAAAAGTGCCATTCCGACGAAAGCACGAAAATCTGCCACGACCGCTTATTTAGCCTGGACATGTGGAAGGAAATCGTTCACCCTACCGAAGTGTTTGTCAACGGTTCCAAGTTTACCGTGGTGAAACAGGAAGTCATGGTGGACGGCAAGAAAAGCATCGTTTTGCAGCGATTCAAAGACGGCCAGCCGATTACGCGCGAGGAATGGAAACAGCAGGTACGGGTGGCACCGCCTGAAGAAACGGGCGGCGAGTAGCGTGCAATATTTTTTGACATTGGCTCTGCTGGCATTTGTTGCCAGCGACACGCCACTGACGAACACCTTGCTCATTGAAAAAGACCCGTGCTGGTCGCCCGATGGAGAACGCATCGCCTACGTCTGTTACGTGAACGGCGCGGCCCATCTGTGGAGGATGGACGGTGACGGCAAAAATGCCCGGCAACTCACTTTCGGCAACTGGGACGACCGCCAGCCCTATTGGTCGCCCGATGGTCAGGAAATCGTTTACGTCTCGACACAGGATTCGGGCCGCAGCAAGATCGTGAAGTTGAACTTGCAGGATCGGCGAACCACACAGATCACCTTTGGTGACGGTTTCGACACCAACCCTGCATGGTCGCCCGATGGCAGGACTATTGCGTTTTCACGCGCGGTTGGCAAGGGCAATCAACACCTCTGGCTGGTTCAGCCCGACGGCACCGGATTGCGGCAAATTACTGACGGACCAGCCAACGAGGGGTTTCCAAGCTGGTCGCCGGAAGGCAGGCGTCTGGCTTTCGTGGTGTTTACTGAGGGCTATGCCTATCTCTGTGTTGCAGAAAAAAACCATTGGAACACGGGCAAGCGCATCACCGCCATGCGCGGCCGCAAGGCCTGGCCCGGCTGGGCCCCGGACGGGAAACGCCTGATTTACAGTGTGGACGAGGGCAAAGGCTGGAACCTTTGGATGGTTAACGCTGACGGCACGGCCCCCAGACAGGTGACCTTTGACACCTGGAGTGAGATTTGTCCCGCCTGGCACCCTGTGGAAGACAAGATAGCTTTTGTTTCCACCCGGAAGGGGAGATTCGACATCTGGCTTAAAATGTTGGCGGAACCCGGCAAAGGGACCGTTGGCCATGACTGATTACGAGGCAGGAAAGTATGTTTGGTAAAATGGTTGGCTTAGACCTTCACGGGGAATGCGTCAAGGCTGCACTGGTGCAAAAAGGGTTGCGTGGCATCGAAGTACTGGAATTGGCCTCGCGATCGGCCAATGGGAACCCCGTGCAAGCGGCTCGGTCGCTGATCGAGGACAAGGGCTGGCAGAATTGCGACATGGTTTTGGGGATTGCCAGTCAGGAAGTTCTGGTCAGAAACGTCTGTTTGCCTTTTGCGGATTTAAGCAAAATTCAAAAGGTAATCAAGTACGAGGCCGAGCCGCTGATCCCGTTTGCCATTGAGGACCTGGTCGTGGATTTTTGTGCAACAGAGGCAGAACAGCCGGGCCAGTCCGAAGTCATTTTGTTGGCGGTAAAAAAGGAAACTTTGTCCGCGAAGCTGGCGGCCCTGAATGGCGTTGGACTCAGACCGCAGTGTGTGGGCTTTGAGGCCTTCTTTTTGTGGCAAGGGTTTCATCACCTGTACCAGGAGCGCACCAGAGGCATTCTGGCATTGGTCGCCCTGGAGACAGACCGAACGGTCGTCAACATTGGAGAGCAGTCTAATCTCATGTTTACGCGCTGCCTTCCCACAGTAGGAGAGGGCTGCGGTCATTTGGCAGCGGAAATTCAGAGGACTTGTGAGGCGTTTCAGAGTCATTTTGGCGGACCACAGGTTGACCGAATCGTGCTTTGTGGTGAATTAAGTGCACAGCCGGCTTTTGTTGAGGATTTGCAACAAAAGTTGAATGCCCCGGCGGAAACCTGCCCACAGCAGCACACGCTGTTTCTTTCTGCCATCGGTGGCGCCGTGGGATGGATGGACCGCCGGACACGGTGCCCGGATTTCCTGCAAGAGGAGTTTGCCGGCGGATCCCACTTGTCAAAAAGCTTTGTGTGGACCAAACTCTTAGCTGCTGCGCTTTTGCTGTCTATTTTAACGAATACATTTTTCAACCTGTACACGAAAAACAAGCAACTCGACCATTTGAACCATGTGATTCGCACCGAATTCTCGGCTATGTTTCCGCACGTGGGCAAAGTGACCAACGAGATGCTGCAAGGACAGCAACAAATGCAGGAAGCAAAGGATCGCCTGGCGGAGTATGAGGCCATGTTTGGTCATAAGAATTCGGTGCTTGAATTCTTCAGAGAACTGAGTGCCATCGTTCCCGGGGACATCCGGCTGAAGTTGTTGGATTTGGTGATTACCGAGGCGGAGATGCGCATTCAAGCAGAGGCCCCTTCTTTTCAGAAAATCGAGGAGCTCAAAAGAAGATTGTCTCTTTCGCCCTACTTTCGCGAGGTCCAGATTGCCCGCACAAAAGTGCTCAACTCGCCTGCTGGAGAAGGCGTAGAGTTCGAGATGACTATCAACTTGCGCCCGGAGGTTGGGCCGTGAAGCTGCTCCAACGGGACAAGAGGGCGTTGCGCCTGGGCGCCCTATTTTTGCTGGCCCTGATGGTTTACCAGTTTGCCGTGCAGCCGACTCTGAGCAAGCTAACTACCCTGGACCGGCTCATCCCGCGCAAGCAGAAGAATCTGCTCGAGCTGCGCCAGATGGGGGGCAAATACCAGACCATGGTGCAGCAAATAAGGCAATGGCAAACCAGTGCGTCTGAGTCGGCCACGTTCGGCGCGCTTTCGTTTCTTGAAAATCAGGCCAGACAGGTTCTGCACAAGGACAACCTGATTTCCTTGAAGCCGGCCACTGCAAATTCTGCCGGTGAAGTGGTACCAGGCTTCAAGAAATCGGCTTTTGAGGTGGAATTGGAAAAGGTGTCCGTTGAAGAATTGGTGACCTTCTTGTACCAGGTGGAAAACGCGCAGCATCCGATGAAGATTACCGATTTGCACCTGAAACCGAACTTCGACCCGGCCCAGGGCCTGGATGCGACGGTCAAAGTCATCAGTTTTGAACCTGGCGAGGCAGTTGCAAGACGCTGAGCTTTCTTGCAAAAAGGTTAGCTTTTGAAAGCACCACAGGGGACTAAGAACGTTAGGTGTGTTAAGATTTCACGTCAGGCCACGGCCTGATGTGAAATAGCAGAGGCGTTTCTTGAAACCAATGTGCGAGTCATCTGTTCAAGTGACCGTATCGAGGGGTGACGGGCTTCGCCCTTCGATACGTCCCGACCCAAAAGCGGCCTGGACTACTCAGGACGACTGCCATTGTGCTCAAAGAAAATCAACGGTCATTCCGCCACTGCTGTTAGTTGACTCGAAGTCCACAGGACGTGTTTGTACAGGTACCGTTGCAAAATACGCTGCACTGATTCTCGTACTCGGTTTCAAATATCCTTTGTTTGCCTCTTGGTACAACTATTTGATAATTTGATACTTGCGAAGAATCCCCCTTTTTGAAAGGGGGGACGGTTTTTGAAGCGTCCAGCGAAAAAACCAGGGGGATTTTAGGAGGCGGCCTGAAAACCCGAGTCATGGTTCTTCCGGCCAGACATCCCTCTGATTTTCGCTCTGGACGAGCGAAAATCTGTCTCCCT
>JBHHYI010000116.1:0-13068 GCA_046757525.1 bacterium | reverse complement strand
ACAATAAGAAGATTGCGGCAGACGCCGGGGTCGAAGAAATTGTCGACCGAATTCGTGGGTTAGAAAAGGAAATGCGGGCCAAGAACGACGAGTTGGAACAAGTCAAAGCAAAAGAACAAGCTTCCACAGAATCTGCCGCGGGTGTGGAACCGACCTCTTGATGAGGTGGCTTTTCCGCAAACCATGCCAGGGCCCACAAACGTTTCAACGCTTCAATCCTGAGGATGGATGTGGAACCATAAGAAGATCAGATGGTTTTTCTGTTTTGCTGCAATCCTTTTTGGTGTATTGTTCACCAATTTGAGCGGCGATGTACTGCTGGGTCAGGAGTGGCGCAAAGCTGTCAAGAGGTCGACTATTGCACACCCTTATGACGCCAGCGTATCCGTGGTGGCGGTGGGAGATGTGATGCTGGCTTCCTGGTTGACGCCGATTTTGGAACACGAAGGTCCTCTTTATCCATTCTTGAAAACTTTTCAGCATTTTAAAAGCAGCGATGTGGCTATTGCCAATTTGGAGGCGCCGTTCATCTTAGAAGCGGCGCCGTTCAAAAAAAAATTCAATTTCAAGGTTCCACTCCACCTTGCTTCGGGATTGAGAGACGCCGGAATCTCCGTTGTCAATCTGGCTAACAACCACATTATGGACTACGGAGAAACCGGCCTGCAGTCCACTATCCGCACGCTGGAACAAGTTGGGGTGAAACATTGTGGCGCTGGACGAAATTTGGCCCGGGCCGGGCGGCCAGCGATTGTTGAAGTAAGCGGCAGGAAGATTGCCTTTTTAGGATATTCCATGACTTTTCCCACAGAGTTTTACGCCAGCACAGACAGTGCCGGCACAGCCTACCCTGAACCAGAATTCATGACTTCAACCATTGCTGCTTTAGAAGATTCGGTGGCTTTCACCGTGGTTTCGTTTCACTGGAGTGCCGAAAAGTTGGACACGCCCAAAGATTATCAGATTTACTTCGCCCACCTGGCTATCGATGCTGGCGCCGATCTGGTGCTCGGACATCATCCGCACGTGCTGCAAGGGTTGGAGCTGTACAAGAACAGGCTCATCGCCTACAGCCTCGGCAACTTTGCATTTGGTTCTTACAGTTCGGAGGCTGTGGACAGCATCATTTTGAGAGCGTATCTGAGCGAGGACGGTTTGTTTTATGCCCAATGTGTTCCCATTAACGTCGACAATCGTGAGGTCGAATTTCAGCCCACGGAGTTGTTTGGGCAGCGCAGATTAGAGGTTGTTCACAAGTTGCAGAAGTTGAGTGCAAATCTGAACGAGGGTCGAAATATCATCAGCGATTCAGGTTTGCTCTTAGGCAATTGGGGAACTTTCTACGAGGACTACCTACGCGACACGGTCATGGCTTCGTATTGGCAAATGTTCGACTATTACCATCTTCTTGAAAACGCAACGCCCGCAGACACAGTCAAGACCGCCGACACCGATTCCCAGTTAACCCATTAAGAGCTTCCTGCTCTCCACCATTCCAACGGCCCAATTCCAGCTTTGTTTTGATTTGCGCTGACTAACCAAACTGCGTCTATCGTTTGCTACAAAAACCTTCTTTCATAAAAGACCTCAATTGCTATTAATGCGTTAGAGAAGGCTTGGTGGTTTTCTATTTGAGAGGGAGATAATAGTGGAATTAAAAGTTCACGATCAGGAGATTCTATTGCAAAAGCTCTGGGCCAGCAAGAAGTTGTTTGGCCAGGCAATGCAGACCACTACGGGCAACCAGGTAGAGGTCATCTTCGGCGGCACCGAGAATCAGGACGCAGGACCTGATTTCAAGGATGCTGTGATCAAATTCGATGGGAGAATCCTCAAGGGGGATGTGGAGGTGCATTTGGACGCATCTGGCTGGTATGAGCACAATCACCACGAAGACGCAGCCTACAATGGTGTGATTTTACATTTAATCACCGAAGAGGCTAAGGCGGCGACGGTGATCGAACGGGAGGATGGCGTCATCGTACCACAAATCCTGATCAACTTAGAAGCGTACCGGCAAGCATCCTGGAGGAAAGCTGATCCGTCCGGGCAAAGCTTGATCGTCGACGACTGCCCGCTCAGCAAGATGGGCAGGATCAAGATTGTGGCTACTCTCAACGAAGCCGGACACATGCGACTGCGGCAAAAGGCCGAAAGGCTACGCGAGGAATTAGCCGCAACATCCTGGAATCAGTTGCTCCACTTGCACCTTTTCGAGGCGCTTGGGTACTCTAAGAATCAGGTCCCTTTTCGCAATCTTGCCCGCCTGGTCCCGTTTGAAATGGTGTGTCAAGAAATGCAGTGGGTCTCAGATGAAATGGCTTTGCAGAAATGCTCTGCTCTGCTTTTTGGCGCTGCGGGATTGCTGCCTTCCCAAAGCGAACGTGCCAAAGGTGCTCTGGAAGCTGAGGCCCTGAACTATTTTGGTCCTCTGGAATTGTTGTGGCGTCAAATGTCCCATCGTTTGGAGATTAAACCCATGAAAGCCCACGAGTGGAAGTTCTTCCGGCTGCGACCGCAAAATTTCCCCACTCGTAGAATCGCTGGCATGCTTCAAATCATCCATCGTTTTTACCAACACGGCTATTTGGAAGGATTTCTCAAACTTGTTCGTGGGAATTCGGACAATCCCAAACGACTCACCAGGGAGCTGGAGGAGTCAATAAGAGTGGAAGCCCGGGGATATTGGAGGCATCATTATCATATCGAAGTCTCGGCACACCAGGCACATCAGAAGCCGCCTGTGGCTCTCATCGGAAAATCCAGGGCGAGGGATATGGTGGTTAACATTGTATTACCGGTATTGCACTTGTGCGGCACGGAAGTCCAGGACGGCATCTTATTGAACGTGGTTAGAGTGCTTTACGACGAATTTCCCAGACTGTCAGAAAACTCCATAACCCGCGCCATGAAAACCCAATTAGCTAAACACACCGGTGACGCTTCGTTGCCGGCACAATCGGCCAATCAGCAGCAAGGACTGATTTTCTTGCACAAAACTTACTGTCAAAGACTCGATTGTGGGCTGTGCTTAGCGTTGAGCGAATGGGGCGATCAGGAAAATGCGTCGCGGCGTGGAATGGTTTAAGTCCTTTAATAATAAGGCGGTGGATTGCTCGTCACTTGTTCTCCAGAGTTCCCTGCAAAACGATGCGGTATTCCCCGGTATCGTGATTAACGCTTTCCAGGATCGCCTTGCACTGTGTTGACTTAGAAAGCATTTTTACAATGCGCTTTTTCAAAGTCGCTGATGAAAAATACAGCGATTGTAATTCCTCTAATTCTTTAAAGTCAAATTCTGACATACTCATTCTCTCCAGCTTAATAAGGTAAACAGTTGCTCTAAGGGTTGCAATGGTTGAACGACTGAATGAGTTTTGTGGCAAAGGTGGTTTTAACGAGATTCAATTCTATTATTTCTCAACGATTGCTAAGTGGCTACATTTAAGTCTGCTTCAAAATCTGGCGACCAGGAGATGAGCATGCATAATCGTGAATCTAACAAGAAATGCGGCACAATGTCAAGCATTGTTACAGAAAGTTTTTTGAAACATAGTTCATAACAAAAGCCCCTGTTGAACGGATCAACAGGGGCTGGGAAAGGGAGGGTTATGGGTTGGTGTCAATCAATAAAGAATGCCTACGTTTCTCTTGTCCCGGTATCTGTCTTTCATCATATCGATGACTTCTTTGGAGAATTCGCTGGCTTCGTCGTTTTCGACATAATTGTTCACAATCCGCTTGTTGCGCCCACTCTGTTGCTTTTGAACTGCAATCGGGGCATCCACCACAGTTACGTCTGTGGACGCGTCATCCCCATCTTGCGGATGGTTTAAGGTCGGGTTGTTTCTTGACGACTTTGCGAACTTGTCGGTGAGGGTGTCCAGGACGCCGCCTAATAGGCCAGGGATTCTGTGGGTCTTTGCTGTGGCGGCTTCAAAGGCAGGCTTTGGCGCCTCCACCACGGTAACCGGACGCTTGCCATGGTCCGCCGCCGTACTCGTTGGGGCCGTGGCGTCACTTTGGCTTGATTGGGTCTCCGGTGCCTTGTGGGCCGGGCGGAACTGATGGCTCTGCTGTGTGAATTTGGAGAAGCGCGCAGATATGGCATCAATCACTGTTCCATCGATGATTTCCAGTCGGTTGGTTTCTCCTGCCTTCATGGCCAATTTGCAGATTCTGTTGACCAGGCGCGGCACGCCTTCATTAGAATGCTGCCAGACGTGTTCAAAGGCATCTTCGGTGAAGATGGGTCGCGTTGCCCCGGCAATTTCGCAGCGATGTTCAATGTAGTCCCTCATGATCTCTTTGGAGCCCAATTTCACCAGCTTGCAGTAGACACCAATTCGCTGGAACAGATTGGCCATGCTGGGGTGCTCTAATCTTTCCGCCAATTCAGGTTGACCAGCCAGCACGATGGTGAAGAGGTTGTGGTCATCAGCCTGCAAATTGGTGAGCAGGCGCAGACTTTCCAAATTTACTTTTCGGATGGCATTGCCTTCATCGATGAAAATCAATACTTTCTTGTTTTGTCGGTTGCTCTCCACCAGGATTCGATTGAACGCTTCTAAAAGCTTGTCTTTTGCTTTGATTTCGCATTGCGAATTGGTCAATTGCCCAATTATTTCTCGCAAAATCTGAGGAAAGGTGAGATCGGGATTTGTGATGAAGGCAATGTCATAATTGTCAGTATCGAGGGTATCCAAAACGACCCTTAGCGTCATGGTTTTTCCCAAACCCACTTCCCCAACGATTACCGCCAAACATTCATCCCCTTCTTCGATGGCAAAAAGGATTTCTGCAACGGCGTTTTCAACGCTTTGATGCATTTCAAAATACATGGATGGGTCCGGGACGTTATGAAATGCATGCTTTTTCAGCCCCCAGTATTCTAAATACATGATAGCCTCTCCTTACTTTAGTTCGCGATGTTTTGAGTTTTGTGTTCGTCCATAAAGGTGTTGACGTCTTGCTTTAGAAACCGCAGCTTGGATCCTATTCGGAAACAATTCAGTTGATTGCTTTTGACATATTTGTACAGCGTGCCGCGGCTGATATTGAGCAGATTACAAACATCGTCCGATGTTAGTGTTCTCTCTGACGAGGCAGGAGGCAAGATGTTGAATCGAAATATGACCGGATGCAATGCCCATTGCGCTTCGCCATGGTTAGAACCATTTCCGCTTTCAAGTTCCACATCCCTTTGGCGCAGGTGATCAGACACGGCGTGGATCTGCTCTGGTGATAAGACCACGTCAAATGAATACTCTTCCGCGTTTGCAGCAAGGAGAGTCGGCTGAAGACTTGTGATATTTGAATCATGCAAACCATTCTTATTACCCATGGCCATCTCTTGCCCTAAGACTCGTTTTCTTGCTCGCATCAAAGCCGCTGTTTCTAAAACTCGGTTTCTCTCCTTTCTTAATGAAACAATGCTTATCTTTTCCATAGCCGAACCTTACATTTTTTGGTTGAGGTTTGAGTCTTTTTAGTTTCGGGTTACGCAATTACCATGCCCCGTTGGTTCAAGGCCGGAGTCAGGCGAGCAAAAATGGCCTGAAAGCCCGTTAAAAGGACTTGTTATTATAAGAGTTACAAACATACTGTTTTTTTATTCAGGTCTTTACCTGCGAGGTCTTGACTTCTACTGAATTCGCCAGGATTGGTTGATTTGAACGAGCCCTTCCGGGGTGGCCTGGCTGAATGTCGTTTAATCACAAGAGCTTAAGTCTGTTTGGTGTAAATGCCCCAGGGTTGGTTGATTTGGCACAGGGTTAATTAATGCGGTGCTTTTTTAAGCGGTAACGGAGCGTTTCACGACTGATTTTTAAGAAGCGTGCTGCTTCAGACTGATTGCCGCCGGAAAGCGACAGCGCTTTTTCGATGGCGGCCCTTTCTAAAGCCAGCAGGGAGATGCCTTGAGGAGGAATCTCTACATGTATGCGTTCATTGGTGGTGATTTTCACAGGATAATTCTCAACAATATGACCCGAACCCAGGTTGAGTTCATTCTGCGAAATGAGATTCGACGTGCCCAATAGAATGGCCCGTTCAATGGAATTCTTTAGCTCTCTGACGTTGCCAGGCCACGGATAGTTGTGCAGCATCGTCGTTGCCTCTTGAGAAAATCCCTTCACCTGGCGGTTATGTTCTTTGCTGAATTTGGTCAAAAAGAAATTGGCCAGAAGTAGGATGTCTTCTTTGCGTTCGCGCAGGGAAGGCAAGTTTATCGTAACCACATTCAATCGGTAAAACAGATCCTCTCGAAATTTACCTTTTCGTACGAAATCAGCCAGGTCGCGGTTAGTAGCTGCCATGATCCGCATGGTGACTTGAATATTCTGCGTACCGCCGATTCTTCTAAACGTCTTTTCTTCCAACACCTTGAGTAGTTTGACCTGCAAGCGCAGATTGAGATCGCCGATTTCGTCCAGGAAGAAGGTTCCACCGTCCGCCAGCTCCAGTAGACCTTTTTTGGTGCGTTTGGCGTCGGTGAACGCCCCGGGTTCGTAACCGAACAGCTCGGTTTCCAACAGATTCTCGGGCAGCGCGGTACAATTGATTTCAACAAATGGCTTGTTGGCCAAAGGACTTGCCTCGTGTACAGCCCGCGCCACTAATTCCTTGCCCGTGCCACTCTCGCCCAATATCAAAACCGTAGCTTTTGGGCTTTTAGCAATTTTAGAAATCGTAGCGAAAATTCTTTGCATGGTAGGGCTTTGCCCTAAAATATTGTAGAACTCCGTCGTAGCGTGTTTGGGTTTGTTCATTGATTGCATTTGGTTTAAGGCGTTATTCTCTTAAGTTGTTATCGACAAGAATGGCAACTTATTGAAGGCTTAGGTTTGGGCCGTTGGTTTCCGATAGACAAGAAAATGCCGCGGCTTCCGGAAAATCTGCTTCAAGGCACGGCTTCCGGCGGGCGCTGAGGAGAAAATCATGCACTTTCATGGAGATTTGTAAAAAAACTCTTGATTTTGTCGGAAGATTATTTATTTTATTGTTTTGAAGATGTCAAAGAAATTAAGGTGTTTTAACAGGAAGTTAAACCTTGAGCAACGCATGCAAAAAACAAAGTTGATGTTGTTGGTATGGCTGTGTTTTTGTGTTATTGTACCTTTATTATATGCCGGGGCTATCATAATAGACTTTCGCGCCGAGCCCGGTTTCAACAAGGTGGCGCTGAAGTGGTCGAGTCAAAACGAAGTTAATTTGAAAGGATTTGAAGTTCAACGGGGCTTCGAGAAGAATAATTTTAAGGAAATAGGATTCGTCAAAGCCATAACTGGTCAACAGGATAAGAAAAATTACAGTTACGAAGATAAGACCGTATTTAAGCAGACCAGCAGAAACTTTTTTTATCGCCTGAAAATCATGGACAAGGATGGTTCCTTCACGTATTCAAAGGAGATTTCGGCCACGCCAACCATCTCTAGTGCACGTCAAACCTGGGGCAGTATCAAGGCAATGTTTCGTTGAATCCAAGCCCTTCTCCACATCTTTCAAATGAGTTTGACAGACTAGACCATCGTTTCTCAGTTAACATATTAGCCCTGCCAGGGTTTGTAACGATAATTATGAATTGCACTACCGGGCAGCGTAGCGGAGGAACGCTGCCTTTTTGGTTTTGTGGCCTTGAGCCTTGCACGTTTGGGAGGTAATCCCGGGTTTTCCTGAAGCAAGGTGTGCCGGACTTTAAGCCTCCAATTGGTACTCCGTTTCTCCCTTTTTTTCAATAACGATCTTGGTCCCCCAATTGAGTTTGATCAATTCCCGAAAAGGCGTTGCGTCTATGCGATAATGGCTGTGTGGCTTTTTCGGGCCTTGACACCAGCACTCTACCGCTTTGACAAAAATCTCAAAGTCCTTGTCTGCCACCTTTAACTTAAACGGTTTGCCCACTTTTGGGAAAAAATCCAGGTCTCGTTTCTGAATCATGATGTAGTTCGCATGCGCTTCCTCGGCTGAAATCTTGCGCTTGAGTAGAGTTGAGTTTTTAACCATTGCACTCTCCTTAGAATTTGCCTCTTGCACTTTTTTGACCAGTTGATTGTTGCCCGGGAAAAACGGGCCACGGTCCCCCAAGCGTTTCCTTCTGGAATATTTATTCCATTCGATTGTAACTATTGCGAGTGTCTGTCTGGAAACCTCGCTTGAGATAGACTGCAAGCGTGTTAGCGGTTTCCGTCTGAATTCGTGCGTCGGTATTTCCCTCAAAATCATGCACGGCGACCGGGAAATATCGGCGCAAAATTTTCTGTAGATCAAGCGACGCCTAATGCGGTGAGCAGGCTGTTTTCGACTTCTTCTATCGTGCCCACACCACAGATTTTTCTCAGCAGATTTTTTCTTTCATAAAACGGGATGAGGGCTTCTGTCTGCTCATGGTATTTGGCCAGCCGATTCGTGACGGTTTCCAAAGCGTCGTCTTTTCGATGAACGACGCGGTGGAGAACCTGGTCTGGCGGTGGGTTGAATATCAGATGGTAGATTTTGCCAGTCACCGGATCCATGACCCGGTCTGTAATTCTGGTGATGATCAATTCGTCTGGTACGAGTAGGAGGGGCACGTGGTTGATCTCGACCTCGGCGGCGAGGAGTGCCGTATCGAGGGCTTCCGCCTGAGGCAGCGTGCGCGGAAAACCGTCGAGCACAAACCCTTCTTTACAATCTGCTTGTGAAATGCGCGCCATGATCATGTCGATGACCAGGGAATCTGGTACCAGCGCACCTTGTCTCATGAAGGCTTCCGCCTGCAAACCAAGTCTGGTGCCCTGGGCCACAGCCTCTCTCAGCATGTCGCCCGAGGAGATGTGAAGGATTCCCAGTTTTTTTACGAGTCTCTTGGCCTGGGTCCCTTTGCCCGAGCCCGGTGGTCCGATTAATATGATTCGCATGCCGAGTCCCTTTGAATTTCTTGCGTCTCCAATTTCATGAGCCCAATGTACCATAAAATAATTACAAAGGGTTCAATTTGCAGTTTTAAGGCAAGTTCATTTTCTGAACTTACACAACAATAAAAGGGCGGTTCGTGCGATTACGAAGTCGCCGCCGCCCTTGTCAGTGGTGCTGGCGTCCCCAAGGGGAGTCGAACCCCTGTTGCGGGATCGAAAATCCCGAGTCCTAGGCCACTAGACGATGGGGACGTGTTGCAGGAGGGTGAGCGAGGGGACTTGAACCCCCAACGACCAGATCCACAGTCTGGTGCTCTACCAGTTGAGCTACGCTCACCGAAACCCCCTTAATTTAAAAGTTTTTTAAAAATATGCAAGTTATTTTTGAGGGCCTGCGCCCCGGCTTAGGGCGTGGCGCCCTGCTGCATGGTGGGATTCATCTGAATCGGCGTCCTCTGGTGCGCTGACTCCAATCCCTTTAGAACGAGCTCAAAATCCTTGTAAGTTCTTGCCGGTGTGCCGAGGACCTCAATGCCGTTTGTGATGGCTTGGTAGAAATCCAGCCACTGATTCGTGAAACCAAAATCGAAATCCCCTAACCGGATGATTTCACTGGCTTTGTCGCCTTCCAGAAAGAGTTCCAGCACGCCGTCGTCAATGAGCACGCTGCCCCGGTCGCCATAGACTTCGGTTCGGAACGGCACAGGACTCTTTAGGATGGCCGAGTAGCAAGCCGTGTACTGCCCAATAACGCCGTTGGTAAATCGCAAATTCAAGAACAAATTATCTGAGTCTTGCACCCCGGGATACACATCTAACTCGTAAGCAAACACTTCGTCTACTTCGCCAGCCAGCAGGCGAAAAGCGGCCATGTGGTGCACCCCCGCGTCGGAAACAATGCCGCCGCGGTGAGCTGGATGAATGCGCCACTTGCGAGAAGTCCACATTTCCTCCGCGCTGATTTTCATCAGGGTTGCGATACGGATGAGGAACGGCTCGCCTATTTCTCCGGCCTCAACGATCTTTTTTGCTCGCCTCAGGTCTTCCCGGTAGTAATAATTTTCACCGATCATGAGAACGCGGTCGCTGGTTTTTGCAAGCTCGACCATCTTTTGTGCTTCGTCCAAATTGACTCCCGGCGGTTTTTCGCATAAGACGTGTTTGCCGGCGAGAATACAATCCCTGCTTACCCGGTAGTTGAGAAAAATAGGCGTGCAAACAAACATAGCCTCCAGGTCCTCTTTGGCGAGCATTTCGCGGTAGTCGGAGTACCAGTTTGTGCAGCCCACCAGTTTTGCAAAACGAATCGCCTTCGCCACCGTGCGGTTACAGACAGCGGTTATTCTAAACTGGGCCTGGAGCTGCTTCAAGGCAGGCCAGTGCAAGAATTCGGCAGCCAGGCCGGTTCCGATGACGCCAAGTTTAATCTGTTGCATTGGAAATCTTGCTCGACTCCTTTAAACGGCTGTTGAACTGACAGCGCACCAAATCTTGCAAGGAAGTTAGTTCACACCATTCATAAATGCAAGCACTAAATCCGAAACCGTTCTTTGCGGAGAATTTTTTTCTTGACAACGTGGTAGCGATTTTGGTTATTGCAAGGGGTGTCGGGCTAATGACTGATTCGAAGGAGCCTGCGGGCGAGGACGCCGATTCATTGAAGAGGAGGTCCCAAAGAGCAGCAGAGGGCGAAAAGACGGTCTCTTGTGACCTGGACAACGATGCGGCATTTTATTCAGATTTGTATTTCTCGATAGCTTACGGTTTAGGAATTATTCCGGTTGGAGGATTTATGAAAAGAGAAATCATAGCATGCGTGCTGGCGCTGTTACTGAGTAACGGACGCCAAATCTACGGTCAAACTTCCACTTTGATCGATGCTGAGGTCATGAACGCGCTCATCGCCGAAAGTTCTGGCGAGAGAGGTTTGAATCATTTTTCCTACATCGGGGCCAATTTTTCCGGCTTTGCGCCGTCTTTAGGTGCGGAACAGACCGCAGAATATATTGCCGAACATGCGCAGCAATGGGGTCTGTCGGATGTGAAGATAGAAGAGTTTCCTTACATCGGGACTCAGGAAGACACGCGTGAGCGGGCGGATGCCACACAGATGAAACGGGCCATTGTGATTGCTGGCGCCGCGGCCTACATCATGGCTTCGGCGGGTCCCGCGCAGATTCCGGCCTTGACCCAGAATGCGCTTGAAAAGGCCCGCATTCGATTGGCTCGTGAGGAGCGGCGGGTGGCCGACTTGCTGGAGCAGACCAGCAAAGAATCGGCCGCAGAAGACTACCGGGAGGCCATCAACCTTATTCGACAAGCTTACCGTCGGGAAGCCGCAGCGTTCCAGAGTCTGGAGGTCTTCGCAGGCCAGGGGGAAGCCGGGCGTTACCTGCAGAAAGCCGTGTCCGCATTGGCCAGGGGCGAGGCCAGCGCTCAGCAGCGTGCCAAAGAGCAGGCCGCCCCGCTTAGCAAGATGAGAGGCTGGGGTGCCCTCAAGCCAGCGCCACCTCGCAGGGAGGATGTGGCCCTCATGGTTCCCCAGCGGAACGCGAAAATACGCGGCCCGGTCAACATTTTTCGTCACCAATACGGGCAGGATTGGCTCAAGGAGAAATTAGAAGACCCTGATTTTCTGCAAAAGCTTCAATTGGCTCGCCGCGGTCTGTATTACTGGTACGAAGCCCTGAACTTCGCCGACGGCGAGCGCAATTTGGGTGAGATTCGCGATCGGGTAGCCGCCGAGTTTGGTCCAGTTCCCCTGGTCGAGATCGAGCAGTATTTCTGGCTGTTAGAGAAAGCCGGCGTGGTGGAGCTGCACGGGGCCAGGTCAGGCCGCCGTTAAGCACTTATTGACTGGGTTTGGGGCTCAGGTACTGCGATCTCGGGCGACAGGCCTTTTCTTCATGAGAATCGTAATTTGGCAACGTCCTGGCAGCAAACCGGCACGAGGCCTGGCACGGATTCTTTGAAGTCTTAATTCACAAACTTCTCAAGATGCTTTTCGAGATTCGGGAGAAATTCGCTTCTCAACTTATGTTGCCAATACTTCCCTCTTTCAGAATTTCGCATAACAATACCTGGATGTGGTAGCGGGAAAAAGATATAATCAACGCCATTGATTTCCTTATTGATTGCTGACGGAGTCATCAGCTCTACGGCTTTGGTTTCACTGCAACCGAGTACAACAGACGTTACTTCCACACCCAGTAATAAAATCGCAAGCGGTTGAGCCAACTCGATTTCCCTGTACAAAAAGTCAAGACTCTTTCTGGCATACTGTGAGAATTGCTGTCGGGTGGCCATGGTGTTATTTTTTCCTAACTTGCAGTACCGCTCCACATGTCCTCCTTTGAACAGAAAAACCTTGACGAGATCAGTGATCCAGCACTTGTCTCTTGTCCAGCGGAGTGGTTTAAGGTAATGCCCCTCCAACTCCTCACCGGAATTAACAGGGCGTACTCGACTGCCATCAAAATATTTCTCGGAGCTGAATGGGTAAAGATGGTCCGCCACCGGCACATCAGGTATCCCGTCGATGGTGTGAAAGTGTGCCGTGGGATAAGCCCCGACAATCATCAGACCGTGGGTTGCGGTTTCTACCGGAACATGGACTTTAACCGGATTGCCGTAATAGTAGGTGTAGTTGTCAGGCAGCTCTATTGCTGACTTGTACGACTCCCAACACTCGCGCTGATATTGTGTGATTCTGTCCATAGAACATCTCCTTTTGTTGTGAACTCCGTGATGCTTACGAGTCTAAAGAGCTTGATGTCACCCATTTCGACTCTTTCTTTTTTTGCCGCTGAATTCTCGTTCCTGCTTCGATGCCTTTATCCGCTCCAGCAGCCTCTCCGCCGGCTCATCATTCGGGTCTTGCGGCACCAGCTTGGCGCGGAAGGCTTTGGCGAGGATGGTTTGCGTGAGCTTGTCCACCTGGGCTTTGGCTTTCCGGTAGTGCGCCTCGACCTGGTCGGCGATTTTGAATAGCGCTTCGACGCGTTTGACAATTTCTTTTTGTTCTTTAAGGGGAGGAAGTGCAAATTCGTATTTGGCAAGTGACCTCCCCGTTAAATGCTTAATTGTAGTGCCCGTGAAATACTTCTCAAGGCGATGAGACTCAGCGTCATGACGGATGTTTAATGCAATCCACCAAGGGTCCAATTGCTCCGAA
>JBHHYI010000115.1:0-13240 GCA_046757525.1 bacterium | reverse complement strand
CGAAACCAAACCGGTAGACGCCACCCGCGGCGTACGTGACCAGTCCGACGACGTTTTGCCTGCATGCCAATTATCAGAATCCGTTTAACCCGGCAACAATGATTTAATATGAAATCATCAAGGCTTCACCAGTACATCTGGACGTCTACAATCACAAAATTATCCAGAGAATCGACAAATGATGGAGGTGATTAGACATGGCTCATTAACTGTTTTAAGGTCACAAAATTACTGTAGCCAATTTTATCTTTTCTCAATATGGAGGCAAAAATGAAAACAAAACACATGAAATTGCTTGCTGCGGTTTGTGTTATGGCGATCTCGGCCTCTGCCGCATGGGCGCAAACCGGAACGATACGCGGTAAAGTGATCGACGACGCTGGTAATCCACTCCCCGGCGCCAACGTCGTTATCGAAGATACTTATCTCGGTGCGGCCACTGGATTGGACGGCGATTATAGAATCAAGTTCGTTCCCCCCGGAACCTATACCATTACGGTCACCATGATAGGTTTTGAACAGAAAAGCAGTTCTGTACAGGTGACCGTGGATACTCCGACAGAAGTAAACCTCACCCTGCAGGAGACCGTTATCCAAACCGAGGGGATTGTGGTTTCGGCTTCTCGCAAACCCGAAAAAATTACTGATGCCCCTGCGACGATCGCTGTACTCGAAGCCAGAGATATCCGTCGAAGTGCCGGATTCGTTTACGGTGAAGCCATTGCCAAGGCCAAAGGTGTTGACTTTTACCGTACCGGCGTGGACGGCATCGCGATCAATGCGCGCGGCTTCATGACCGCCTTCAGCTTTCGCTTCCAGACCTTTGCCGACAATCGTAATTCCATGCTGCCCGGCGCCAGCGTAGGTCCTGGAAACCTGCTGCCGGTAGCGAAAGAAGATATTGAACGGCTTGAAATCATTGTTGGGCCGGGTTCGGCGTTATGGGGGCCGAACGCCAGCAACGGGGTGCTCAGCATCACCACAAAGCATCCCAGGCAGTCGCTCGGCACGACTGCTGTTATTGGCAGTGGCGAACGCAGCACGTTTATCGGCCGCTTCCGCCATGCCGGAGCGCTGAACGATAAGATTGCTTATAAAGCGAACCTCGAATTTGTGAGAGCCGATGATTTTGTTAAAAACGACACAGCGGCTGTGACCATCGACCCCAATACTGGAAAAATCGTCCACGCCACCCTTGAAGATCCAAACTTCAATATCGAACACTTTCGCTTTGATGCCAGTCTGTATTATTCCTTCACGCCGAATACGGAACTGATTGCAACTTACGCAAGAGCCAGGGTCGAAGATATCGTCACCACTAACATTAGCCGCAATCAAGTGGATGGCTGGGTAAACGATATCCAGCAGTTGCGCCTCGTTTCGCCGCATTTCTTTGCCACGGTTTACCGAACGGGCAACGATGCCGGCAAGACCCACAATATCAATACCAAGGCGGCGTTTATTGAAGCCGGATTTTCAGAAGACAACGCCATAGAGGCGGCGAAATTCGTGGATGAATCGGAGCGCTTTAATTTTGAAGCGCAGTACAACAATACGTTCGCCGGTTTTAATACCATATTGGGAATTAACTATGAGAATAATCAACCGGTTAGCAAAGGTACATTTCTGGCCGATACCGGCAATGTAGATATTACCATCGAACAGTTCGGTCTCTACGGCCAGGTAG
The DNA here is from genome assembly GCA_046757525.1 of bacterium. Lineage (GTDB taxonomy): Bacteria > Zhuqueibacterota > Zhuqueibacteria > Oceanimicrobiales > Oceanimicrobiaceae > JBHHYI01. The sequence goes on along the minus strand of JBHHYI010000115.1, from coordinate 11,553 downwards.
AGCGCGAGCTGCCTGCAAATTTCAAATTGGTGTTGTCGGGTCGTGTTGATACACACGACAATTACGAAACCCAGTACAGTCCCCGGGTAGGGCTGCTTTACAAAGTGCCCGGGTTCGGCAATTTTCGTGTGACCTATAACCAGGCGTTTCAAGCTCCGGCCGTCCTTAACCAATTCCTCTTTCTGCCGCTTTCGCCAATCGCCGGCTTCCCGTTGTTGCTGCGTGGTAACAATAGAGGCTTTACGCTTGCCGATGGCACCGAGATCCCGAGGCTGAAGCCAGAGCAATCCGAGTCTATCGAATTCGGTTATCGAGGTCTCGTTACCGACCAAGTGTTTCTGGATTTTAACGCGTATCGCACACGCTACGAAGATTTCATCAGTCCACTCGTGTTAATCGGTAATCCATTCTCCGGAACGAACATTGTAAAAATTGGGAACGATGCCTTCCAGCAAGCCGAATTCACGTCAACTTACGTAAATTTTGGCGAAGTTAATATCCAAGGTTTGGACATCGGTGTGAACGTTCAAATCAACAAACATGTCAGCGTCAATGGCAGTTACTCGTTCATCGAAGCCAGAGACCTTTTCCCGAGCAAAAGTGACACAGCGGGTGGAAAAATCTTTCGCAACGATATTAACCGCGATGGGAAAGTGGATGAGCTGAGCTTCAACGCTCCGGAAAACAAATACAATTTTGGCGTTACCGTAAACGACTTTATTAGGCGGGGAACATTTGCCTCCCTCACAGTACGCCATTTGGATGAATACGACTTCATCTCTGGTAGTCACCGAGCCACCAAAGCAGGAAAAGGCACCGGAGCCCCTCCTTTCCAGGATCGGGGACCGCTTGGCGGTTTTGAATCCGTGGACCTATTCTTTGGTTACAATACCGGGCGTGGCCTCGGCCTCAATGTATCCATCACCAACCTTTTCGACGATGGTCAGAGGCAATTTGTCGGCTCACCAGAGATTAAGCGACTGGCGATGTTCGAGTTGCGCTACCAGCTATAAACAATATTCAAAATGGGGTTGCCCAAAAAGTCCCGACCGTCTTGTCATTTTAGAGCGTGCAGTGAGAGGGCAGCCCCTTTTATTCCCCTCTTGTAAGTTCAGCCAGTAAAATTCTTCGCACATCAGCTCACTTGCAGATTGGCAAATGAGGTGAGTTATATGCTCAGAATGACGCTCCTCAGCAAAATATCATTCTTGCGCGGGTTCACCTGTTGTTTCTCTCAAAAACAAAACTCCGGGCGCCAAATACTTGGATAAAGCATGTGACTGGCTGAACAGTTACCCCCGCACAACTTCTTTTTCTGCACCAATTCTTTCAAAGGAGATGGCACTGCACGCCCAAATTAATATTTCCGCAAAAAATACTTGCTTTTTTGAAACAAATAGACTATTTTTTAGCGCTTCAACCAACTTTTCCTAAGAAACTTTCCTTATTAGCTAAACATTTCTTGACCAGAGGAGGATTTTTAACAAAGGCTTAAATAATAACCTATTCATTCATTAGAGGGAGGAATATTATGAGAACAGGTGGAAAACATGGGTTGTTAACGGCTTTATTTTGCGCTTCACTCATCATCTTCTGTTCAGTGGCGGCATTAGCCCAACAGGCCACCCTGAGCGGAACCGTCACCGACCAGGAAAACGGGGAAGCCCTCCCTGGCGCTAATGTCATCGTAACTTCACCAGATGTGCAAACCGGCGCTGCTGCCACGATCACCGGCCGCTTCATTGTGAAAAACATTCCTCCAGGCACCTACACGGTCATCGTTTCTTTTATTGGGTACGAAAAGAAAGAACTGACCGGCATCGTCCTTTCAGCCGGAGAATCCAAAGTCTTAAACATCGCTCTTAAGTTAACCGGCATTGAATTGAATCCAATCGCCGTTACCGCCTCACGACGTCCGGAAAAAGTACTGGATGCCCCGGCCGATGTTGCCGTGCTGGAAGCACAGCAGATCGAGGCCAGACCCGTTCTCACGCCAGCAGAGCATTTGAAAGCCTTGCCAGCCGTGGACATGGTCACCACCGGGTTAAGTCAGTCCAACGTGGTGGTTCGAGGTTTCAACAACATCTTTTCAGGCTCCCTGTTGACCCTGGTGGACAACCGCATTGCGCGCGTGCCTTCCTTGCGCGTCAATGCCTACAATTTCATTCCTACGCCTAACGACGACATCGAACGGATAGAACTGGTGTTGGGACCGGGGTCCGCTTTATATGGCCCCAACAGCGCTAACGGCGTATTTCACATGCTCACCAAGTCGCCTTTCGGTTCGGAAGGAACCACCGTCAGCATTGGCGGCGGGGAGAGAAGTCTGTTCACGACCTCTATACGACATGCCGGCAGTTACAACAACAAAATTGGCTATAAATTCTCCGCTCAATTCTATGAAGGCAATGACTTCAAAACCACCGATCCGGTTGAAGTAAAAGCACGGCAAGACGCCATCTCAGCCGGAGCGGATCCCCAAACCTTGAACATCGGCGCGAGAGATTACGATATCGAAAAAATAGGTCTCGAAGGCCGGCTGGACTTCCGTGCAACGCCCGACCTGACGTTCATCGTTAACGGCGGATTCAACCAGGCCAACGACATCGAATTGACCGGTATTGGCGCGGGACAGGCTAAAGATTGGAACTACAGCTACGTTCAGGGTAGAGTTCTCTACAAAGATCTTTTCTTTCAAGCCTATTTTAACAAAAGTGACGCGGGAGACACCTTTCTGTTGCGCACAGGCCAGCCCATCATCGACAATTCCAGCCTGTTTGTTGCCCAGCTCCAGCACAGCCTGGCCCTGGGTAAACGGCAGTTATTTACCTACGGTCTGGACGCCCTGATCACCCGTCCCAATACCAAAGGCTCTGTGAACGGCAAAAATGAAAACAACGACGATATCAACGAGTTTGGCGCCTATTTGCAATCCGAAACTGAAATCAGGCCTGAATTGAAGTTTGTTTGGGCTGCACGCGTGGACAATCACAACCGACTCGAAGACCCCACTTTTTCGCCCAGATTGGCTCTGGTTTTTAAACCGAGACCCACCGACAACTTCCGTGTCACTTACAACCGAGCCTTTTCCACCCCCACGACCAACAATCTCTTTTTAGACATCACCTCGGTCAAAGACGCCTTTGGTCTCGGCGCCGCTTTTGGCAATCCAGCGTTTGGAACCAACATCGTGGCGCAGGGCGTCCCTGAGTCCGGGTTCAACTTTAATTTCGATGCCAGCGGCAATCCGCGCTTCCGTTCTCCGTTTGCGCCGTTAGACCCCAGGGGCTTCTCGAACCAGGACTTTATCGATCTCAACGATCCCATTTTTACCAACGTCATGTGGGGCTTTGCGCGCCAGGCGGTGCTGGGTGCTTTTTTACCCACTTTTCAGGACCAGGTTGCACAAGCGCTTGCTGGCCTGGGCGTCCCGCCCGACCAAATTCCGGCCCAGGTTGCGGCCCTGACCCAGGCGTTCGTGGGCATCGTGCCGCAACAGGTGAGCGGAGTCCAAAATGTCCTGCTCGCTTTAAATCCCACTGCCGGACCGGGGGAAGCCCCTTTCTTCCCTAAGAATCCCGTGGATGTGAAGCGAATCAAGGAAACCACCACCCAGACCATTGAATTTGGTTACAAGGGCATCATCGCCAAAAAACTCGTCGTCGCTTTGGATGTGTATCATACCAAAGTGGAGGACTTTATCGGCCCCCTCATCGTCGAAACCCCGAACGTGTTTCTGGATCCCAATACTCTGGCGGCTTCGTTAGGGCCACAATTCGGCGCGGCCCTGGCAGATCCCAACAATGCTCAACTTGCCCAATTGCTCCTTGCTTTGGACAATCCACAAGCCGGCGGCAACGGCAATGGCTCCGCCGTCGACGAGCTGACCAAACTATTTGTAGCCGGCACCGACAACAACGGTGCGGCATTCATCCCGTTTGGCACGGTGAGTCCGAAAGAGGCCTTTGACCCCACGGCCGTCATTCTAACCTATCGCAACTTCGGCGACGTTAACTTAAACGGCCTGGACATTAGCTTTAACTACTTCATCAATAACAACTGGAGTATTGGCGGCACCTATTCATTTGTGGACGACAATTTCTTCGAGAACCTGGGTGGCATCAGCGACGTGGCACTCAATGCACCCAGAAACAAGTTTGGGGCCACCCTGGGCTATCGAAACCCCCGATTAGGTCTGGACGGCATGCTGCGATTGCGCTGGGTCGACCGCTTTCCCGTCAACACCGGCGTCTTTATCGGCAAGTCGGACAGATTTGCCGTCCTCGATCTCAATGCGAACTACCGGTTGCCCTTCTCGCGCAACACGCGGCTCTCGCTCACCATCCAGAATTTAACTGACAACGACCACTTAGAAATCACCGGCGCACCAAAAATCGGACGGCTCGCATTTGCCAAAATAACGCAATCGTTCTAACGGTGTCCCCGGAAACGTCTGTGCAACGTCCGTCTCAAATCGGAATTTGGGACGGACGTTACCCTTGAAACTTGGTTTTGGGGTGACGCGAAACTAACATTTCGCCAACAATTACCTACTAACGTTGTTTGTTTAGAAACTCCCGGCTTTCAGTCAAAGTACCAGGCCGGGATTTTTTTTGCCGTCTCAAGCCTCCTGTTGAGAGATTTTGGCTAAGAATGTAGTCTTACTTATTAGATGCGTCTTCAGTAATCTGTTACCTCTAAACAAGAGGAGGAAACCATGAAGCACAGAATCTTAGTCCTCGCGCTTGCAGCGTCATTGCTCGCAGTCAGCCTGGCTTTTAGCCAATCAAGAAGTTCGGCAACCGCCAAAGGGGCTGCACTCATCAGCGGCACGGCTTCGTTCTCCAGCCAGGGCGGTGACCTCTACGGTGGCGGCTTCAACAATGACCGCTTCACCACCATCACCATCGCCCCCAGCTTTTTTCACTTCGTTGCTCCCGGGTTAGGCCTGGGAGGCGATGTCTCCTTGACTTACCTGTCGCAGGGCGGCAGTTCCCTTACGAATTTGGGCATTGGCCCTAAAGTGGGCTACTTCTTCGACTCTGGTTCGAACACTATTCCTTTCTTGGCTGGCGGCGTCAATTACCTCTCTTTCGATCTTGGCGGTGGAAGCCAGGGAGGTTTGCGGGCTAAGCTGGGTGCCGGCATCCTGGTGCGCAAAGACCATTTGGCGATTTCCTCCGAGGTCGCCTACCTCTACGATCGGTTTAAACCCGATGGCTTTAGCGATTCGGTGACGGGCAACACCATCGCCATCGGCGTGGGCTTCGGAGGCTTCGTGTACTGAGTAGAATCGGTTATTGTTAAAGAATCCCTGCTGACCAATCCCCCTTTGAGCCGACATTTTAGGCCAGGCTTGATTTCACTGTTCTGCACACATTGCGCTGATTTCCACAGAGTCTTTTAGGAAACGCTCTGTTGTACGTAACGCAATCGTCTCGATTGCGAGGGTCTTTCTTCTTTTGAAAGGAGACAGATTTTCGCTCGTGCAGAGTGTTGACATGTCACCCCTAACGGGGTTTTCTCGATGATGAATGGATGAATTGCTATAAACCTATCACCGCTACGCGGTTTTCCCGCTCTTCTGCAAAGAAAATGTTGACAAAAGCGAACTCAACCCCGAGAGGGGTGGCATGTTTATAGTTGCCATCACCCTCCGCCTCCTCAAACTCCGTCAGGAGTGACATGTTATGACTGTCTCCCGGTCTCCAGTATATAGTTATGAGTAAAGACCAGTTTCAAAAAGGGGGATTCTTTGCAATGGGTTGTCAAACGGTGACCTTCTCAAAGAAGGTCACCGTTTGAGGTACCGACCGCTTTTGGGTCGGGAGCCCGTCACCTCTGGATAAAGAGACAAAATATGGATTCTCCGGAGGGCAAGAAAACTATCGCTTTCGCAAAACCGCACGCACCGGCGAGGCGTCTGCATCAAGCAACTTGAGTGGCAAAGCGATGAGTTCATAGGTACCTTCAGGCACCTGACAAAGCTCCAGGTTTTCCAGAATGGCCACGCCATTCTCTATGAGAATCTTGTGCACAGGCAGGTTGGTGCTTTCGAAGGGATCTACCGAGGGAGCATCGGTTCCCAGGAGTACGATTTCTGCTTTGACCAGCTTCTCAGCGGCTGCCGGCGTCAGGTAGGTGAAGTGTTCCTCGAATGCCACTGACTTGGCGTTGCTTGAGGTTCTGAACAAAATCCGCTTGACCTTCCCAAGGTCTACCCCGTCTAAATCCGCAACGTCGATGCTGTTGCCAGCCACAAAGTTCACCACGCAGGCTGGTCCAATGAAAGCTTGCAATGGCACCGCGCCTATTCTCATCCCTTGCTCGAAAACATGATAAGGGCCGTCCACATGCGTGCCAAAGTGACTACCCAAAACCATTTTGCAAACATTTGCGGCAGCACCGGAACGAATGTCAGCAACCTTCTCGCTGCTGTAAGCCGGATCTCCAGGCCAGGGAGGCAATTGCGCTGAAATGGGCTTTGAAATATCGTACAGCTTCAAACTGGCCCCAGGTTGAATGTTTGGTGCCATGGAAGGCATTTCCCGAAAGTAACTCGAGCCATCCCGAGTAGGTCACTGCTGTTCAAGTGACCGTATCGAGGGGTGACGGGCTTCGATACGTCCCGACCAAAAAGCGGTCGGGACTACTCTGGACGACTACCTTTGTGCTCAAAGAAAAACAACTGTCATTCCGCTCCGGAGGAGCCTTTACTAAAAGCTTCCGCAATCCGGTGTGGCCGCATTGCTTTAAATGTCGGAAACGCCAAAGAGTCGGAACAAGCGATGTCTTTCCTGCGAAAGCAGGAATCCAGGGGTTGGAGTTGGGTGGCCCCCTACCCGGCCACCCAGTGGATGCCTGCTTTCGCAGGCATGACAGCAAACAGGGAGCGTTTCCTAAAAGGGACACCGTTTAGATTACTGCTTCAAATCCCTCAAAACTCGGGGGGCCCAGGTAGACATCCTTTGCTCCCCCTGCGCTGGCGTGCGCTTTTTGAAACGCATCGGACTTGGTCCACGCTTCAAACGCATCTTTAGAATCCCAAACGGTGTGGGACGCAAATAAAGTACAGTTTTCATCTGTGGGCCCTCGCAGCAAATGAAATTCCTTGAATCCCGGGACAGTTTCAACGTAGGTTTCGCGCTTCTTCCATATTTGAATGAAGTCTTCTTCTTTTCCCAAAGCGATTCGAAAACGATTCATTGCAATAAACATTGCTCCTCCGGTCAATGGATTGGGTCATGCATCTGACCGAAATGAGTAGGATTCCCTACATTCAGTCATTTTCTCCCTCGTCCCGAGACTGTTCTGGATTCTCTTCGGACTGAACATTGTTCTTGTCCAGTTTGCGTTGTCTTTTTTCTTCCCTTTTCCTTATTCTTGCTAATTCTTTCTTTCGCTTTTCGCGTCGATAATTAGTTTTTGCCACTGTGTCTCCTTTGTAATGAGTGTTGCTTATTATGAATAAAAAGTGAACTCGCCTCAACAGTGTCATGACACTGGCTGGCCCGCCCTCACGAACTGCCAAATTCCCATCCGAACAATCCTTCGTTTAAGGCGTCAAGCTAGACTTCTCCATCAATAATCAGCCTGAAATCGCAGCTCAACGTGGTTCACTGAATGAATCCACGCCAGGCGCTGGTCAATACTGCTTCTGCCGGTTTCTGGTACGGGGTATATCCCAGGTCAGCGGGACCCCCGCGCAAGTCGGCCCGCCACCTCCACCAATAAGCGCCCTTCAGCCAGGCCTGGTCCGCGAAGGTGACCAGGGCTGCGCGGTAGCAGTCGCTCTGCTCCTGCGGATCCGGTTGGCTGCTCACGGCGGCATTGAAAGGCTGGATATTGGTACCGTTCTGATTGGCGTACCCAATCTCCGTGAAGATGATCTCCTTCTGCACGGTTTTCTGCCAATCTGAGACAACGTCTGCCCAGGCTTGCCAGCCGTTCAAAATCTGGTCGAAATCAGCGTTGGCGTCGCGGGTCAAGGGGAAAAACGCGTCAATTCCCACATAATCCAGCGCGTCCCAAAACTCAACGTCCGTATATTCATCCCAATTGGCTGAATAGAGCAACGCCCCCGAATAGCTCGCCCGCACCGCGGCAATAATCTGGCGCCAGCGTTCTGCATAACCGCTCATCGATGGCAATTCTGTACCAACACTGAATTGCTCCACCGCAAACTCTCTGGCGATGCCGGCATATCGAAGGATGAAGGCACGGTAACTTTCGAACCAGGCGTTCAGGTTTTCCGGCGCGATGTTTCCACGCCAACTGCCATCCAAAACATCCAGATGGGGCTTGAGGAAAACCTTGAAACCCAGGGTTCGGGCCAGGGCCATGCTTCCCAGCAGCGCCTCATCCGTGGAGGTCAACTGCGGATCGAGGAAAACAGAGCTCGAAGTGGCTGTTTCTTGATATCCAGTAACCACGATGGCCAGCCAATTTGCCCCGGTGTTCACGACATTTTTCAAAGAGCTTTGCGCCTCACTGCGACTGAGACAATCAGCGCTCCAACAAACAAAGGTCATGCCTTTTTGAAAATCCGCTCTGACCGGCCTCAAATCTGTTGGTGGAGATGCTGGATTGTGACCGCAGGCCGTGACCAGCAACACCAAGATTAGAGATTCAAAAAGAGTTCGGTTGGCATCCTCTGTGAGCATATACAAGAAAATACAAAAAAAACGGTCAAAAGCAAACTCTTTTCGTTCCCGTACGTACATAGCAAATGTCCCTTTCAGAGCACAAAATCACCCTGGCGCAGATTGCAATTGATGTTATTTTTCTTATCCATGATTTAAAGAATTCATTTTGTGAATGGCAGTACCTGGTCTCCTTAATTGGCACAAGAATTGCTTTTTTGCTCTGGAATGGCGTTGGAACGCGAGCAAGCTCCTGCACAGCAAAGGCCGCCGAGCAATAGGGTGCATTAAGTGGAAAACAACGCTGAAGTGAGCCCAAACAAAATGACCAAGTATCTCAACACGATCTATCCTCTCAACCTGACCTTGACGCACAACCTCAAGATTCTTCTGGCAACAGTATTCTAGTGTTCGCTCAAGGCAGTGCTGAGTGCAGGTCTTGGGATCATGGTGGAGCACTGTCAGTTTGGATATTGTTTGTCGGGTTGCTGGCGGATGAATGGCGAGCTTTACGCAAACGACCAAAATAAAGAGCTGCTTTCACAAATGCGGCTTAGACGTTGAACACGAAAAGCGTCCTCCATTCGACAGAGGGCTTTACGTGAGTTGGGCGACGGTAAGGTCAAAGAGCCGCTCAGCGCGGCGCAGCCGCAAATGAATGGAATACAGATTTTGCGGATTGAACGGACCTGCACGGATTTATTTCTCCTTGAAATTAAAAGTTATATAGGTTAAATTCACTGTCTCAACAGATTCAGCCCATTCAATCCTTCTGAATCAGTTAAATCCGTGCTGTGCGCGTTCCAATTCCTGTTGTACTTTTGTGCAACGATGCGACGTAAGACTATAAATACCGTGACATGACAGAACTCGAAAATCAAATCCTTGAAACCTGGCGCATCCACAATCGCATCATGCTTTTCACACTCGAACATCTGCCGGACGAGGCACTGAAAGCGACCTTGAGCAAGCGCGGCGGCCGCGAAATCGCCCGTCAACTGGCGCATCTGCACATGGTCAGGGTCTGGCGATTGGAAGCGTTCAGCAAAAAGATAAAACAGAATTTGATCGTTTTTGAAAAAGGAGAAAGCCCGCCGAAGGAAAAACTCCAACAAGCCCTGGCACAATCGGGCGAGGTGATGGAGAAGTACCTGCGGTATGGCCTCGAGCGCGGCGGCGCGGTGTCCAATTTCAAGCGTGGCGTCGTGCCCATGCTCGGCTATTTCATCTCCCACGAAGCCCATCATCGCGGCCATATTCTGCTGACGATGAAACAGTGTGGCTTCAAGCTTCCCGACGTGTTGAAATGGCACATTTGGGAGTGGAATAAGCGTTGACCTTATGATTCACCGTAAACCTCCTCATATTGTCATTTCGACGACGCGAAGCGGTGGAGAAATCTAATTGCGCAACGAAATTGCTCTATCGTTGCTGATCCAGATTTCTCATCAGGCATGCGCCTGATTCGAAATGACACGTGAGAGTCGGGTTTTCGTTTAGACACTCTCTACATCAACAACAATAATGTTAGAGGATCAAATGCCCTGTTCTTGTGGCTTGCCACCGCCATCGAGCTGCAAAGAGATGTTCGACACGATTCTGGTCAGAGAGTTTTCCGACTTCCGTTACGGCAGAGTGCACCGACTGACGGTCGACACGTATTCATTGCAGCATCCGGATCCCTACATGATTTCTGCCAAGTCCTTTGCTGCGCACTTGACCGGAATGTGCTGCTTCATGGAATACGGCAACGATCGCGATCTGCTCCGGCTGCTGCGGCAGTGGCTGGACGGCAAGAAGCAACTGGACAAACCGGAGCTGCTTGACCATGTCGGCGACCTCACCATCGTCCACATCATCGATGCCAAAGACGCTGCAGCTCACATCCGTCTGGTGCAGGAGTGGGCCGCGGCTGTCTGGAAGGCGTATGCGGTCTACCATTACCTTGCAAAGGAATGGATTGGACGGGCGAAACAAGTGTGCACCGGCAAGAAAAACTAAGAACGACCAGGCAAGGCTGGAGGCATGAAAAGAACCGTCTTTATCTATGGCGCTCTCTTAGCCATACTCGTTGTTCTTCTTCGGGTTCTCGAATACCGTTTTTTCGTTAGAGAGCTTTCCATTGAAATTTATGTGGGCCTTGTTGCACTCTTATTTACCGCCCTGGGCATCTGGATTGGGCTGAAAATTATCGATAGACAAAAGTCGAAAGCTCGGTTTCAAGACGGTTTGGATGGCCTTGTGGTCCATTCTGAAAAGCTGAAGTCATACGGTATAAGTGAGCGGGAGTTGGAAGTGTTGGAACTCATGGCCAAAGGGTACTCGAATCAGGAAATTGCCAACAAATTATTCGTGTCCCTCCACACTATAAAAACGCACTGTTCTAATTTATACAGCAAGCTCGATGTCAACCGACGCACACAAGCAATTCAAAAGGCCAGAGAAATTAGCGCAACAGAGTAACGACCTCAGCGAACCTGCTGTGATCGGGGAACCGGAGTTTGTTCGGCCTCATACTTTGGTATGATTTTCCTCAAATGGTCCTTTTGGGTGATGTATTATAAAAAAAGATTTTGTTTATTTGAGTCATTCATATTTCCAGTTTTTTGTACATCAACCCATTAAGGAGATCGATATGCGTAGAATTGTTTTGATATTCGGCTCAATTTCCGGCCTGGTCCTGGTGCTCATGATGTTTTTAACCACCCCACTATTTGGTAAGAATGTCGATTATGACAAAGCCGAATGGCTGGGTTACATTAGTATGATTGTTGCCTTATCCACAATTTTTATTGGCATCAAATCGTATCGGGACAAAGAGTCGGCGGGCAAGATAAATTTTGGCAAAGCTTTTCCGGTGGGATTGTTGATTTCGCTTATCAGCGCGGCCATCCTGAAGAAGAGATGAAAG
>JBHHYI010000114.1:0-13245 GCA_046757525.1 bacterium | reverse complement strand
GTCCCGACCGGTTTTTGGTCGGGACATATCGAAGGGCGACGCCCGTCACCCCTCGATACGGTCACTTGAGAAGCAGTGACCTACTCGGGATGACTCACACATTGCTTCTCAGAACCGTTTCGGTCGTTTCTTAATTTACAAATAAAACCCCAATCTTCGCCATATCTCCAACATCAATTCAACTTTGCCTCTAACCGCAAAAGGGCCATGAGCGCTGGCTGGTAGTCTTTGCGGATTTGCAAAGCCTGGTGGTACGCCTTAATGGCCAACGGCCAGAGGCCTTTCAGCTCATAAATCCGAGCGAGGTTGCAGTACGGGAACTCCGGGTTTTCGTAACGCGTGGCTTTAGTGGCTTTCACCAGCCAGTCGATGGCTTCGTCAAATTGGCCCAGTTGCAGCAGATAGGCGCCGATGTCGTTGTAAGGATTGCCAAAATCGGGATCGATGGCGATGGCCTTTTGGCACGCCTTGATGGCCAGTTCCAGCTTGCCCATAAAACTGTAAGTCCAGCCCAGGAAGGTGTACGCTTCAGCCGTAGGTTCGATCGCCAGAGACTTTTCGTAGTACTTCAAAGCCTGGTCCAATTCGCCTTTCATCTGGTGCGCGTAGGCCAGTTTGAAATACTTCAAAGCCTCCGGGCCGATGCGAAAATCTGGTTCCATGACGATTTCTCAGTCGCGATTTTTGCGAAACGCCTCGCCATTAATTGAGAGCCGAAAACACCGCATGCCGCGGGCACCAAGCCAGAATAGCTTCTATTTGCTAAACTGTTGCAGCGTCGTGGCAACCTGCGACAAGCTGGGTTCTCCAAGGGCCGACAGGGCGTCTTCGACGTAAGGCGTTTTGCGCATGCCCAGCAGAACGCAGTCGATGCCGTCAGTCGAGGTCAGAATCCTGAGCGCCTTTTGCGACAGCGTTTCCGACGAGCGCAAGGCGTCGTTCAGATTGTCCAACTTTTGAGCAAACGCGTTGGAACGCGCCTGCGCCTGGTTTTCGTAGTGCTTGCTCACCGTGTCGAGAAACCGGTGCAGCGCATGGACGTAGGCATCGTACCAGGCCTGCCAACTCCGGTCTTCGCTCAGTTGGCGATTCAAGTAGCTCAGGTAGGCAAGCGACTGCGGCAGAACGTAGTTTTGCTTGACGTGATCCCAGTGCTCCCAATTCTCAAAATCCACCAGCGCTTTGGCCAGGTGCTGTGCAACGGAGAAAACCGTTTGCAGATTGCCTCGAGGCATGTCTGCCGGCGCTTTTGCGATCAGCTCCTGTTTAAACTTCTGTTCCAGAACGCGCAGTTCCTGAATCTGCCTGGAAAAATCGCTGCGGATTTGTTGTTCATCGCTTTCTCTGAAGCTGGCCAGGCGTATCATCCCTCCGTTTGCCATGGCGTTCAATGGCCGGTTCGCCAGAGTAGCCACCCGGTTTTCCGCTGCTAATTGCAGCAAGGTCTTGGTGCCGTCGGATTGATTCCTTTCTGCATGAGCGCCAATCTCGAACAAATTAAACGGGAATTGGATGACCTGAAAATAGGGCTGCGGCGAAACGCTTGCGGCAATCTGCAAAAGTTTCTCTAAGGACGTGAATTCAAAATCTCGCTCTGAAGCCGGAAAGGTGTTGGAAGAAATGCCGTAGGCCTTGATTTTACCTTCTTGTACCTTTTCTTCCAGCCATTCGAAGGCATGCTTAATGCGACGGTAGTAGGCGTCGCGGGCGGCCTCGGCGTCCATGCTGCCGCGCTTCCTGGCATCGGAGAGAAAGTATTCCGGGTTGTGCAACAGGTAGACATCCAGCGAAGGCAGCCGGAGGCGGTCGAGGGAGCGCGTGAGTTGATCTTGCAGAAAGTCGGGGTGGATGCAGTGCCAGCAGTCGTCCAGGTAGGGCACCATTTCCGGAAATGGCTGATCTCGGGCTTCCAACTGCCGGGCCAGGGTGAGGTTCTGGCCCTGGACGTAGCCCACTTTCGAGACCACCACGACTTCGTCCCGTGCCACCTCGCCCCGTTCAAACATTTCTTGCAGCAGGTTTCCGACGAGCATTTCGCTGCCACCGTCGGTATAATTGCTGGAGGTATCGATCAGGTTGATGCCGTTCAGAAGCGCGTAGCGCAACGCTCTGGCGTGTTCGACGGAATTGTGGTGAATGCGGTAGCCGCCGAATCCGATGGCAGAAACGCGAAATTCAGTCTTGCCGAGAATTCCAACGGCATCCGGATGCAGACTCTTGTGCGAGAGTCGCTGAAAGTATTGTTCAGTTGCTTGCGGTGTGGCCATGCTACATGCGAAGGCGTCTTTTGAAGCAAAGATACAATTTGCCGGGCAAGAAAGCAAGGACAAAAAAGAAAAGGCAGAGCAAGCGCCCTGCCTCTTGGGGGTATTGAACAATAAAACGGTCTCAAAAGAGTCTGACTTTTGTTCAAAAGATTGGTTTTCTTACATCAGAGAAACGGTAACTTTCTCGGAGAAGGTCACCGCTTCACGCTAAAAGAACTTGTCCATTAATACGATAATCACGATATAAGCGATGGAAATCAAAAAGGCTAAGGTGACAAACCTGTTCTGTTTTTTGGTCGTTTTTTCCATTGGAATTCTTCCTCCTTGATGGCACCAATTTTTCTGTTGCACTCAATTCACAAAATTATTCTACAAATACCGTACCACAGCCTTGGCTCACCGTTGTTGTTACAGAATTACAGAAAAACAAGCCTAACGGGTGAGGCGGGAGGTGAAGAAGGTATGTAAACCAGGAAGTTTTTACACGCGAATTTCGTAATTGAATTACGTTTATGAATAATCTTCCCTGGCGGTGCACAACAGGTCGATATTTTTGCCCCAACGAAGTGAGAAATATTAGGTGCCTGACGGACAGAAGCAAATGCAAGAATCCACAATCCGTATTATTGCCGGCTTATTTGTCCGTCTGTTTAAAATATTCCTCGGCTTGTTTTGCAGAGACTTCCATGTATTGATCGCAGATGTAACACTGCTTCCCTGGCTGGTTGAAAGAAAAGGCACACCTTAGCGATTGGCCCAGGCTTTTTTCAGGGAGAGTGGTAAAGATAAGCAAAGCGGCGACGGTTAAACCGCTGCAAAGGACGATCATATTGCCAATCCCTTTTGCTTCTGCGACGGCCCCGAGTAAGATGCCAGCCAGCGAAATGCCTAAGTCAAAGCCGGCGTAATAGAACGAGAAAATTTTGCCGCGCGTCTCATCGGTGGTGTTGTCCGCCACCAGGGCCGACAGCGTGGGCTGGTGCGAACCGAATCCCATGCCGTAGAATATGGCAGACAGAACCATGAGGGTCACTGTGGTGGTTTGGCTCAGGAGAAACACACCTGAGGTCAAGCACACCAGGGCACCGATGATGATCGGACCACGGCCCAGGCGGTCGGACAGCCTGCCCACGACAAATCGAACGGCCAGGGCAGCGAGGCCGTAAATGGTAAAAAACACGCCGATATTGATGGTGAGCCTTTCTTTGAGAAAAATGGGCAGAAAGAACATGACCCCGCCGTGAGTCAGAGCGGTCAACAGGACGACACAAAAAGCGACCAGAATTCTTCTGTTGAAAACAGCCTGTTTGAAGCTCACCCGCGTACTTGAAAAGGCTTGCGTTCTGGTTTCCTCGAGCAGAAAGGACAGCAACAAGCAGGTGGAGGCGAGAATAGAAACCACGCCGAACAAAACGGTGAAGCCCCAATGGTCGTAGAGAAAAGTGCCTAGAATGGGGCCGCCGGAAAACGCAATGGTGTTGGCCACCCCGGTGTAGCTTATGACCTCGCCGCGCTGTTCAATGGGAGCGGCATCGGTGATCAGGGTAATGGAAGCGGTGCCGAATGCGGCTAACCCCAGGCCGTGGAAGATGCGAACGGGAATGAGCACAGCAATCGATTTGATAAAGATGTAGAGAATGGGCGATACGATGAAAACGAGAACGCCGAAAATCAACACGATCTTTCGGCCTAGCGTGTCGATCTGTTTGCCCACCACCGGTCTAAACAGCAGAACGCCCAGTCCGAAGGCGCTCATCACGACCCCGACTTGTGATTCGTTGCCCCCCAGGTCTACCAGATAAAGAGGCAGCGTGGGCAGGAGCGCCGCGAGGCTGGTGAAGAATAAAACTCTGGTCAGCCAATTCAAAACGAGTTGCCAGGTCAGAAATTGCTTGTAGGCCATATCTAAATATACGATCTTTTGAACAAGTTGCAAGGAGTCGTTGTAACTGGCCATCCAAAAGTGAAAGTATTGGCCGGATTTTTTTTGTTGATTTTGACGCTTGATTCTATTATTTTAGTTTATGTTTTCTAAAATCTTAGTATTCATTCTCGCTTTTAGGAGCTTTGGCGCTCTCGCGGATGCACGGAGTCAGGATCTGCTGCAAAAGCAGCACGACCAGCTCCGGAGGTTGCGCGACGAGATTCACGAGTATGAAAACAAGATCTCCGAAAGCAAGAAAAAAGAAAGCTCGGTATTGAACTATCTGGCTAATTTGAATTTGGAAATCGATTTGACGCAAAATCTGATTCAAAAACTGAGGAAAGAGGAAAAAAGGAAGACCCGGCAAATCGCTAAACTGGAAAGAAACCTGCAAAGTACGAAGAAGGAGCTGGAGAAACTAAAATCTCAGTTTGCAAAGCGATTGGTGTATTTTTACAAGTATGGTCGGGTAAAAGACCTGGAATTGCTGCTCACTTCGCGGTCGATAAACCAGGGGCTGCTCTGGTTGGAGTACCAGAAACGTGTTGCGGAAAACGACCACCGCAACTTTGTCAAGATCCAGGAAAAGCAGGCGCGGTTGATCAGGGACAAGGATCTTCGTTCGGTGGAATTGGCTGAGAAGCGTAAGATCATCAAATCAAAGACACGTGAAGAAAAAAACCTGAAATCGAATAAAGCCAAACGGCAGAGGATTCTCAGGCGAATTCGGCGGAACACCGACTTGCTGCGGCAGCAGTTGGCCGAAAAAGAAAAAGCCCGCGATGAAATCAGGAAGATCATTCTCCGGTTAGAGTCTACTGCTGAGCAAGCGCCTTTATTAAAACCCGACAAGCCATTTGCTGAACTGAAGGGCGAATTGATTTGGCCCACACGCGGTAAAGTGATTGCAAAGTTTGGCAAATATGTTCATCCGGAATTGAAGACCGTCACAGAAAACATCGGTATCGATATCCAGGCCTCTCTGGGCAACTCAGTATATTCCGTTGCCAGCGGGCGAGTGACGGCGATCACCTGGCAGCGCGGTCGTGGTAACATCGTCATCGTCAGTCACTATGGTGGCTTTTACACGGTTTATACTCATCTGCAGGAAATTAGAGTAGACTTGATGGAGGAAGTAGGCATGGGACAGGTGATCGGTACGGTGGGTGAATCCGGCTCGTTGACTGGACCGATGCTGCATTTCGAAATCTGGCACGGTACCAACAAGCTGGATCCGGAACAATGGCTGCGCCGGAACATGCGTCTAACCAGTTAAGGCACCCATGGGTTTCGAGAACATCATCGGACAAAGGCAGGTCAAGCTGTTTTTTGAAAAGGCTCTGCGCAACCAACGCATGTCGCATGCCTATCTGTTTGTGGGCGAGCGTGGCGTTGGCAAAGAGGCCATGGCTTTGGAAGTCGCCAAGAGTTTGTTTTGCAGCAACCGCACCCCCTTTCCGTGTGGCCAGTGCGCTGACTGCCACAGGATTGCCAGAATCGCCCATCCCGACCTGTTGTATGTCTACCCGGCGCCGTTGAAAGTCAACGAAGGCGACCACCAGAAGATCATCGCCAGCCTGCAAACGGATCCTTACCAACGGCTGGAACTGTGGGCCAATCCGTCGATCTCCATTGAAAGAATCCGTCAGATTCGCCAGGCGTCGGCTTTCAAGTCGCTGGAAGGCAAGGGGCGTATCGTCATTTTGGTCGATGCCGAACGCATGACCATCGAGGCCGCCAATGCCCTGCTGAAGATTCTTGAAGAACCCCCGGAAGGGACCTACTTGCTCCTAATTTCGTCCAAACCCAATCTCATCGTGCCCACGATTGCTTCTCGATGTCAACCGGTCAACTTCGATCCCTTAGCGGCCGAAGAAATTGAGAGCGCGTTAATACAGAGAAACGGTGTGGCAGCCACGCAGGCTCGCCTCGTCGCCCGCTTGTCTTCGGGCAGCTATCGCCAGGCGATCGAGTTGTTGGACGAGGATTTGCAGTCATTAAGAGAGGAGGCCCTCGAATTCTTTCGTAAGAGCGTTCAAAACGATTTTACGCAACTGCTTTTCGTCGAGGAAGTATTGCACAGAGTCCAGCGGGATTCAAAGAGAGTTAAGGATTTGCTGGGGGCGCTTTTGTTCTGGTTTCGAGACGCGATGATTTACCGGGAAAGCCACGGTGAGAAGTGTGAGAACCTGGTTAACTTTGACCAGGTTGAAGTCTTGCAGAAGTTTGTGGCCAACTTCCCCCACGCTGATTTATACGGGGCGGTTCAGGAAGTGGAGAAGTCCATGGAACTGATGCAAAGGAATGTACAATTGAATTTGATTCTAATCGTTTTGCTCAACAAGTTGAGGGCGCGCATTAAGGAGACACGAGATGCCTACTGAAATTATCGAAGTCAAATTTAAAGGGGAGAGGAAGGAGCTGTTTAAAAATCCGCAGCAATTTCCCTTCAGAGTCGGTGACTTTGCCATTGTCAAAGCCGAGAAAGGCAACGACTTGGGGCGTATTAATCAGGTCACTCCCTTGCTGGGCAAGAAGGCTGGCGCAAAGAAGTTAAAAGAAGTGGTGCGCAAAGCCAATGCCAACGAGATGGCAAAGCTGGAAGAAAATCGACGTCGCGAGGTCGCTGCCCTTGAGTTGTGCAAGCAGAAGCTTGAAAAACACAAGCTCAACATGAAACTGGTGGACTGTGAATTTCAATTTGACAGCAAAAAGATCACTTTCTTTTTTACAGCGGAAAAAAGGGTCGATTTTCGCGAACTGGTCAAGGATTTAGCCGCAAAGTACCGAACTCGCATCGAGTTTCGCCAGATTGGCGCCCGCGACGAAGCCCGGCGCAAAGGCGGCTTTGGCGTTTGCGGCCGCTCTTTGTGTTGCTCTTGCTGGCTACAGGACTTTAGCCCGGTGACAACGCAAGCCGCCAGGGAACAGAATTTGACTTTGAATCCGTCGAAGTTGGCTGGTGTTTGCGGTCGCCTGAAATGTTGTCTGATGTATGAGCGCGATTTTTACAACCAGGCCATTGCACAATTCCCTGAATTGGCCAAACCCATTGTTACCGAAAGAGGCGAAGGCATCGTGGAAAACATCGACATTTTTAATGAAAAGGTCGTGGTCAAATACCCGGACGAAACCGTTGAAACCATTACTCTGGACTACGTCAAGACAAAAGTCTACAAATGTGAGAACGATTGTGGCCACGGTCAAGGCAATTTAGCAGAACTCAATTGATGAGGAGAGCCCTTGGCAAAAAGAGAAAAAATCCTGGTAACCAGCGCCCTGCCGTATGCCAATGGGCCCTTGCATATTGGGCATTTAGCTGGTGCCTATCTGCCGGCCGATATCTACGTGCGCTACCAGCGCCTGAAAGGCAGCGATGTCCTCTACATCTGCGGCTCCGACGAACACGGCGTGCCCATTACCATCCGGGCAGAGCAGGAGGGAACCTCGCCCAAAGACGTCATCGATAGATTTCACCAGCTCAACAAGGCCAGCTTCGAGCGCTTCGGCATGAGTTTCGACAACTACTCGAGAACTTCGCTGCCCATTCACCACCAGACCGGTCAGGAGTTTTTTCTCGATCTCTACCACAAGGGCATCCTCAAAAAGAAAGAGGACAAACAGTTCTATGACGAGGAAGCCGGCATGTTTCTGCCAGACCGGTACGTGGAGGGCACTTGTCCCATTTGCCATTCTCCTGAAGCCCGTGGCGACCAGTGTGAAAAGTGCGGCTCTGATTTGAATCAGGTAGACCTCATCGATCCGAAAAGCAAAATCAGCGGTAAAGCGCCAGTCTTGAGAGACACGTTGCACTGGTATTTTCCCCTGGGCGATTTTCAGGATAGGCTGAAAAGCTATCTCGACAGCCACCCGGAGTGGAAGGAGAACGTCAAGAACTACTGTTACGGCTGGTTGAAGCAAGGGCTCAGGGACCGGGCGGTCACCCGCGATCTGCAGTGGGGCATCAAAGTGCCGCTGGCAGAAGCCGGAAGTAAAGTGCTGTACGTGTGGTTCGAAGCCGTGCTGGGCTACATTTCCTCGACCAAAGAGTGGGCACAGCGCCAGGGTGAACCTGAGCGCTGGAAGGATTACTGGCAGAATGAGGAGTGCCGGCTGATTCACTTCATCGGCAAAGACAACATCGTGTTCCACGCCATCTTCTTTCCGGCTATTTTGATGGCTAAAGGCCAATACGTGCTGCCCGACAACGTGCCGGCCAACGAATACTTGAACATCGCCAGCCAGAAGATCTCCACCAGCAGAAATTACGCCATTTGGCTCAATGAGTTTCTGGACCGTTTTCCACCGGATCCGCTGCGCTACTGTCTGGCCTCCATTGCGCCGGAAACCAAAGATTCGGACTTTACCTGGAAGGATTTCCAGACGCGCAACAACAGCGAGCTGGTGGGCATTCTGGGGAATTTTGTCAACCGCTCCCTCACTTTTGTGGCCAAGCATTTCAACAATTGCGTGCCTGAGCAGTTTCAGTTGGACGACCTGGACTGCTGGATTCTCGGTCGCATTTCCGAAGCCCCTGCGCGCGTGGGCGAGGCCCTGGAGAAGTTCGAGGTCCGCAACGCTCTGAGAGAATTCATGGACGTGGCCCGCGACGCCAACAAGTATTTCAACGACCAGCAGCCCTGGCTCACCGTTAAGCAGAATCCCAAGAAATGCAGCACCACCCTGAATATTTGCCTGCAAATTTCAAAATGCCTGGCGGTTTTGATGGCGCCCTTTCTGCCGTTTTCAGCGGAAAAACTCTGGTCGCTGTTGCAGTTGCCTGGAAACGTGCACGCGCAGAAGTGGTCTGAGGCTGGCAATAGCAACGTCGCCGCCGGGCATGCCCTGGGTAACCCCGAAATACTTTTTTCCAAAATAGAAGATGAAGCGATTGCCGCAGAAATTCAAAAGCAGCAAGATACTGCGCCGGCTCAAAAGCGTGGTGGAAAGGAGGAACCTGTGACCGAAGAAAGGGCCAATTTGATTACCATCGACCAGTTCAGACAGGTGGAGCTGAGAGTGGGAAAAGTGCTCAAGGCTGAGAAAGTGGAGAAAGCCGACAAGCTTTTGCGGCTGGAGGTCGATCTGGGCAGAGATCAGAGGCAGATCGTGGCCGGCATCGCCCAGCACTACGCCCCGGAGGCTCTGCTGCACCAGCAGATCATCGTGGTGGCCAACCTGCAGCCAGCCAAAATCCGCGGACTGGAATCGCAGGGCATGCTGCTGGCTGCAGAGGATGAGACTGGCAATTTGAGCCTGGTGACCGTGGCCGAGGAGATTGCGGCCGGCTCGAAGATTAGCTGAAGATCGCCCGCATTTTGGATTGATCAGAAAAATAAGACGTTTTCAATAAAGAACGAATGATATGGGCAGTAAAATCAATACTAAAACGAAAAATTCAGTTTCTGATAAACTGGATAAGCTCAAGATTACTCAGGAGGAAAAAAACTTAATTGTTGAGAATGGCCTGAGGTATCGGATTTTGGAATTAGAGAATGAATTGCGGAAAATCGATTTTCAAATAACTGAAATTGAAAAATTATTCAAACAGAAATTTGAGGTCATAGAAAAAATTGGACTCCCTGACGATGCTGACATCAGAACGCACGAAAATTATATGGACTTAAAAGCACTGGTGTATGATCGATTTGAACTCCTGCAAAAACTCGAAACTCTCAAAAGGGCATTTGAATTAGATTGAAGTTAAGCAGCAGGCAACATAAGGTCATCAAAAAATACAAACGCATCATCAGGAATATAGAACAGCTTCCGACGAATTCAAGCCGACAGGTGAAACTGAAAATAACTTTTGTTGACACTACAAACTTGAGAGTAAATGAAATTACTTATTTAGGGAATACTATTTGGACGAAAACAATCAATTGATCATGGGGTGGGACACTGCTCCCCACCATACGCAGTTAAAGAATTTTCCATATCACAAACACGTTGGCCGATCTTCCAAAATAGAATCTTCTATTAAGATGAGCTTAGACAAGGTCTTAAGTTACATAGAAAAGAAAATTAAGAAAGTTTGATCCCATGTTAATCGACACTCACGCGCACCTCTATTTTGAGCAGTTCGAGGAAGACCGCGAGCAGGTCATCCAGAGAGCTTTGCAGGCGGGCGTAGAGAAAATCATCAATATTGCGGTGGACTTGGAGACGGCTGAGCAGAGCATCCGATTGGCGGAGGCGCATTCCGGGTTGTTTGCTGCGGTTGGCATCCACCCCAACGATGCGAGCCAGTTGGCCAACGGTACCCTGGCGGCCTTGCGGGAGTATTCCCGGCATCCCAAAGTGGTGGCCATCGGCGAGATCGGGCTGGACTTTTACCGGGACCGTACCCCCAGGGCAGCTCAGGAGCGAGCTTTCCGGCAGCAGATCTCGCTGGCCCGGCAGGTGGGTCTGCCCATCGTGATTCACAACCGTCAAGCCATTGGCGCGATTCTGGACATCTTGCGCACGGAGGGCACGGAAGGGTTGCGCGGCGTTTTCCATTGCTTTTCCGAAAGTGCACAATTTGCTGAGCAAGTGCTCGAGATGGGGTTTCACATTTCGTTTACCGGCAACTTGACGTTCAAGAAATCGGAGCTGCCGGCTGTAGCGCAGGTGGTGCCTCTGGAGCGCCTGCTTTTGGAAACCGACAGCCCGTTCCTGTCGCCCGAACCCAAACGCGGGCGGCGCAACGAACCGGCGCGCGTGCTTCACATTGCACGGAAGCTGGCAGAAATCAAAGGTACCGATGTCGCTGAAATCGAAAGAATCACCACGGAAAATGCCGTGCAGTTGTTTGGCCTGGGTGCAAAGGACATGGAATGAAGCAGCAGACATTTCGTCCCAAGAAAAGCCTCGGACAGAATTTTTTGGTGGACGAAAACATTTCCCGCAAAATAGTCCACAGTGTGACCCCAACGCCAGAGCAGACCTTTTTGGAAATCGGCTCAGGTTTTGGGGTTTTAACTAAGTACCTGCTGCCAGAGGTAAAAAAGCTGATCGCTGTTGAAATTGACCGCAATCTGGTGTCGGAATTGCAAGCCGATCTTGGGGCGCACGACAATTTTGAATTGGTCCAGGGGGATTTCTTGCGCTTAGAGATTGCCGAGTTGGCAGAAGCGCCCAATGGCATTCGCGTCATTGGCAATATTCCGTACCACATCACCAGCCCGGTCATTTTCAAAGTATTTGAGAACAGACACCTGGTGCAAGACATGACTTTGATGATTCAAAAGGAGGTGGCCCGGCGAATCGCCGCTAAACCTTGTACCAAAGACTACGGCATTCTTTCCGTGTTCAGCCAGGTGTACGCCCGGGTCGAGCTATTATTTCAAGTTTCTCGCAACGTCTTCAGCCCCAAGCCGGAGGTGGATTCAGCGGTAGTCAGGTGGGATTTTTCGCCAGGAGACGATCGTGACATAAGAAGCAAGGCCGTCTTCAGTCAACTCGTGCGCGGCACCTTTCAGCAACGCCGGAAAATGCTGCGCAACTCCCTGAGCAACCTTGGCGACTTACAGCCGGATTTACAGACTTTGTCCTTTGACCTGGAAAAACGTCCGGAAGAATTGAGCCCACAAGAATTTGTGACGCTGAGCAATTTAATTTGTACCAATCAATGGATGAAAAAGATCTAAAAACGATCATCGACGACATCGAGTTCCTGGCGGAAGCGCGGGACGGCCGCATGATCCAAAATATTCTCATCGGCAGCCATCCGGCCGACGTAGCCGACATCATTCGTAATTTGCCCGATGATCACAGAAGGTACGTCTTCGGACTGCTTGACCCAGAAATGGCTTCGGACGTCATCGTTGAATTCGACGAGGTTTCCAGGGACAAGCTGATTTCCCAACTACACCACAAACGCCTGTCCGAAATCGTCGACGAAATGGCTTCTGACGATGCCACGGACCTGGTTGCAGAACTTCCAGAGGAAGTGGCCGAGAAGGTGCTGGAATCCATCGACAAGGAGGATTCCGATGAAGTCAAGGAACTGCTGCGGCATGAGGAGGACACCGCTGGCGGAATCATGGCGCTGGAGTTCGTGTGTGTGCGTGATGACGTCACCGTGGATGAGGCGATCAAGGAAATCCGGTCTAAAGCTGAGGAAGTGGGTGAAGTTTACAACGTTTACGTGGTCGACAATTCGGACAAGTTGGTTGGCGTGCTTTCGCTGAAGAAGCTGATTCTGTCCAGAGCTACGGAACAGGTAAAGAACATCGTGGAGAAGGATGTGGTGAGCGTGCCGACGGACATGGACCAGGAAGAGGTGGCCAACATTTTCCGGCGCTACAATCTGGTTTCGGTTCCGGTGGTGGAAGATTCGGGCAAATTGGTGGGACGCATCACCATCGACGATGTGGTGGATGTGATGGAAGAAGAGGCTTCCGAAGACATTCAGAAAATGGCCGGCCTGGCCGACGACGAAGAAATCCGCGAGACCTCTTCGTTGAAGATTGCTCTGGTGCGGCTGCCGTGGTTGGTGGTGGCTTTTGTGGGCGAGATGGGGTCCGCTTTCGTGCTACTCAAGTTTCAAGCTTCTTTGAAGCAGATCTTCATGGCCGCGTTTTTCATCCCCCTCATGATGGCCATGGGCGGCAACGCGGGCAGTCAGGCCGCCTTCATCGTCGTACGCGGTCTGGTGCTCGGAGAACTCAACCCGGGCGACACTTTCAGTCGTTTGAAAAAAGAATTCAGAGTTGCCCTTATCATCGGCACCTCCTGCGGAGTCTTGTTGTTTTCTCTGGTTTGGTTGTTTGGCGAACCGCGATTTGGCCTGGTTTTGGGACTTTGCCTCATCGTGGTCATTCTGAACGCGACTTTTGTCGGCACCAGCATTCCCTTAATTCTCAAGTCGGTAGGTGTGGATCCCGCCATAGCCACGGGGCCGTTTATTTCGACCTCCAACGATATTATTGGACTGATCATTTATTTAGGCCTGGTGACCCTGGCCTTGCAATATCTCCATTGAGCGAAGATGGCGTTACGAAAAACTGAGGCAATCGTCCTTAAAAGTCAGAGGCAAGGCGAAACCAGCAAGATTCTCACGCTCTACAC
>JBHHYI010000113.1:0-13254 GCA_046757525.1 bacterium | reverse complement strand
TGCCAAAGGTTTGCCAGCCTCTGCGGTTCAAATCCCAGCGGATGAACAGAAAACAAGCGGCGGCCAGCGTCAATAGGGTGGAGCCCGCGGTTGTGGCGCCCAAAATTATTTTGCCGACGCCGAACAGCGCTGAATAGATGAGCGCGATTCCCACGGCCCAATCGAGCAAGTCCCAGCCTAACCCGCGATCGGGCTTGACCTCCGGAGCTTTGCCTGCCACCGGCTTCCAGAAGCGGCCGCCAGGCCTGACTCGGCGATAGAATTCGATCAAGGTGGCTTCGTTCTCCGGCGCGGTCAAAAAAGTAACCAGTAGCCACACCCCGCTGCTGATGCCCACGGTGATGAGCATGACCCGGGCAAACACATCGGTCTTTGTCGTGTCCAGCCCGAGGACGCTTTGCAGGAAGATCGCGACCACAAAGGAAGCGAGCATGGCCGAGATCTCGGACCAGGCGTTGATGCGCCACCAGAACCAGCGCAGGATGTAAACCGAGCCGGTGCCGGCGCCCAGAGCGAGCAGGAATTTCCAGGCCCCGGCGATGGTATCCATCTGCGAGGTCACCAGTGCCGACGCCAGAACCAGTCCCACCGTGGTCCACCGGCCTGCCGCGACGTAATGCTCCGGAGGCGCGTCCTTTTTGATGAATCTCTTGTAGAAATCGTTGACCACGTAAGAGCTGCCCCAGTTCAGGTGCGTGCTCATGGTAGACATGAAGGCAGCGGCAAACGACGCCAGGAGCAAGCCCTTGAAGCCGGTCGGCAGGTGGCTCAGCATCACCAGAATGTAGCCTGTCTGCTTGTCTTCGATGTTGGGAAACAGCACCAGGCTGGCGAGCGCCACGAGGATCCAGGGCCAGGGGCGTACGGCGTAGTGGGCGATGTTGAACCAGAGCGTGGCCAGGAATGAATGCCGTTCATTTTTGGTGGAGAACATCCTTTGGGCAATGTAGCCCCCGCCGCCAGGTTCCGCGCCCGGGTACCAGGCTGCCCACCAGTTTACCGCCAGGTAGACGAAGAAGGCCGTCACTGGCATCCACACCGAACCGATCTGAGGCGTGAAGCTGAGCGCTTCGTTTTCCGGGCCGTAAATGCGGATGAGGCCTTCTTTCAAACCGGCGATGCCGCCGACAGCATTGATGGCAAAGATGGCCAGAGCAATGGAGCCCGTCATGGCGATTATGAATTGAAAGAAGTCGGTCATCACCACGCCCCACAGGCCGCTCAGGCCGCTGTACAGCAGGGTCACCAGCACGCAGATGCCTACCGCGATCCATTTGTCCACGCCGATGGTTAGTTCGATAATCTTAACCAGAGCCAGGGTGACCCACCCCATGATGATCAGATTGATGGGAATGGCCAAATAGAGGGCTCTGAAGCCGCGCAGGATTGCCGCGGGTCTGCCTGAGTACCGGAGTTCGGTAAACTCCACATCGGTGAGCACCTCGGCCCGTCGCCACAATTTGGCAAAAAAGAACACGGTCAAAAGACCGCTCATGACCATGTTCCACCACAGCCAGTTGCCGGCGATGCCGTGGCTGGCCACCAGCTCCGTGACCGCCAGCGGGGTGTCGGCTGCGAAGGTGGTCGCCACCATGCTCGTGCCGGCAAGCCACCACGGCAGACTTCGTCCCGATGTGAAGTACTCGGTGATGTTGCTACCTGCTCTTTTCGCGAAGTAGAGACCGGTCCCCAGCGCCAGGATGAAATAGATGACCACGAAGGTCCAATCAAGCGTGCTTACCTGCATCGTTTGCCTTTCTTCCGGTTTTTTGCATTGGAACTGAATGAAAAAAATCAAACACTGAAGGGCACTGAAAGTACTGAAAAACCAAATCTGTCCAGTACTTTCTTTGCCGTGCAATTCGGTGTTTAATTATTCGACCTCTTCCTCTGGTAATTTTTCACCCATATCGCTCAGGAGTGCTTTCATAGCGGCCTGGTGGAAGTCCCGGCGTACCTGGTGCATGCCGCCACGGGTTCGGGTAGGGTAGACCCGGTTGGTCAGTAACACGATAGCAATTTTCCGGTTCGGGTCGACCCAGATCGACGTTCCGGTAAAGCCCAGATGCCCAAAGCTGCCGGGTGAGAAGTAATCTCCGGCCGAGGAATTTTCGTCGGACGGCGTGTCCCAGCCGAGGGCGCGGTCGCTCCACGCAGGAATGTGCTGCCGCGTGGTCCAGTATTTGATGGTGGCCGGCGAGAAGAAGCGCTGGTGGCGGTAGATGCCGCCATTGATGAGCATCTGCGCCAGGGCAGCCAGATCTTCAGCGGTGGAGAAAAGGCCAGCATGGGCCGAGACGCCGCCTAAGAAGTAGGCGTTTTCATCGTGCACCTCGCCACGAATGAGGCCGCGCTTCATGCCGCCGCCGATTTCCGTGGGGGCAATGCGGGCATACCAGGCTTTTGGCGGATTGAACCTGGTGTTGTTCATGCCCATGGGCTTGTAGATCATTTTGGCCGTAAGCAGGTCCAGCGGCGTCCCGGTCACGGTTTCGAGCACCTTGCCCACCATGATGATGCCCAGGTCTGAATAAATCATGGTGTCGCCCGGCGTATAGTCCAGGGGCAACTGGTAGATGTAGTCGTACGCCTCCTCCGGATTCTTCGCTTTGTTCCAGAGGTCGACCCACCAGTGGGTTCCAGAGGAATGCGTCAACAAATAGCGCAAGGTTACCTTGTCCTTTGCACCACCGTGATATTTCGGCAGATAGTTGCTGACCGGAATATCCAGCAGGATTTTTTTTTGTTCCCAGAGTCGCATGGCTGTAACGGTGGTCGCCGCGACTTTCGTCACCGAGGCCAGGTCGTAAATGGTGCTGGTGGTAACTTCGGGTGACGCAGGGTCGTAGGTCAGGTGCCCAAAGCCCCGGCTGGCGATGAGCTTGCCATTGCGCACAACGGCGACCTGGGCGCCGGGAAAAACAGAGTCGGCAATGGCTTTTTGAAGCACGGCGTAGGCGCCTTTGAGCAGGTTGTCGTCGATTTGTTTCACCAGGGCCATCTGGAGGGCTGAGCGTTGCAGGCCGTCGCCGACGCGGTAAAAACCGGGAATGGAAACCGGCAGCTTTGCGCCGATGGGGATTTCGCCGAACACCGCACGAATCGCGGCGCTCGCGGCAAGGGGTGCAGATTCATAAACACACAAGTACGACGGCACTTCGGGAATCTGCCGCAGCACGTAGGGCGAGCCAAACGAGATGACCTCCATGGGCTTGTCGACGGTGAAAAAGGCGTGCAGCAGCTTTACCGTCGTATCTGGCAACGCGATGGTGCCCTTGTGGTCGCTCCAGTTGACGAAGACGCCCACGATGATCGCATCCACCGAGTCCGCCCGGGCGCTGAGCTCTGCAATCTCCTTTGCCGTGGAGCGCGGATCGACAAAAGCCGTGGCAACATTTGGAATGCGTTTCATGACTTCCCGATTCATGGGGGTACCACGCCAAGCTGTTTCAACCTCGTCGGTGATGGTCACGACGAGCACGCTGTCCAGGTCTTCGGAGTGCAGGGGCACCGCCTGTCTGGTGTCGCGCACCAGGGTCACGGCCGCATTGGCCATGTGTTCGGCTTTTATGGCGAACTGCGGGTCCGCCAGCACGCTTTCCAGGTGCTTCGGGCTGAAGACGGGCTTCTGTTCAAGACCCAGGTCGGCTTTTGCGTTGAGGATTCGCCGAACAGATTCATCGATGCGCTGCATGGGAATCCTGCCGGCCTTGACCGCCTGCACGACAAAGTCGTAGGTGCTTTTGAAGTTGGGCGGCATGAGCACCATGTCGACGCCGGCATTGATGGCCATGACCGCCGCCTGGCCTGACCAGTAGTTCTCGGTGATGCCACCCATGTCCATGGCATCCGTGAACACCAGGCCGTCGAAACCCATCTTTTTTCTGAGAATCTCCTGGATGAAGTAACGGTCCAGCGTGGCCGGTCTGCCCTGCATCTCTGGAATCTCGCTAAAGGCGATGTGCCCCACCATGACGCACTTTACGCCGGCCTTCACCGCGGACTCGAAGGGGGGCAGCTCGACCCGTTGTATTCTTTCCCTGGAGGCGTCGACGGTGGGCAGCGACAGGTGCGAATCGACGTCGGTGTCCCCGTGTCCCGGGAAATGTTTCGCGGTGGCGTAGACGCCGTTTTCCTGGAGACCGCGGATAAAAGCGCTGCCCAGTTTGGCTACCAACTGCGGATCCTCGCCGTAGGATCGGGTATTGATGATGACGTTGTCCGGATTGCTGTTGACGTCCAGGACCGGTGCAAAACCGATGTGTACGCCAATGGACCTGGCTTCCAGGGCGGTGATCTTGCCGATTTCGTAGGCGTAATCTTCCCGGCCGGTGGCACCGATGGCCATGTTCTGCGGGAAACGGGTGCCCTGGGCCACACGCATTTGCAGACCCCACTCAATGTCCGCCATCACCAGCAGAGGCGTTTCGGCCGCCTGCTGCAGCCTGTCGATGGAGCGGCCAACCTCGTACGGTGCACCCTTGAAAAACATGACGCCGCCGACGTGGTACTGCCTGACAAGCCGCAACAACCGCTTGAGCTGAGGGTCCTGTTCGTTAAAGAAACGGGGCACGTAAGCAGGCACCATCATCTGGCCAACTTTTTCTTCCACGCTCATGGTGGCCAGCTTGTGGCTTACCCAGCTTGCACCTCTCTTTGCGCTGGTTCCGGCACATCCTACCAAAATAAGCACCGTGAAAAAAACAGCGTACTTGTTCATGAGCCATTTTACGTTAGTGAATAAATTATAATGGGTGGCTTGATTATTTTTTACAATTGTCATGGAACTAATTCAAAACCTTACTCGTCGCATCCGCTCCACCAGCTCCTGGCTAATGGGCTCCCCGGCTTTGCTTACGGAATGAAGAACGCCTGCGGCCGCAGGCGGCATCACAGGATTCTTGTACTGCAAACTAAGGTTTTGCCTTTTGGCTTTTTCCTTGAAGAGTTTAGCGACCGGGGAATTATGGCTGAGCAGGCTGCCTGCCAGTGCCATGGTGTACGGCGGGGTACTGTCAAGCCGTTCTACTGCGCGCACGGCAAGCTGAATGAGCGCCCCTGCTGCAGCCTCGACGATTCCTCTGGCGTTCGGTTCTCCTTGCAGAGCTTGCTCACAAACCAACTTCGCGCACGAGGCGACAAATTGCTGAGGATTGGCAGCCGAATAGACCCTGGTGACCAGGTCTTGCGGCCGTGCAACCTGGTAAAAGGCGAGCAGCTCGTGGGTCAATTCGGAGGGGCGCTGTCCCTTCTCAACCGCCTTGAGCACCGCCCTGATAGCCATGCGGCCCACGTCAAAACCGCTGCCTTCGTCGCCGAGGAGATAGCCCCAACCGCCCAGTTGTTCCAGCACACTTTGCCGGTTTCTGAGGATGGCTATTGAACCGGTTCCGGCGGAGATGAGAATGCCACGACGGTCGCCGTGAATGGCATAGTACAGGAGCTCCGCATCGGTCATCACGCTGAAATGCGCCAGTCCGAGTTCAGCCAGGATCTCTTGTACCGCCTGCTTTTCTTCTTGCCTGCCGGCACCGGCCAGGCCGAAAGTGGCCCAGCGCACCTTGTCGACGCTCTCATCACCGAGCAGTCCCTGGATGATTTCTTTGACAAGCTGCGCGAGAGTCTCTTTGTCAAGCACGGCAACGTTGGCCGGACCGCCCGCATTCGTTCGCACGACCTTACCGTCCAAATCCGACAGCACGGCCGTGGTTTTGCTGCCGCCGCCGTCTACGCCGAGAAAGTACATGGGTTTTCCACGTTCATTAGAGGAGATTTTCTCCTTGTTTTTGGAGTATCAGTTGGAGCAACGGTGAATCGTTCACGTCATCGAATATAATCATCAGACCGCGAATGTCAAGCAAAAAATGGTGGCTTGCTGCTCGCGCTTCTCTTGTAAGGTGGACAAAACTCGATAGTCGAAAAACAAAAAAATGGAATTTGAGAAGGGTCAGCGAGGTCAATAATTTTGAAAAAAAGCTTGCTATTGATGTTTAGATTTGTTTACTTTACGTAATAATTTCAGAAGTTCTTTTTAACTGTCTGAAGCTCCCACGGAATCGGATTCTATCCCGTTAGAGTTTTTTCTCCCGCTATTTATTTCGATGTAGCTTCAAATTGTCTGACGCAAAGGCAGCCAGGGCTAAAGCTATCATCATGATTGGCCAAACTATTTCACATTACCGTATCTTGGAAAAGCTCGGCGAGGGCGGCATGGGCATCGTCTACAAAGCCCGGGACGTTCAGCTCAAACGCTACGTTGCGTTGAAATTCTTACAGCCCGAACTCACCCAGGATTCCGAAGCCCGGGAGAGGTTCGTAGTTGAAGCCCAAAACGCTTCCGCTCTGGACCACGCCAACATCTGCACAATCTACGAGATTGACCAAACTGCTGAGGGCCAGACGTTTATGAGCATGGCTTATTACGAGGGCGCGACCCTGCAAGAAAAACTCGAGCGTGGGCCTTTGCAGGCGGAAGAAGCAGTCAGGATCGCCATGCAAGTTGCTGAAGGGTTGAGCAAAGCCCACGCGGCGGGGATCATCCACCGCGACATCAATCCAGCCAATATTATGATTACCAAAGTAGCATTAAATGATTAGCAAATGCCCTTAAGAACAAACAATAGTTCAAAAGGTTATCTCGAGCCTCAAAACAACTTGCAGGTAAAGATTAACCAATTAGAAGAGCTCATGCAGCTTACCAGGATGCTTGGGCAACAAACGCATTTTAAGGATATCCTCCGTATCGTGGCCGAAAAAGCTGCGGACTGGCTCCGGGCAGACTTGGCTCTTATTTTGATGTTGAATCCCAACACGCGTCAGACGGTTAAGACGCTTTACAACAAAAGCAGAGAAGTCGCACACCGTCGGTATCGGCTCATTACTACGCTGGTAGGGGGTTGGATCTTCAAACATGAGCAATCTTTCTTCAGTACGAGTATTCAAAAGGATAAGCGGTTTGCCAGAGGTCTGTTTTCGGATGTGCCGGTGACAGCGGTGATGGGAGTTCCTTTCAGCATTGAAGGGGCTACCATCGGTTCGTTACTGTTGCTTTACGCTGAGCGCCAGGAGTCAGTAGCGCCTGCTTCCTTAGAACTTCTGGAGAATATCGCGGCAGTTGCCGTGCCGTTTTTAAGAAATGTGCAAAAGATAAAACAGTTTTTTCAGCCCGCTTTGCCTGATTCAACCCTCCTTACAAAGTATGCTAAGCACGGGTTGATCGGCAAAAGTAAGAGGTTCATTGAGCTTCTGCAAGCCGTCGAGGCCGCTGCGCGTTGCGATGTGCGCGTGTTGCTGGAAGGAGCGAGCGGCACCGGCAAGGAGCTGGTGGCCAGGGCCATTCACGCTTTCAGCGATCGCCACGCCGGAGCTTTTGTTGCCATCGACTGTGGCGCCATTCCTGAGCATTTGATGGAAAGTGAACTGTTCGGTCATGTCAAAGGGGCCTTTACCGGCGCGACTTACGACCGCAAAGGTTTGTTCCAGGAGGCGCATCATGGCACGCTTTTCATCGATGAAATCTCAAATCTGCCGATTGGGTTGCAATCAAAACTGATGCGAGTTTTGCAAGAGGGGGAGATTCGCCCCTTAGGCAGCAACCGCGGTCTCAAAATCGACGTTCGGGTTATATCCGCTTCGAGCACCTCGCTGTGGGATTTGGTGCACGAGAAGCTTTTCAGGGACGATCTGTATTATCGTCTTCACGTTTACCCCATTTATCTGCCAACCTTGCGAGAACGCTCAGAAGATATCCCCCTGTTAGCGAACCATTTTCTGCAAAGCATTGCGGCGCAACAAAAGAAGATGGTCGAATCGTTCCAGGAAAAATTAGTGGATTTTCTGCGCATGCGTTCCTGGGCAGGAAACATCCGAGAGTTGGAGAACTTCGTAGAGCGGCTGGTGACCTGCGCAGCCTCGGAAGATTTGATCCTGGAACCTAATTGCCTTCCTGCCGATCTCAAAGCAGAATTTGAGCAGCTTTTCGGCAAGCAAGAGGCGTTTGTCGTGACCAAATCGTTGAATAAACAGCTCAGCGATAGTGAAGAAAGAATCATCCGCGACGCTCTGATCGAAAACAACTGGAATCAGTCCAGGGCAGCCCGATCGCTCAAGATCTCCGAGCCTGTCATCCGTTACAGAATGAAGAAATTAGGCATCGTCAGGCCATACGAAGCTCGTTAATTTTTACGACCCCAACTTCAATAAAGTGCGTGTTACCCTAAAAATTCGCAACTTTCTTGCGAATTAACCCCTCCGTGGAAAATCTCTACCACCATGCTTGCTTTTCCGCAACTGCCTGTTTAGCCACAACTTAACCCAAGCACATATTTTCAGCATCATCTTTGGCACTCTTTTAGCAAAGGGAGGGGCTAAGGTCAGGCGCGGAGCCTACTGTTAGGCGTACTACGATATTTTTATAAAATCACTAATCACAAGGAGGGAAGACATGAAGAACAAATCGGTAATTTTCGGCCTCACGGTTGTGGCTCTTGTTGCGGTCACCACCGCATCTTTTGCCCAATTGTTTACCAGGGTTACCACAGGCCCCATCGTCACCTACAACAGTCCCTCCCGGGGAGGTGCCTGGGGGGATTTCGACAACGACGGGGATTTAGATCTGTTTGTTGCCAATGCCTTGCGACAAAGCAACAATCTGTACACGAACGAGGGCAACGGTTTCTTCACAAAAGTTCGAATAGGTGAAATCGTTTCATTAGTGGGGGATTCCTTTAGCCCTTCCTGGGCAGATTTGGACAATGACGGTGACTTAGATTTGATTGTTGCCAACGGTGGCCTGAACGGCAAAAAAGCCAATTACCACTTCATTAACGACGGCGCTCCCGATTTCACTTTTAGTAGAAACAATGACGGAGCGCTGGTTTTTCACAGCGCCAGTTCGCACAATAGCTGTTTGGGCGACTTTAACAGTGACGGGCGCCTGGATGTCTTTTTTGCCAACGATTTTGGAGAAAGAAATTTTCTGTTCACCAACAACTTAGACGGAACTTTTGCCAGAATGAGTACGGGAGCCATTGCTACGGATACGCACAATTCTTTGAGCGGCAATTGGGTTGACTATGACGATGACGGCGACCTGGACCTGTTCGTAGTGAATTTCGACGACAACAATGTTTTGTACGCCAACAACGGCAATGGGAGTTTTACCAAGATAACCTCCGGAGTGCTGGTCAACGACAAACTTGCAAGCTCAGTAGGGGCAAGTTGGGGTGACTTTGATAATGACGGCGACCTGGACGTTTTTGTCGCCAATGCTGAGAAAGAAAAGAATCTGTTATATTTGAATAACGGGGAGGGTGCTTTCACCAAAATAAATTCGGGACCAATCGTTGAGGACGATGGCAATTCACAAGGTTCAGGATGGGCTGATTTTGATAACGACGGCGACCTGGATCTTTTCGTTGCCAATAGCGACCGAAGAAATGCTTTGTATGAAAACAACGGAGACGGCACCTTTGCCAGAGTTCCCTCGTGGCCGCCGGATACGGAACCCGCACGCTCAGCAGGAGTTGCCTGGGCTGATTTAGATAACGACGGCGATTTAGATTTGTTTGTGGCAAATCTTTTTGAGAAAAACGCATTGTACATCAACAATGCAAATGGCAATAATTGGATCAACGTTCGTTGTGTTGGCACCTTTTCCAACAGAACGGCCATTGGCACGAAAATACGGGTTAACGCGGTGATCAATGGCCGCTCCGTCTGGCAACTCAGAGAGACTACATCGATAACCGGGGCTTACGGCCAGAGCAGTTTGAGAGCCCACTTCGGTTTGGGAGACGCTCAGGTCATCGAAAAGATAAGAGTCGAATGGCCTTCCGGCAACGTCGATGAATTCCACAACGTTGCGGTCAATAAATTCTTTGTGGTGGTTGAAGACAAAAACATGTTCGAAGATACCAGAACGATTGTCACTTCGTCAGGCCGTGCGAATGATGCCTTGCCGGAAGGGTTTGAGCTGCAGCAGAACCTTCCCAACCCGTTCAACCCAACGACGACCATCCGTTACAACATTCCCGAACTGCAGAATAGTTCAATGGTGAAGTTGACGATTTACAATACGCTGGGGCAAAAAATTCGAACCCTGGTGAACGAGAAACAGGCCGCAGGGGTCTACTCCGTCAAATGGGATGGCAAGGATTCCACCGGGCTTCAAGTCGCCAGCGGCGTTTACGTGTACCGATTAAGGCTGGACCATTTTGTCCAGTCGAAGAAGATGATTCTTTTACGATAACTCTTATGCCAGGCAACCTGCAACGGGTTGCAGAGTTCAATATGAGGTGTCCAAATAGTCGAAAAAGAGCTTCTGAGTTGTCATTCCTGCGAATCAGTCGTCCGGCAGCCGCCGGATGACCGAAGCAGGAATCCAGAAAAACAATAGCTTATAGATTCCCGCTTCCGCGGGAATGACAGAAAAATGGCCTTTTGGGACAGCCCCAATCTCTTCTCAGTTCGATTGAAAGGAGAGAAGTGCCCATTCAATATTTGAAACAAGCGCAGCTTTCTCACTTCGTGCGAAATGACACGAATGCTTAGCTTCCGTTCAGACGTCAAATAGGGCTTCCGCTTAATGGTGGTGTGACCCGGGTGCCCTCCGGCCACCCTACCTTTGGGATGTGAGCGTTTCCCCTGGAAGCCCTATTTCTTATTTTGAAGGATCCTCAAGCTAAAAGTATCTCGTCAAGCAAACTCGTGCCACCCGCACGCCCTCTCAAAAGCAAAACTTTGTTCGTACCTCTTAAATCGCGTTTAGCGGTTGCGATTTTCCTGAATTAATCATAAATTCTACTACGGCGTCGTCGCGCACTGTTTAATTTGAAAGCATTTCTATCTCAAACCGGGGACGATTTCATGCCAGGTCTAAAGTCTTTCTGTGGGATTATTCTGCTGCTGACCCTGCTATCCTGCCAGCCGCTCAGGGCGCAGACTTTCACCGATGCTTCGCAGCTCTTGCACCCCATGGCTCCGATCGAAGGGGGCTTTCAGAAGGGCGCCAGCGCGGCGGATTTCAACAACGACGGATTGGTGGACATTTACCACCCCAATGGAGATCAGGTCGGCCGGTTGTATTTGAACCGGGGCGAAGCTGGTTTTTTTGACATTTTACCTGAGATTGGACTCGTCGAAGGGGCCAGGCTGTGGGGCGCTGCTTTTGGAGATTTTGACAACGACGCCTATTTAGATATCGTCTTTGAGGATTTCTCGGCGCCGAGCCGATTGTACAAGAACAATCGCAACTGGAGCTTCACGCAAGTCAACGACCGGGCAAATGTTTCCATCCCTTCATTAGCCCAGGGCGCTGGCTGGGGCGATTTTAATCTCGACGGGAAACTCGACCTCATGGTGGTCAACGATGCCGGGGCCAATCAGTTGTTTAACAACCTTACCTTCGCCACGTTCGCGGAGGTCACGCAATCTGCCAATGTACAGACTTTTGGCAATTCCTACGGCATGTCCTGGGGCGATCTCAACAACGACGGCTACCCGGACGTTTTTGTCACCACGTGCCATCGCACCGATCCCTTGCGTTCCATCAAGCACCTCTTGTTGAACAACGGCGATGAGACCTTCACTGACATCAACTATTCTGCTGGCGTGGCGGATTCGCTGGCAAGCTGGGGCGTGGTCTGGTTTGATTATGACAATGATAACGATCTGGACCTTTACATCGGCAACTCGGTGCACGCGCCCCGACCTGGCTTCAATCGACTCTACCGCAACAACGGCGACAATACCTTCGCCAACGTTTCCTTTGCCGCGGGCGTAGCCGGCGAGAGCGACGAAAACAGCTTTGGAATCGCGGCCGCAGATTTCGACAATGACGGCTGGATCGATCTCTACGTGACCAACCGCTACCGGCAACATCGACTCTATCACAACAATGGGGATGGTACTTTCACCGACATTGCCCAGGGTGCGGGAATCGTCGAGGATGCCCACAAGGCTGTGGCCGTCGCCGATTTTAACAACGACGGTTGGATCGATATCTTTACCACCGGCTATCCCCACAACAGGCTGATGCTCAACGATGGCGGCTCAAATCATTGGATTGCTATCAAAGCGCGAGGCACGGCTTCGAATTACTACGGCGTCGGCACCCGAATCGAAGTTTACACCGACTCTTTGCGGCAGATTCGTGAAATCCGCGCCGGCGACAGTTTTTGTTCGCAAAACGACAACCTGACGGCGCACTTTGGCTTGGGCGGTTACACGCAAATCGACTCCATCGTGCTGCGCTGGCCCGGCGGCGGGGTCGACAGGATTCGCAGCCTGCAAGAGGTGGACCAGACACTGACCATCGTAGAAGGCTCTGGAATCAGCGACCCGCCATCGACTTTTGCCTTGCAATCTCCTACCGATGGCATTACCTTGAGCCAATCCGCCGACGACATTCAATTTATCTGGCACAATGCCTTCACGCTGTACATCGATGCCGTCTCTTACACCCTTTACTTGAAAGGTGAGGACCTGTGGACCAGAGCAACGTTTGACACCTCGTTCTCCAATATTTACGACAACTACTTTGTCGTCGGACGCGACGTGTTCAAAGATAACCACGTGTACTCCTGGACTGTGGATGTCACCGACGGTTTTTCAGTAACGGCAAGCACGGATTTGTGGCGATTCGTGGTCAATCCGTACGGCACTCTGTTTACCTCCATGACTTCCGGGGCCGTGGTTCTCGAAGCCTCCCAATCCTCGGGGACAAGTTGGGCGGATTACGATAGCGACGGCGATGAGGATCTGTTCGTCGCGAATTCAGGAAACCAAAAGAACTTCTTGTTCCGCAATGATGGCCACGGGGCGTTTACGAAAATCACCGAAGGCGCCATCGTCAACGACGAAGCCAGCTCCATGGGCTGCAGTTGGGGCGATTACAACCAGGACGGCTACTTAGACCTGTTCGTGGCCAACGCCAGCAATCAAAACAACGATCTGTACCGGAACAACGGCGATGGGACTTTCACCAAAGTCACCGATGATATCATGGTCAGCGATGGCGGCAATTCCATCGGCTGCAGTTGGGGGGACACCGACAACGATGGCTATCTCGACCTGTTTGTTACAAATACCAGCAATCAGAAAAACGGTCTGTACCACAACAATGGCGACGGCACGTTTACAAAAATCACCGCAGGTGAAATCGTAAACGAGGCGTTCAATTCCATGGGATGCGCGTGGGGCGATTACGACGCGGACGGCGATCTGGACCTGTTTGTGGCCAATGCCAGCAACCAG
>JBHHYI010000112.1:0-13440 GCA_046757525.1 bacterium | reverse complement strand
ACTCCGCTCGGGGTGACAATAGAGTGGTTAGACGGCCCTTAAGTTGACGCCAAAACGCTTTCGCGGGAATGACAGAAAAAGTGGACTTTTTGGACAGCCCACGTTTAAAGCGATTAGGACTAAGATGATTAGCAGAACCTATTTTCTCATTCAATTCACGATCCTGTTGCTGTTTCAAAACTTGCCAGCGCAGACCAACCTTTCCATTGGGCAGCGCTTTGCAGTGATCATTGGTGGCATTGGCGGCCAGCAGGCTTTCACCGACAAATACTACGGGCAGACCAGCCGTATGTACGATATTCTGGTGGATTCTCTGCACTACCCGCGGGAGAACGTCTATTTTTTGTTCGAAGATCCTTCTTATGATTCTCTCAATATAAACTACAAAGCCACCGCGGTCAATGTGGCAAAAGTGTTCGGCAAATTGCGCAAAACCATGCAAGCCGGGGACCAACTGTTCCTGTTCCTGGTAGGCCACGGCACCTTTGATGGCAATTGGAGCAAATTCAACCTGGTAGGACCTGACCTGAGAGACATCGATTTTGCGCGCCTGGTCGATCAGTTGCCGACGCAGAAGATCATCGTAGTCAACACAGCCAGTGCCAGCGGCCCTTTTGTCAAAAAGATGAGCGGCAAACAACGGATCATCATTACCGCCACGAAAAACGGCTACGAAAACTACGAAACCACGTTTGCGGATTTCTTCATCGATGCCACCCTGAAAAAAGAAGCAGATGTAAACAAGGACCACCACATATCGATGCTGGAAGCGTTTAACTACGCCAAAGTTGGGCAAGACGCCTGGTTCGTGGAAAAGCGGAGGCTGCGGCCCGAACACCCGCTGTTGGACGACAACGGCGATGGGGTTGGAGTTCAGACCGTGCGCAACCGAGGCGACGGCCAACTGGCCCGCACGGTCTACTTAGAACCCGTCGCCCCGGACCTCAAAGCTTCTTTGCGCAGAATCAAAGCCGGAACTCAGAGCCCTCTGGACAGTCTAAAATTGAAGCGCTTTCAACTGTCCCAGGAAATTGAGAGGCTGAAGGCCCAAAAGGAGCAGATGCCATCCAAAGAGTATTCCAAAAAGTTAGAGACGTTGCTCATTCAATTAGCCCGCGTTAACAAACGAATCAGAGAGACGACTTCAGGAAACCAGCCCTGAGGTAGGTGCCAGTAGCTACTTCTTCAACACCTTAACGCGATCCCCGGGCTTTACCCTGTCCGTCAACAGCTTACCGTTAATGATGGCCAATTCTTCCAGGTTGGTGCCCTTTTGCGACAGTCTGGAAAGAACAGATTTCAAGCTGCCCCCCTTGCGTACCTTGACGATTCGCAGCCGCGTTGGTTTGGCCGTTTTTGCCGCTCTGTTTTTGAGCCGGTCAAAGTTGCTCATGGTGTGCTTGAAAGTGCTCCGGTACTTGTCGAACTTAGCCGGAGAGGTGAAGCCGTGGAAAACGTAGACGCTGTTGCCCCTTTCGATGAAGTAGGAAAGAACGCGCGCGCTGCCCTGACGGTTCTCGACGTCCGTAACTCTGATTTCCGTTCTTAAGCCATGTACTCTGGTATGGTCCGATTGGACGACACGCCCCTTGCTGTTTGCTACAAATGTTTCGGCCGCACCCCTGGCAGTGCTTTGTTCGGCCAGGGAAAACAAGATGCCTGCGTCCTGTTTCTTGTTCACAATTTGCACCTGTTGCGGCGTGTTGATCACGCGCCAACCTTTGGGAACCGGAAACTGAAAATTCAACGTGGGGTGGTAAAAATAGCCGTTTTGCACGAATCCCTGGCGCGGGTCCTCCCCGAAGACGATGCCATTGACCGTGGTTAAATAATGAATTCTGTTGACCTTGAAATGCTTTGTGGGCACTTTTCGTTGCCAATCTTTCGCCATTTGCAGGGTCTTGGCTTCCCGTTCTTCCGGATTGGGGTGCGTCGAGAACCAGCCAGGCAAACTTTGTTCGCTTTGAGCTTGCAAACGATTCAAGGTGCCAAAAAAATGCGACAGATTGGTGGCGTCGTAACCGATCTTCGTAGAATACTCCACCCCCAACTGATCGGCCTGTCGCTCCTGGTCTCGACTGAAACGCAAGAACAGCAAACCGACGCCCACCTGGGCGACGTTGCTGAGAGCGCGAAACTGGGGCGAAACCACGGAGCCCAGGCCGAAACCCACCTGGGCGAGTTGCGCCCTGGTGTAAGCCTTGGCACCATGTCTGGCCGTGACGTGACCGATTTCGTGTCCCATAACGCCGGCCAGTTCGGCTTCGGAATTCAGGTAAGCTAAGATGCCGCGGGTAATGTACACGTAGCCCCCCGGCAGAGCAAAAGCGTTGATCACGGGTGAATCGAGGAGCCGAAAATGAAAAGCAAGATTTGGACGGTGAGAAATCCGGACCATTTTCTGCCCCAATTGATTCACGTATTCAGCAATCTTGGCATCATTGTAAAGCCCGTACTGGGCCACGATGCCCTTGTCGGCTTCAGCCCCCAACTTGATTTCATCTTCGTAACTCAGCAGACTCAGTTCCTTCTTGCCGGTGACCGGATTGACGGCACAGGAAAGAAAAAACTGCACTGCTGACAAAAATAACAGAAAATATCTTGCGGTTAACGATTTGTTGCGGCTCATTTTACCCTCCTTGAAAATTATGAATCGAACCGTAAATAAAACAAAAAATGTGAGGAAATCAAGGAGTTTCAGCAAGCGCCATAAGATCAGCAAACCATGCCCCCGACAGAGTGATTTTTTTCTGAAAACGAAATTGATTGAGCACACATCGCTCAATTGGGGTATGGGTAATATGACGTCTCATTTGTTGCACAAGAGTGCAATAAAAATGCAATGCGGATTGTACCGATTAACTGATCCGAGGGGATTAGCCCGACCGGAACTGTTTGGTTTCCGCAAGAACCCAATCCGCGTAAATCCGTTCAATCCAGGTTCTATTCATGTGCGGCTGTGCCGCGCCAGGAGTCAGGCGGAAGCGGCGATTTCGTCCAGTTCCGCCTGTCAGACAGTTCTTTGTCGGGATGTGCGGGGGAGTCATCGCACCAAAACCTTGACCCGGTCCCCGGGCTGGAGTCGATCCTTCAAGTGCATGCCGTTGAGAATCGCCATCCGCGTGGGCGACAATTTATTATTCGAATAGTGCGCCAGGAACTCCTTTAAAGTGGTGCTTTTTTGCACGGTCATCACTTTAACGGTTACAGGTCTGATCCTCTTCACGGCTTGATTCCGCAGCCGGTCAAAATTGTCCATGGTGTGTTTGAAGGTAGACAGGTATTTATTGTAGCTTCTTCGAGTACTAAAAGCCTGGAAAACAAAAACTCTGCCATCCTTTTCAATGAAATAGGCAAGCACCTGGAGGTTGTCCTGTTGTCGCGCTACCAGGGCCTCTCTGATTTCCGTGTTAAAGCCGTTAATTCTGGTTCTGTTCGAACTGAGCACTTGCACGTTGCTGGCGGCACCGAAATCGGCGGCAGCCGCGCTTGCGCTTGAACTTTGAGAACGAGAAAAGCGAATGCCTGCGGTCTGGGTTGGACTTAGGATCTGCACCTCCTGTGGTCGGTTGGTGACCTGCCATCCCTCAGGTACTGGAAACTGCAAGTCCGACGCCGGGTAGTAAAAGTAACCATTTTCCACAATTCCCCGGC
Organism: bacterium; assembly: GCA_046757525.1. Classification (GTDB taxonomy): domain Bacteria; phylum Zhuqueibacterota; class Zhuqueibacteria; order Oceanimicrobiales; family Oceanimicrobiaceae; genus JBHHYI01. The sequence continues at coordinate 9,786 of JBHHYI010000112.1, read as the reverse complement.
GCGGTTCATCGCCAAAGACGATGCCATCGATGGCGTCCAGGTAGTGATTGCGCTCCACCTTGAAGCGGAAAGGAGGTAGTGCCTTTTGCCACCTCTTAGTCATTCTCAGCGTTGCAACTTCGCGGTCCTCAGGATCCGGATGTGTTGAGAACCAGCCGGGCACTTCCTGCCCGCTTTGTACTTCCAATCGCTTCAGGGTACCAAAGAATTTGGACATCTGGGTGGCATCGTAGCCGATTCGGCTGGAATATTCCACGCCCAGGGAGTCGGCCTGGCGCTCCTGGTCGCGACTAAACTGCAAAAAAAGCAGTCCCACGCCAAATTGAGCAGCGTTGTTGAACAAGGCTGATTGGGGCAAGAAGATGCTTCCGACGCCAAAACCGATTTGCGCCAGTTGCCCACGGGTGTACTGTTTGGCACTGTGCCTGGCCGTAACGTGGCCAATCTCATGTCCCATGACCCCTGCCAACTCCGCCTCTGAATTGATGTACGCCAAAATGCCGCGGGTAATGTAAACGTAGCCTCCGGGCAGAGCGAACGCATTCACAACCGGGGTGTCCAACACACGAAAATGAAATTCCAGAAATGGCCGATGGGAAATTCTGGCCATCATTTGTCCCAGATCTTCCACGTATTTTGAAACTTCCGGATCATCGTAGAGACCAAACGAAGCGACAATCTGTCTATCGGCCTGTCTGCCAAGCCTGAGTTCGCCATCGTAACTGAGAAAGCTCAATTCCTTCTTCCCGGTTACCGGATTGACTGCGCAGGAAATAAACAATTGAACAAGCAGCAAAGACAATCCAAAATATCTTGCGTTCTTGGAAATCGGCAGCTTCACCTTACCACCTCTCTGAAATAATTGTGCAATAGTTACTGTCAATTAAAACTGCTATTTGTCTTGACATTATTTCCATTTTTCGCTATACTGCAAAACATCGAGATGATTTCTTCGCAAGGTTGTTTTTTGCAAATGTCTGATATGGAGGGAAAAATGTTCAGGAATGCCAGGCCTCTCGTTTTGTTTTTTGCACTTTCACTGCTTGTGGGCTGCAGCCGTGGAGGGAAGGAAATGGACAATGTTTATCTGGAAATCAAACCAGATGTGGGGGAGCGTCTGGCAAAATTCGCTCCGGTGGAAATCAGCGCTGATATTTCTTTTTTGCCAAAAAATGAACAAAAAGCACTGGCCAAACTCATTCAAGCCAGCAAATACATGGATGAGATATTTCTCCGGCAGGTGTGGGACCAGAATCCTCTGTACCGCAAGGCCTTAAAGAATAGAAAAGACGACTTAGGGCGCAAGGCTTACGAGTATTTCAAGATTTGTTTCGGTCCCTGGGACCGTCTGGACGAACACGATGCCCCTTTTGTCGGTGAAATTCAAAAGCCCAAAGGCGCCGGCTTTTACCCGGACAATCTCACCAAAGAAGAATTTGAAAAATACAAGAACGAGCATCCAGATGAGGCCAAGGCGCTGACCAGCTTGTTTACCATGATTGGCCGCCAGGACGGCCACCTAATTGCTCAACCTTACTCAGAAGTGTTTAAGAAATGGCTGGAACCGTCGGCCAAACTCATGCAAGAGGCCGCGGCCTTGACCCGCAACGCCTCGCTCAAGACTTTTCTGGAAAGCCGTGCCGCGGCCTTCTTGTCCAACGATTACCACGACAGCGACGTGGCCTGGATGGATTTAGACAGCCCAATCGAAATTACCATCGGACCGTACGAAGTCTACGAGGACAAGCTGTTCGGATACAAGGCTTCGTTTGAGTCGTTTGTTACCGTCACCGATCCCGCGGAAAGCCAGAAGTTGGCGCGGTACAAGTCGGAGCTGCCAGCCATGGAACGCAACCTCCCCATTCCCGACAAGATGAAGAATCTCCAGCGCGGTTCGGAATCGCCCATCCGGGTCGTCGACGAGGTCTACACCGCCGGAGACACCAAAGCCGGCGTGCAGACCATTGCCTTCAACCTGCCGAACGATGAGACCGTGCGCGAGCAAAAGGGCAGCAAGAAGGTTCTGTTGCGCAACGTAATCACAGCTAAGTACAAAAAAATTCTCAAACCCATTGCCGAACGCCTGGTCGAGAAGGAGCAGTTGCCCTTTCTCTCAGCCGCTGCTTTCACCAACGAAGTGCTGTTTCACGAACTTTCCCACGGTCTTGGCCCCGGCAAGATCGTCGTCAACGGTCGCGCCACAGAAGTGCGACGGGAACTCAAGGATTTGTACTCGGCAGTGGAAGAGGCCAAGGCGGACGTGATGGGCGTCTACAATCTGCACTTCATGATCAAAAAGGGGTTGCTGCCAGAATCCGCGCGCAAGGAAATTGCCGTCACCTATCTGGCCGGCCTGTTTCGTGGCGTGCGATTTGGCGTCGGGGAGGCTCATGGCAAAGGCAGCGCGCTGCAATTCAACTACTTGCTGAATAAAGCTGCGTTGGTTTACGACAAAACCACGAGTAAGTTTGCGGTCAATTTCGACCGTTTTGAAAACGGAATTCGCGACCTGGTACACGATATTTGCGTCTTGCAAGCCAGAGGAGATTATGCGGGGACACAGAAGCTGTTAGACAAATACGTGCAGGTACCGGCATCTCTCAGCGCAGGATTGGAAGAATTAAAAGATTTGCCCGTAGACATCGTGCCCCAATATACCCTGGCCACGCAATTGGCGCAAAAAGAGAGCTGATTGGTTTTTTGGTGTAGCATGGAACACAAGGTGTCTTGCTGGTGGCAACCTGTCAGTCATTCAAAGCAGGACGTCCTTCGTCCCGACCAATGGAGCACCGGCGGTGAGCTCAGATCATTGGGGACAATGGTCCGCTTTAGCGGCACCAAGGGGGATGCCATACCACTGGCCACATTAATCTACCAAAGCCCTATTCACTTACCAGGAGATATCCATGACCACTTTTAATAGAAGTCGCTTGTGCAACTTGCTGCTCCTCGCGGCTTTGTTTTATGCCTGTGCGCAGCGAAGCGAACCGTCCGACAACAGTGCCAAGGAGGGGCCAAAGAAAGCACTCCAGGCTAAAATCGTCTACTATGCGATTCCCGGCTGACCCTACTGCGCCAAGGTGACGGCCATCGTGAATGGCCTGGAAAAAGAGTTTAAAGGGGCGTTGCAGTGTGAAATCTTAGATGCGACTGCACCAGAAAACAAGGCACAGATCAAAGCCTACGGCTTCCGCAGCCACGGCCTGGTTATATTCGACAACCAGGATCAGGTGAAGAAGAAAATGGACGGCCACCGGATGGACGAACCAGAGATTCGTGCTGCGCTGGCAGAGGTGATTCAGGACTTGCCGTAAACCTTTATTGCTGAGCCACCATCAAAAAATGAGGGTAAAGAAGGTTGAGTAGCCTGGCCACACGCCTCTCAAAATATCTCTGTAAGGTGTAACAGATCCGTGATTTCGTGGTCCGCCAAAGTATCCTGCACAATTTCTTTATTCGGGTTAAAAAATACGCAGCGCCACCCTGCAGCCTTTGCACCGACGATGTCGTTTTCATAGGAATCGCCCACGTAAACGATTCCTGCGGGCCGCACATTGGTGGCTTGCGTGGCTGCTGAAAAAATTCTCGGATCCGGTTTCATGGCACCTACGTTTCCCGAAAAAATCTTGACCAGGAAATAAGAACCCAACTTCGTATTCCTGAGTTTGGTCTCCTGAATTCCTTCAAACCCATTAGACAGAATGCCCAACTCGTATTTTGAGTTCAAGTATTGCAAGGTTTCGGTGGTGTTGGGCAAAACAAAGTCCATTTGGGAGTACACCTCCAAATAGCGCCTCGAAATCTCGTCGGCATTGGTGCAACCGACGTCGAACGCTTTGAAAGTCAGCTCAAATCGCAAACGTTTCAATTGCTGCGCAGAGATTTTGCCCTCGGCCATTTGCGTCCACAGCTCACCGTTGATTCTTTTATAAGTTCTTAGAAAGGAGGCCTGGTCAATGGAGGCAAAAGTCTGTGGCATGGATTGGAACAGAGACTTTAGCGCCATCTGTTCAGAACGCGTGTGGTCAAATAGCGTGTCGTCCAGGTCAAAGTAGATGAACTTTATTTTGTCATCGGCAGCCATACGATCAAAATAATAAAATCCTTTTTCCGATTCAAGCAGAATTCTTTTCAACGCAGGGCTCAGCGGTGCGGTTTTGGGCCACTGAACTTGAACCAGTGTGCGAGTCATCTCGAGTAGGTCACCGCTGTTCAGGTGACCGTATCGAGGGGTGACCGACGTCGCCCTTCGATACCTTCCGATCCAAAAGCGGTCGGGACCAAACGGTGACCTTCTTTGAGAAGGTTACCGTTTGACAACCCAACAAAAACTTGTTGCTTTGAATGTCGGAAACGCCTGCGCAATCGAGACGATTGCGTTACGTTCAACAGAGCGTTTCCTAAAAGAAAAAAATTAGAAAAAACTCTTGCAATATACGTCTATGCCGTATATATTGTAAAAGTATTATCCGATAGATAGAAGAGCGTGAAAGTAATCGAAATTATAGAAACCCCTATTTTCACCGAAGACATCGACAAATTCTTAGGCCCAAATGAATATCGAGCACTCCAACTAGAACTCATTGAGACGCCAACGAAAGGAAAACTTATCAAAGGAACGGGTGGCGCAAGAAAACTGAGATTTGCAATCCCGGGTAAAGGGAAAAGTGGTGGCATTCGAATCATTTATTATTATCAAGTTAATGAAAGAATATATTTACTTCTTGTATATAAGAAAGCGAAACAAGCAGACCTGACTCCAAAGCAACGAAAAACTATCAAGTCACTCATCGAAAGGATAAAATAATGGATGAAAAACTCTTTGAACGACTGGTCGAAAGTACAAAGCAAGCTATCGATATATCAGAAGGCAAACTGAAAGCGAGCCGTACTTTCACCTTTGAATTGCCCGATGACATAAAAACTATTAGAAATAATAAATTGCACATGAGCCAAGAAAAGTTTGCTGCTATGCTTGGCGTTTCCGTAAGAACCCTGCAAGAATGGGAACAGGGACGTCGTAAACCCAGTGGTGCTGCAAAATCTCTACTAAAAGTTGCTTCGTTTGCACCTGAAATTGTCTTAAAGGCACTTTCACAACGTTCGTTCTAACACACGGCAGCTTTGCTTTATTTATAGCGCCACGGGGACTTGCTGGCCAGGTGACGGCAGGTGCCACCAAGCTGTTCTCCCAAAGGAACCGACTTCTGTCTTGATTTAATCGGTAAGAATGGTTAACTTATTCATATTCATTCACTATTCTTGTGTTGTTGATTTCAGGAGAGCAGCATGCAACGAACTCACAAAATTGCCGCGATCCCTGGCGACGGCATCGGCGTGGACGTAACTCACGAAGCCATGAAAGTGCTGGAGACGGTTCAACAAATGTTTTCCCTGCCTTTAGATGTCAAACATTTCGACTACGGCGCTGAACGCTACTTAAGAGACGGTACCACCATGCCGGAAGAACAAGTGGAGGACTTCAGAAACAATTATGACGCCATCTACCTGGGTGCTCTGGGGGATCCGCGCATCCCGGACATGACCCATGCCCGCGACATCTTGCTGGGGCTTAGATTCAAGCTGGATCTGTATGTCAATTACCGCCCCATAATTCTATTGGATCAAAAACTGTGTCCCTTAAAAAACAAAACAGAAAAGGACATAAATTTTGTGGTTTTCAGAGAAAACACCGAGGGGTTGTACGTTGGCATGGGCGGCATTTTCAAGAAGGGGACTCCGGATGAGATCGCTACCCAGGAAGACGTCAATACCAGAAAGGGCGTGGAACGCATCATTCGCTACGCCTTCGAATTTGCCAAAAACAAAGGGCTGGCAAAAGTAACCATGGCTGATAAAAGCAATGCCTTGCGCTTTGGGCACGACCTTTGGCTGCGCACCTTTGAGGAGGTTGGTCAGGAATATCCCAATATCGAAAAACAGCACCTGTATGTCGATGCCCTGACCATGCAGATGGTGAAGCGGCCGGAGCAGTTTGAAGTGATCGTCACCTGCAACATGTTTGGCGACATCGTCACGGATCTGGGCGCTCAACTTCAGGGAGGGCTGGGCCTGGCTGCCTCCGGAAACATCAACCCGGAAAGCACCTCCATGTTTGAGCCGGTGCACGGTTCTGCACCCAAATACGCTGGCAAAAACACAGCAAATCCCGTAGCTGCCATCCTCACCGTGGGCATCATGCTGGATTATTTGGGCTATCCAGAATGCAATGCCCTCATTGAAAAAGCGGTCGTCGAATCGATTCGAACCGGCAACAGCACCCAGGATTTAGGCGGAAGTTTGGGAACAAAAGAGGTGGGAGATCTTGTTTGCGAGGCTGTCAAACAACAGCACCATTGACCTGTCTGGTGTGCGCTGCTTCAGGCGTGTTACCCCTTTCACTCAGAACCCGCGAATTTTATTCATATCACGTCTCTCTTTCTTGGTAGGCCGACCTTTGTATTTTCTCCTGCCGACTTCGTCCCAATGTTGCAGCAGTTCGTAGAGTTCCTGCGACTCCTCGGCAATTTTGGGTTTGTGTTCCTGGTACAACGATTTGGCTTCTTTATTTGAAATACTCTTGAAAACGATATCCAGCACATCAAAGGTACGGTACCTTCCCCGGATTCTTATGGTGACTTCATCCCCAATTCTAATCAGTCGCGCTGCTTTGGCTTTGTTCCCATTCACTTTAACCCTCCCTTCTTCGCACGCCCGCGCGGCAATGGCCCGGGTCTTGTAGATTCGACTGATTTTGAGCCATTTATCCAATCGGATTGGTTTTTGTGGAGAGGGTTCTTCAGACTGCATACATAACTTCGCTTTAGTCCTATGCAAAACGCTGCAGAAAATCGGGGTAGAACGCTCCAATTTCCACTATTAAAAAATAGCAGAAATTAGCAAACAAGCAAGCTGTTTTTAGTGTCTGATTTTGGAGTAGAGCGTCTTGGGGGTGATGCCAAGCATTTTTGCAGCGCGCGACTTGTTTCCCATCGTTAAACGCAGGGCCTTCTTAATGTGTTCGTCTACCATATCATCCAGGGTGGGATATTTGGTGTGGACAATATCGGAAAAATCCAATTGGTGCAGATGCTTGGGCTGCAAAATGGCGTCGGTGCTCGTTACAAGCAGGCTGTAAATGATGATATCCAATTCGGTGAAATTTAGTGGCCAATCGTAGTTGATCAGGAGGTTGTAGAGCTCCTCAGAAATAGAATTTGCCCTGGAAATGACCTCTTTCTTCTGTCTTTCGAAATTCAAGGAAATGATATTGCGCAATTCGTGTTTTCTGAATCGCAGCGGTTCGATGCGGAATTCAGCTTCAGCCAATTGTTCCACAAGCTGCATGAGCTTGGGATTGCCGGCCAATTCGTTGTCTGATTGTGCAGAAATCGACGCAATGAGTCTGAACCCTGGCAACCCATTGCCATTGGTAGGGGTACCGGACTTTAGTTCGTTGACCACTCCAGCAAGAAAAACGATCTCATCCTGTCCCAGTTTTTCGATGCCTTCCAAATACAAGGTGTCCCCGTTTTGCAGGTTGTAGGGGATGATATTTTTCAGGGATTCGCTGCAAATCTTATGGAAAAAAAGCCTGCCATCGACCTCCTTGCCGACGACTTTTGCGAACATGTAAGGCCGGGTGCCGATTTCAGCACGAACCAAAAGAGGCGACTTGGTCGTCTTCGTATCATAGCTTTCGATGCGTTCGCGGGTTTCGTTCAAATCAACATTGAGCAATCTCTGGTAATATTTAACCTCATCCGCTTCATTTTTTTCAAAATGCCCCAACCTGCGCAAAATGCGGTTATATTCTAAGGCACCGTGAATCGTAATCTTCAAATCCATCATATCGATGGGCTTACCGTGATATTGGAACACACCCATTTTCAGAAATTCGTGTCGCAGGACGATGTCCTGTCCTGAAATTATGATCATTGGAACGGTTCGGTTGGATTTTAGCAGCTTGTCTACCATGGAGAACGGATCTACGCTTAGGCCGGGCATGTGCACGTCCAGAATCGTCGCGTTCAAACGCCACAGATTGGACTCAAATTTTTCCAATACTTCGTTCCAGTTTCTGGCAATCAAGAGGTGATGATCTTTCTGCAGCAGTCGCACCATGAAGTCCAAAAATGTTTGTTCGTCGTCGGCAATCAGGAGGGTAGACATGGCATTGTTCCTTTTAGGGTTATCGAGTGGTTACTTTTTACATAGTCGTTCTCATTTCCCCGACAAAAATATAACATTTTTTCCCATAAATGCCAGTATTGTTAACAAAATTTAATTGACGTGAATAAATTCGCCCAAAAACTGGTCTCAGGCTCATCATTTCTCGTAACGAAATATTTCGCCATCTTTCATGACGAACGTCACCTGCTGCAACACGGTGATATCTTGCAAAGGATCTCCTGGCACCGCCACCATATCGGCGTGCATGCCTGGTGCCAGATGACCGATTTGGTCCGAAGCCCCTAACAAATCCGCTGCCACAGAAGTCCCGGCCCTGATGGCATCCATGGCGGTGAATCCCGCCTTCCTGACAAGAAGCTCAAACTCTTTGGCCTGATTCAGGCTCCACGGGAAACCGCCGGCGTCCGTGCCCAATGCTATCTTCAGGCCGGCCTTATAGGCTTTGTTGACGGCTTTGTAGAGCATGGGCAACATCTTAACCCAAATGGCGCTGCCAGCCTTGGCACGCCCCGGCGCCACATATTCCAACACCAGCATGGTTGGACACCAGAAGACCCCCTGCGATTTCGCTTGCGCAATCAGCGCATCGTCGAAACCCACGCCATGTTCAATGCTCTCCACGCCCGCATCCAGCGCGGCTTTGATGCCATTGCGCCCCATGGCATGGGCTGCAACTTTGTGGCCCAGACGATGGGCTTCTTCCACAATGGCGGTGATTTCCTCTTTGGTGAAATTTGGCATGCTGGAGAGACCCCCGTCCGAGTCGATGAAGTAGCGGGAATCGGCGTAGAATTTGATCCAGTCGGCGCCGTGAGCTACTTGTTCACGAACCGCTTTGCGGCACGCATCCGCCCCGTCGACGATCTGCACGCCTTTGGGCAAATCCAGCTCCCAGGCATAGCCCGTGGGCCCGTAACGACCGGTAACGCTGAGCGCGCGGGTGGAAACCCACAGGTGCGGCCCGGGCACGATACCCGCTTTGATGGCGTTTTTCACGTCCACATCTGCATACAGGGCCCCTTCCGTTTCCACATCGCGCATGGCGGTGAAACCGTTCCACAACGCCTGACGCACGGCCGCCACTGCCCGGATGGTTCGATAGGGAATGGACTCCTTGTAGACCTGTTCTTCATATTCCGCCGCGGTAACGTCCCCCTGCAACAGAATGTGCGTGTGCGCATCGATGAATCCGGGCAGAACGGTCTGGTCACCCAGGTCCAGCACGGTGGCCGCATCTGGGATTGCCACATTCTTTCCCATCGCTGAAATTCTGCTACCCTGAACAACGATGGTCACGTCCTGTTTGACCTTGCCACTGAGTCCGTCGATCAACCGCCCGGCTTTCATCACAACCTTCTGCGCGGACAATGACCCGGGACCAATCAAGCCAAACAATGCCACTACCACAAACGCTATTTTGACTCGCAACATTTTCTCCTCCTTTGCTTGATTCACGTAGTGTTAAAAGTTTCTGCTCAAATATGGAGTTAACGATTTACACCGTGCCTGTCATGAACACGTGTTCCGGGCGGCCATACCAACAACGGGATTCTCTTGCCGGCTTTTTTCCCATCTTCGTTTTCGCCTCCCTAG
>JBHHYI010000111.1:0-13441 GCA_046757525.1 bacterium | reverse complement strand
GTTTGAGGGGGGACACAAAAGGAGTTACGCGGATCTCGCCTTCAAATTGATAGTTTGCTTTAACAAAGGAAATCTTTTCTTTAACGGACTTACCGCTGGCCATACTTTTTTGAATCAGTTCAATAAGTTGCGGGTTTTCCTTAAGCGCTCCTGTAAAATGTTGCTTTTTGAATATTGGATTCTTCAGATCTAATAACGGTTGCACACGGTTGTTCAGGTAGTATATATGGCCCGTGCGATTTAATATCAGAATCCCCTGAGGCGATTTCGATAAAGCAAACCGAAAATAACTCAGGTAGGTATAAACAAGCGATGAGAATCTATGACCACCTATTAAAAATAAGAAGATAAACCCTGCTAAGCCAATCGATAACACCGACAGAAACGGGTAGAGCGCATTTTTTTCAAACGCAAAGCGGTAAACCTGCTCTCCGAATTGAACGGCCATCTCGATTGGTTTTCCGGGACCGGTTTCCCGAAAGGTGATAGTATCCCACCAAGGAATTTCGTGAACTCGCCCTAAAGAAGGGACCGAAGGGACACGAAAGGCAGCCAATAGCTCCAACTCTTGATTAAACATTAGCATAAAATCATTGGATGTGCATAATATTTCCTTGCTCCCCTCTGCGTCAAAATCTTTGATATATGCTGGCGTTATTCTGGGAAATTCTGTGGTTTTTTGACGGATAATTTTTAATTGTTCATTCATTTTGATCAGCTCGCTTGTTCGCAGTGCACAATACATTACGGGGGGCTCCATATCTTGATCGATCAAGGGTACTGTTAAAGCTCGTGGCATACCGTAATTCTTCCTTGGATGAATTTTCCCGTTGGCATCAATGAGACACAAGAAGCTAGGTAGTTCTTTTTCTCCACCATAACGATATGAAAGCAATAAGAATCTCTCATTCTCCATTTCAATCGGGGAGCAATTCATAACGGAAGGATATTCACCAAAACTGAGCGGTTCAAGTATAGGGGAAAGATGCTGATCCAGAACAAACAGCCAGCATCTATCATCATTATATCGTGCCGGATAATGGATATTGCCGGTGGCGCGGCTGAAGACAATGATTTCGTCTTTGCCATCACCTGTTAGGTCGTAGAGTACTATTCCTCTAAAGTTTGCATCCGTTTCAAATCTCTTTACTATTCTTCGTTCTTGTATATCAAAAACGTAGACGCTGCGGGGAGATAGGGCCTGGCCCGCGGCAACTGCGAAGACCAATTCTTTTCCTTTCCTCCCATCAATCTCTAACAGACCGCCTGCTAGAACTACAGGATCCCAGGTGTTCTGGGATTTTGGCTGTCTTGCGTTCAACAAAAAGTGTCGCTTTAATAGCGTTTTTTTACTCCGAAGATCATGAATGTATAAAAACAACGAATCACTATTCTGTGTAAATGCAAAAATTTCATCGTAATCATCCTCATTATAATCTGCAAAGAATAACCATTCTGAACGGGTGTGTTCCGAATAATTGGTTTGATCAATTGTCCCCTGTGAGAAGTTTGTTACGGTGATAAAGCTCCTTGCGGCCTGATTCACTGCATTCAATCCTTCACTAAATCCATCTTTTTCAAAATCGTGATATATGAGATAATGGGGACTGCTTAATGGTTGCTTTTCCAGAATCTTGAATTGAAACGGATTCATGGAACGACTCAACAAGAGAGTAATGACAGCAGCCAGTAAAAGGGATAGAAACAGAAAGATCAGGTTCAAATGCCTGAAGGGACCTATCTTTGGTTTCGCTGATCGGCCCATTGAAGTATGTCCTTTGGATAATCTTTTGAAATGATTGGGATGGCTATTAAATATAATATATATCTCTTGAAAGGAAATATCAAGCAAAATCAACAGCAAATGATTCAATTTTGCAACATTCCAAGGCAGTAAATGTTGCAAGAAATACCATAAAGTTGAGGGTTTCACCCCGACCCTTCTACACATTAAACTCGGCAAATGACCCTTCGTCTGTCTGGCATGATTTATGAACCGTCTAACATCAACATATGAGGTTGTCAAACCCCGAACCTTTCGTGTCACGGTTTTCAAGAATTAACCATCCCGACCCACTATATTAACCCAAAAGGAGGACTGAAAAATGAACTGTAAGATCTTTGCATTTGCTGTTTTACTCCTATTAATGGGACCTACTTTTGTTCACTGTCAAACAGGAAGAGGGGCAACTGATACAGGAGCGATGCTCGTTAGCGGCCTATTTTCATTCTCCAGTCAAGGTGGCGACCTCTACGACGGCTTTAGAGATGATAGAGTAACCACGATCGCGATTGTTCCAAGTTTATTCTATTTTATTGCTCCCGGTTTAGGTATCGGTGGAGACTTATCACTTAACCGAGCATCGCAAGGAGATTTTTCTACCACGACTTTTGGAATTGGTCCAAAGGCAGGCTATTTCTTTGATTCTGGCACGAATATGATTCCGTTTGTCGGGGCTGGAGTTAACTATCTATCCCTTGATTTTGGTAATGATAACCAGGGCGGTTTAAGATTTAAATTTGCCGGTGGCGTATTCATTCGTAAAGGTCACCTGGCGGTTGGTATTGAAGTTGGTTATCTCTACGATCGTTTCAAACCTGAGGGATTTAGTGAGTCCATCACTGGTAACACCATTCTGATCGGGGCAGGTTTTGGCGGATTTTTATATTAAAGTGCGAGATTAGAAAACTTCATAATTTCCTCCGGTTGATTACTTATTTGCTCTGTAATAATTCAAGAGGTTGCAGGGCAGATTAGTTTAAATCAATGAAGGTAGTCTTGTTGCTAGCGAACTATCTACTTATCGAATACACGTTACACGCTGGGCTTGACCAATATTGACGATACTGATGGTGAAGTAGATACATAGCCACAAATAATAGTACCTGAATAATTCATAGAGGTCTTATTTAACCTAACCCCCAAAACTGAGTTTTTCTGGTAATTTATTATTTTTTAGGTAATAATGACATTCCCATGTCCAATGATTTAAATACCGTGCAATTTTCACGTAAAAACTCAGTTTTTGAAGTAGACTTGATTTAAGTCATTGGAAATAAAAATCATAAACTATTATTCCCAAAGGTTTATGAATTATTCAGGAGTAAGGATTTAAAGGAGATTAAGATGAATGCCAAAATTAGAGGTTCCAAAGATCTAAAATTAAGAAATTCGTTTCTTGGAGCAACTTTGCTTGGTATTTTCCAAATTATTTTCTTAACAAATTTTTGTGACAGTTTTTCGCAGGATCGCGTGAATGCTGTCTTAGAAAATAAGGAAAATACAACTTCAATCACACCTTTTCCTTTCAGTGAAGACTTTGAAAATGGTCTTGACAATTGGCTTGTAAGTGGTCAGGATTGGGATACTACTAGTGCGATGTTTAACAGTCCTGATCATTCTGTTACCGATAGTCCCAATGGTAATTATCCCCCCAACGCGAATGCAAGTATAACTCTTGCTAATGCGATCGACTTATCTTCTGCAACCGTTCCAGTCCTAACTTTTTGGCATAAGTTTGATACAAATATTAATCAGGATTTTTGTCGTGTTGAAATTTCAAAAGACTTCGGTTTTACTTGGACAGAGATAACCAATTTTACTGGAACAAATTCGACCTGGAATTTGGTCCAATTGGATTTATCATCTTTTACTGCCTCCCCGATCATGATAAGATTCAGATTAACTTCCGATGACCATTGGCAATTTGATGGATGGTATATCGATGACGTAGAAATTAAAGAGTTGAACACATCTCTTACACCATTTCCATTTTTTGATGATTTTGAGAACGGTTTGTCGAATTGGTTGGCCAGTAGTCAAAATTGGGATACTACTAGTGTGATGTTTAGCGGCCCTACTCATTCGGTTACAGAGAGTCCCGATGGTGATTTTCCTCCCAACGCGAATGCAAGTATAACTCTTGCTAATGCAATTGACTTATCTTCCGCAGCCGTTCCAGTCTTAACTTTTTGGCATAAGTTTGATACAAATATTAATCAGGATTTTTGTCGTGTTGAAATTTCAAAAGACTTCGGTTTTACTTGGACAGAGATAACCAATTTTACTGGAACAAATTCGACCTGGAATTTGGTCCAATTGGATTTATCATCTTTTACTGCCTCCCCGATCATGATAAGATTCAGATTAACTTCCGATGACCATTGGCAATTTGATGGATGGTATATCGATGATGTAGAAATCAAAGAATTGAACACATCTCTTACGCCATTTCCATTTTTTGATGATTTTGAGAACGGTTTATCGAATTGGTTGGCGAGTAGTCAGAATTGGCATACTACCAGTGCGATGTTTAGTAGCCCTGACCATTCTGTTACCGACAGCCCCAATGGTAATTATCCTCCCAATGCGAATGCAAGTATAACTCTGGCTAATGCGATCGACTTATCTTCCGCAACCATTCCAGCCTTAACTTTTTGGCATAAGTTTGATACAAATATTAATCAGGATTTTTGTCGTGTTGAAATTTCAAAAGACTTCGGTTTTACTTGGACAGAGATAACCAATTTTACTGGAACAAATTCGACCTGGAATTTGGTCCAATTGGATTTATCATCTTTTACTGCCTCCCCGATCATGATAAGATTCAGATTAACTTCCGATGACCATTGGCAATTTGATGGATGGTATATTGATGATGTGGGAATAGGGGGAGTTGTAGACGGAGTTGATGACAACCCCAGCGAAATCCCAAATGAATACGCTTTACTCCAGAATTATCCCAACCCATTTAATCCCGAAACGGTAATTCGATATCAATTACCTAAGCCAGGCCATGTTAAACTGGTAATTTACAATCAGCTTGGTAAGAGGGTTCGTTCACTTGTCAATAGTGATAAAGTTGCTGGCAATTATCAAGTTCAATGGGATGGTAGAAATGACTCCGGAAAACAGGTAGCAAGTGGAATCTATGTCTACCAATTGAGAGCGGGAGATTTTGTGGCAAGCAAAAAGTTGCTTTTGATGCGATAAAGCTTCAGTCCTGCTCTGAAATATGTGCTATTCGCTTACAGGTGAGGACGGGCATTATAAAATTAGATCCAATCGTCATGCAGCAAAATAAGAAAGAGGAAGGTATGTGGTGTGAAAATTGTGGTTCTAAAGTTTTTCTCAATTACAGTGATGCCTGCACAACTCTATGTAGTAACTGCGCGGAATCAGAAGACGGCAAGAATCTAATAAAGCAAAGGCTCACAGAAGCCAAACGGTCTATGGTTTGCGAGCCCAAAGAAAAAGAACAGATGACAGAAAATGCTCACGAAGAAGCATTTAAACAATTCTTATACGGAGCACTCTGGTTTTTGGGAGGATTTCTTATGGTTTGGGGAGCCACGCAAGGCCGATCCACCCCAGGCGGTGGAGCCCTATTACTTGGCGCTCTAGTATTTGGTTTGTCCAGAATAGTGGGTGGAATCAAACTTCTTAGGCAAAAAAATAATGTAATTAATACACATGTATGGTAGTGTTTTGAAGAAAATTGAAGGAGCAACGCAGTGGATAAGGATAAGATACCATTTGTATTTGGTTTTATCGGCGGTGGGATTTTCTTCGTACTAAACATAACAACTAAGGGAGCTGTTCCAGGTGGATTTGCGGGTGGAGTTGTTGGATTCATACTTGGCGCTCTTGTTGGAGCGATCATTAAGGCCATCTTACCCATGAGTATTTACGAGGCGGCACAGAAAAACAAAATCAATCGTGCAAAAGCACTGGTGGCTAAGGGGGTGGACTTGAACTCTTCTGATGATAATCAACTTACTCCCCTGATGTACGCAGTGGCCCGGGGTCACAAACAGTTAGTGACATATCTTATCAAGAACGGCGCCGACATTGATGCCAAGAATCCTGATGGAGTTACGGCACTCATGATAGCTGCCATCTCTGGCGACAAAAATGCAGTGGAATTCTTGATAGAAAGCGGTGCCGACGTTAATGCCAGGGCTCATGATGAAGGAACGGCTCTTATGCTGGCCACTGGCTCTGTGGATGTAGTAAAACACTTCATAAAAAATGGTGCTGACATTAATGCTAAAAGCTCTAAGGGAGCCACCGCCTTAATGGTGGCCGCTGACCTTGGTACACGAGACGTTATAAAAGTTCTGTTAGAAAACGGTGCTGACCCTATTCTCAAGAATGTTGATGGTGATGACGCTCTTCGTATTGCTCAAACCGCGAACCACGAAGAAATTGTCGAAATATTGAGTGCACATTCTGGGAATAAAGAGAAGGATTCTAATATCCATGGAGTTAGCAAATAGACGGTATTATCAGGGTAGGTAGAGACACTAAGAAACAGAGGATTATAGCAATGAATGCAGAAGCCTGGGGTCATATCCTTCTGGGCGTAATAATCACTGTTGGGGGGCACTGCTATTTCACTATGTTCTTAAGTGGTCAAGTTATCTTGTAGCCATTTGGGTCATCGTCGGAATTGGCGTTGCTCTTAAACATACCTTTGCTTCACTCAAATAAGATTACGCTTGGCATTGCCTACTGACAGACAACGTTGATTGTCTTCTCGAAATTGGGTTGCCTGATTCCTGTTCGGATTTGGTGGCATCGGTTCGTAGGTTGGGTTGAGGCACGAAACCCAACGAGCAGAGTAACTCTAACCTTAACTCTTAAAATAATAAGAGGAGGAAACCGGAAATGCGAATTACAACAAAACTCAAATGCATCATTGTAATAGTCGGATTGCATTTAATCAGTTGTGGTTCTGGTTCTAGCTTTCGACGTGCAGGTGAAACCATTTATGAACCTTATCCAGCAGACCATCCTGTTAAGCTCTATTACATGCAAGCCGATTTTCCTGGATTTGAGAAATGGAGTAAGTACTTTGAACCTGGCCAGCCACCTTCCAGAGATCATGTCGTTGTTGGACGTGCATGGGTAAGTGCAAAAACTCAGAAAAAATGGGCATTTGATAAACTAGCAGATCCTATGAAAGGAGTAGAGGAATTCAAAAAAATAGCCCGAGAAAATGGAGCAGATGCTATTATTGAGATAGAATTTGTCGGTGAGTATCTTACTGAAACCCCACCCGGCGGACCCACATATGCAAGCCCGATTAGCGAGCACTTAACCGGTGTACTGATTCGCTATACTGATAAGAGTCTTGGACAAAAGAACTAATCTATCCTCAAAAGAGGACTTTGAGGAGAAAATCAGGTTGCGTTTAATCCTTAGATATTATTAATGATTTGAAGACAATTTTCAAAACAAAATCTCGGATGAATCACTCGCTAACGACTTAGGAGTTAGCAGCGGACGCGTTTTTTGCGTCCGTCTGCAACGATGGGGCCGTCAGGCTCCGGCTCCTGAACGGATTGAACGGAGCCCCGCTGCAGTACATGTCAGTCGGGCGCGTGGCCGATCAGTGGTCCATCAGTTACCGGGCGGAAAGGCAACCTTAGAGGGAGAGAAAGGGACCGAATGAGGCCGGTCGAACGCCCGCCAAGCCGGGGGATTGGCGACAAGGGAAAAGTTGGGGGTTTCACCCCGATCCTTCTACACATTAAACTCGGCAAATGGCCCTTCATCTGTCTGGCATGATTTATGAAGAAATTCATATTGAATATGTTTTTGGATCAGAGGTTGAAAAATCTGAACCATAATTGAGGAGGTCACCATGATGCGTAATCTCTTAATTTCCGCATTGCTTGTAGTCATGATGGTTGGTGCTACAAACGCAGCCTTTGCATGGGACGGTAAGAGAAAGGGCTTCATTCTTGGTATCGGGCTAGGCCCGGGTTTTACATCTTTTAATCAATCTCTCAAATCTGGTGGCATCAGTATTACTTCAGACCGCCAAAATGAGCTGAGCTTTATGAGCGATTTCAAGATTGGTTATGCCCCTAACAATCTTTGGCAGATTCACTGGATGAGCAAGATTTCCTGGTTCGGCTTAGAAAATGCCTTTGGGGATAACGTTACGATTGCAAATGGATTTGGCGGCGTAGGCGCAACCTATTCCTTTTACGAAGGAGCACCGTCACCGTTTCTAAGCGGAGGAATTGGGTTTTCGACTTGGGCCACACCTTTTGAGGAGGGTTCGGACACCATGTACGGCTTTGGAATAGTCCTTGGTGGGGGTTACGAGTTTTCGAAACATTGGAGCTTGGGATTTGATTTATTGTGGGGCAAGCCCAGTAAAGACGAAGGTGGAGGTGAATTTAGTACAAATGCTTTGTCTCTAAAATTCACCATCAACGTTCTGGCGTATTGACGTAAAGTTTGGGTCATCAACGTAAATGATAACAAAGAGGTAGAGCTATATGCGATTACTATTCGTCATTGTGGTCGCAGTCACAATGGCTATGATTGCAAGCAAGAAGGGGTTTAATCCACTTCTTTGGGTGCTTGCTGGCGGCATTCCGGGATTCTTCATCCTATTGTTCCTCCCATCCGCAAATGCGGACGGCATCAGCGAAGCTACAAGGGAGATCAGAATCAAAAGACGGAATATAGTGGGAGCCGTTATTACTACGATAGCTATTACCGTGCTCATTGGTCTCCTGGCCATGATTTCCAACATATAGTCCAATTGCGGAAAACGTGGCTGTCACAAGCAATTCGGAGAGTTATGTCGAGCAGCATGCATAAAAAGACTGTCATTTTGTTAATCCTTCTCAGCATATTTGCAAGTGGATGCAATAACAGCTCCGAAAGCGTGGTGGATCCGGGAGAGATAGAATGCTACATCGCTTTCAATTCAGGCGATAACAGTTTTGTTAAGATCGTGAATACGCTAAACCGAGCAATTAGTGCGAAGATGCTTCTGAGGCACGCGATAAGTGCGCTGATCGATGAGCGCTCCTGCGCCCTTATAGGCGTCGTAGCTGGAGTGGCCGATAAAGTCGAGATTTTAGAATGTCAGCCGGATGGCACTTGCTCAACGGGAAGAACAAAAACAGTGTCTTTCAGATTGGAAAAAAATGAGACGCTAACCATCATCGTGGATCAAGACTTTTTTCAATAAAGAAGAAAAGCAATGCACTTTAACAATTTGTTTCAAGTATCCTTGCTATGCCTTCTACTCGTGCTTCTGGCAGCGTGTGACACCGGAACCGGCCCAGGCTCTGTTTCGGAGACGGGAACGATTTGGATGGAAGACTGGGAAGAGGCAAATCCGGGTAGCTACAAACCCGGAGAGATCATCAAAGGTAGGGCAGGACCATGGTTGGTTGTGGCGGATGAAGATCCTGGGTGCGGACCAAACTCCCAGCGTGCAGAGATAATCTCTCAAGGCGGCAAAAAAATATTGAAGTTAAGAACCGATTGTACAGGGATTTGGATTGTGAATCAAGATATTTCTATTCCCATTGAACCGGGGGTAAACCTATCATTCTCTGGAACGGCTGACATCGTCGATCCGCCAGGTCGGTTCTCTCGTCGCATCGCTGGTCTAGGACTCTTGGACAATGCGCGTAACGGCAATCCCGCCAGTAGCGTTGTATATGCCCTTTATCACGATCAAGAGAGCGGAAACATTTGTTTACCCTATTTCACACAATATTCCGTCGAACAGCTTAACGGAGCCGAACTCATTGTGAGAAATGTCTTCGAAGATTTCAGCGAGGTCATTAACTTTACGCCTGATGGAGCGAAAGTCAGTCAAGTTGCTTTCATACTAGAGGCTGGAGGTTCGGCAACTCTCCGAAGTGTGGAAATCTCAAAAGATAAGGTCTTAGTTCAGTTGGAAAGGATCGAGCGCATCCCGATCTACAACCAAAGTAAGCCCAACGACCAAAGCGTCAGAGTGACATTGGCTCCATCACCACTACCTGCTGGAGAAACCGTAACACTAAAATTAAGAACAATAGCTGGCGACGGTTCAGCCGTCTTTGACAACGGCTCAGAAACAATGATTATCAGTCAATCAACGACCGTACAGATTAGAGGCACCGCAAATAGCACTCAGAAAAACAATATAGAATTGGCAGCAATCCATGATGGAGAAGAAGTGAATCGGGAGGTTTTTTCAGTTCGCACATGGCCTACCAATTTTCGCCAAAAAACTGGACGTGATAATGGTAACGGGGTCATCTTTTTCGAATATCAATGGGACCCTGAGTCGGGCAAACCATCTGATTTAGCCGGGATAATAGTAGGTGAGATTGTGGATTACAATTGTGCAGAGGGCGACTGTTTTACTTACAATGGTATCCCTGTTTTTCAACCTCCTTCTCCTCCTTACAGTGGTAATTTTGTAGAAAATCCACAAATAGAAGAGTTCGCAATTACCACAGGCACTGCTTTTCCTGACGAACATAAGTTTGATTCCTGGACACCCTTCAAGAAGCCGTACAGGTCTCATGTTTTTACCGCAACTCAATTCTATAGATTTCGTGATCCGGTATTGATGGACTCCGGCACCTATATAGACCTGATGGGTCCTTTATCGATACGTCGAGAAGTTTTCGAAGACAACGGACTATGGAAATACAGAGTCGAAAAAAGCGGGGTTTCATCCGAGCTTGTATTGCCGGAATAGTAAAACGAGGGATTTCTCTGATTGGATGGTTGCAAACAAGGTCGGGATCGCTTTCCCAGACCAGAAGATGGGACGATTTCAAAGGCAAGGTGCTTGTTGACCAAATTAGTAACTAAATGATAACTAATCGTCTTAATGAACTCAATCCAAAAGGAGGCACCAAAATGAACTACAAGATCTTCGTAATTTCTGTTTTACTTTCATTAATGGGATTTACTTTTGCTCACTGTCAAACAGGAAGAGAGGCAACTGATACAGGAGCGATGCTCGTTAGCGGCCTGTTTTCATTCTCCAGTCAAGGCGGCGACCTCTACGACGGCTTTAGAGACGATAGAGTAACCACGATCGCGATTGTGCCAAGTTTATTCTATTTTATTACTCCCGGTTTAGGTGTCGGAGGAGACTTATCACTTAACCGAGCATCGCAAGGAGATTTTTCTACCACGACTTTTGGAATTGGTCCAAAGGCAGGCTATTTCTTTGATTCTGGCACGAATATGATTCCGTTTGTCGGGGCTGGAGTTAACTATCTATCCCTTGATTTTGGTAATGATAACCAGGGCGGTTTAAGATTTAAATTTGCCGGTGGCGTATTCATTCGTAAAGGTCACCTGGCGGTTGGTATTGAAGTTGGTTATCTCTACGATCGTTTCAAACCTGAGGGATTTAGTGAGTCCATCACTGGTAACACCATTCTGATCGGGGCAGGTTTTGGCGGATTTTTATATTAAAGTGCGAGATTAGAAAACTTCATAATTTCCTCCGGTTGATTACTTATTTGCTCTGTAATAATTCAAGAGGTTGCAGGGCAGATTAGTTTAAATCAATGAAGGTAGTCTTGTTGCTAGCGAACTATCTACTCATCGAATACACGTTACACACTGGGCTTGACCAATATTGACGATACCGATGGTGACGAAACCACTTAGAGCGGCGCGTTTTCGTTACATGGTTGGGTAGGGTTTCCAAATGTAACCATAACACAAATAAAACCCACTCTAGCAGTGATTTTCAAATGTAGACTAATTTCAGCAGAGATTTATAAAGAAAGGAGTTCAAAATGGATACCATTTGTAATGATACTATAGACGAAAGGTTGACAAAGTTGCAAATTTCCAGAATAGCGTTTTTCATTTTCCTGCTATTAGCCTTACATGACTCTTGTTTGTCACAAACTGCTGATACCCTATGGTCCCAAAATTGGGAAGACCCGAACTGGCCTGATCATTGGAGCGTTCAGGGCGGCACGTGGGAGGTTGGTGTCCCTACTGCTGGACCTGATTCTTGTTTCTCACCGCCCAATTGTGCTGCGACAGGTTTAGGAAACTATTCTGAGCCCGTTGACGCTAGACTGCTCAGACACTCTTCATTCGTAGTCCCAAGTGCAGCTGAAAATCCTCGCCTGAGGTTCTGGCATTGGTTTAGTTTAGCGGGAGGCGATACCGGATTCGTACAAATCAAAGTTGAGAATGGTGAATGGGAAACTATTTCAATTCCTTATACAGGTTCTGGCTGTAGTGCATGGACTTATCCATTTATTGATTTAACACCTTTTGCAGGCTTAACAGTACAAATAGCCTTCTATTTCAAATCACGTCCAATCGGACACTGGGGAGAAGTGAGCACCGGCTGGTACATCGATGAGGTTTGTGTAATGACAGGTCCTATTGTGTTTAATGAGTTTGAGAATTGGGAGTCAGGAATAGGCGACTGGTATGTTGATAAAGGCACCTGGGAGGTAGGAATACCAACGACCGGTCCAGGCAGTGCTTTTGACGGAGAAATTAGCGCGGGTACTGTTCTGCGTGGTAACTATTGTGAACCAGTGGCAAGCAGATTGATAAGCCCTCCATTCATTGTCCCAAGTGCAGGTGAAAATCCTCGCCTGAGGTTCTGGCATTGGTTTAGTTTAGCGGGAGGTGATACAGGATTCGTACAAATCAAGATTGACAATGGTGAATGGCAAACGATTTCAATCCCTTATACTGGTTCCGGCTGTGGGGCATGGACTTATCCTTCCATTGACCTAACCAGTTATGGCGGTTTAAGTATACAAATAGCCCTTTATTTTAAATCATGTCCAGTTGGCCATTGGGGTGAGGTGAGCACTGGCTGGTACATCGATAATATTGCTGTTATAACAGGTCCTTTGGAAATTAATAGTCTTACAACTTGGGAATCAGGGTTAGGTAGCTGGTTTGTGGACAAAGGTACCTGGGAAGTCGGAACCCCGACTATCGGGCCTAACTCATGCTTTTCCGAACCAAATTGTGCTGGAACTGTTGTGCGGGGAAACTATTGTGAACCAGTGGATACCAGATTAACAAGTCCTCCCTTTATTGTTCCAACTGCTGATAAAAACCCAACGTTGCGATATTGGCATTGGTTTAACCTCGCAGCTGGGGATACAGGATATGTGCAAATTAAAGTAGAAAATGGAGAATGGAAAACAATTGGCGAAGATACAGCTAAAGGAACCGGTGGCAATGCATGGACTTCTCCCCCTCCCATTGCTTTAACTCCTTATGCTGACAAGATAGTACAAATAGGCTTTTATTTAAAATCACATCCAAAAGGACACTGGGGAGAAGTTAGTTCCGGCTGGTATATCGATGATGTTGCGATAATGCCTAAGCCGATCGTGGTTAGTGTTGATGAAACTCCACAAATCGATATCCCATCGCAATTTGTTTTATTGCGAAACTACCCAAACCCCTTCAATCCCGAAACCACAATTCGTTATCAATTACCAAAATCAGGCCACGTCAAGCTCGAAATTTACAACACACTTGGCCAGAAGATTCTCACCTTAGTTAATCAGCAACAACCGGCAGGTAATTACCAAGTTACATGGGATGGAAGAGATAACTCGGGCAAGCAAGTCGCCAGTGGCATTTATTTATACCAGTTGAAGTCAGGTGAATTTG
>JBHHYI010000110.1:0-13700 GCA_046757525.1 bacterium | reverse complement strand
TGGTCTATGAAGACAACGGCGAAATCTGGTACAGCAAAAGCAGCGACGAGGGGGCGACCTGGTCGGTTGAGGAGCTTGTGAGCGAAGGCCCCGACAAAGGTAATGCCTTTCCTTCTGTGACCATCAATCAAACCGATGGCAACCTCTACGCGGTCTGGCAGCGGGATTTGGGCGACGGAACCTACGACATTGTTTTCCGCAAAAGAACGCCTTCTGCCTGGGACGCTGCCGTGACTGTGACCACAGCGGCCTCGCCGCCGGCGGGCACCTTACCCCAGCCGGTCATCTCCATCAAACGCTCCGGGGTTGGCGGTTTTTTTAAAATGAGAATTCTGGTGATGTACATCTCCAGCAATAATTCCCTGAAGTACAAATACTCCTCAAACGAAGGCAGTACCTGGATAATTTAGCGCCCTATCTCAACAGCCAGAGTGGCACCCTGCCGCTGGACGCCGACAGCCTGATTTTGGAGTTTAAGATTCATTCAGCCAACGCTGCCTCGCTCAGTTCTTCCGGGGAGTCAACTTTAATTCCGACGTTAACCATTCAACCCGATGATCATCCGGCTTTAGCCCTGCCGGTTGAGTTGGCGGATCTCAGGGCTACCCCAGTCTCATTCCGGTTCTCACTCACGTGCATTATTTGAATCAGGGATCGGATTTTACCAAAGGCGCCTTGGCGAAGCACGGTTCCCTTTCACCGCTTCCTTTCGATTATGGTCTGGAACAAAACTACCCCAATCCCTTTAATCCTACCACGGTGATCAAATATGCCGTTCCGAAAGCGGGATTGGTGACCTTGCGCATCTTCAATATTGCGGGACAGGAAGTGACGACATTGCTTCAAAAGCAGCAAGCAGCCGGTCGCTACCAGGTGTCCTGGGACGGTCGCGATTTTCGCGGCCAACCCGTGGCCGCAGGTTTGTATTTTTATCGGTTAGAAGTTAGAGATTTCAACCAGGTCAAGCGCATGGTTTTGCTGAAATAGAGGAGCGTGCGGGACTGGGAAAAACAACAGGGGGGTGCCAACGAAGGCATGCTTCCTGGTTCAGATGGGTTCATTTGGGACAAAAAAAATCCCACCGTTTCTGACGGTGGGATTTTGTAAACAATAGCATCCCTCCCTTGGTTTTTTAGCCAACTAAAACTGGACCTGATTTTTGCACCAATCGCTTCTTAGCCGTCCAGGAATAGTGGGAAGCCTTTCCTTCGCAGACGGAAAGGCTTCCCTTTGGCTGGAGCAGATTTTAGAAGAACATGACTTTTTCATCTTCTGTTTTGGCAAAAATACCCACAGCCGGGTCAATGCCCAGAATGTTGGGGTCTTCCACGTACAGCGCCACTTTAAAATTGTCCCTGAGATGGGGGTTGATGATCTGGCGTGGCAGACTGGTGGACTTGACCATGTTGGGCATTTCCACGACATCCAACTCAAAAATTCCATCGCTGGTCGCCATAATGGTGCGAGTATTGTTGAAATGTATGGAGTTAATGCGTTTGACGGTTTCATCCAACATGTTGAAGTGGATCAGATCGCCCCAAATGTTGACCTGGTAAACGTCATTGCGGACCGTGACCAGGAAGGAATCCTCTGAGTTGGGAATCGGCACCAGTGAGTCGACTTTGCCCAGTTTGTTGATAGTAGTCATCAGATCGACTTCCAGGACCACGTTGGCCCGCTCCAGAACGTCGGGAGTCAGTTGCCCCAGCACGACTTCCTGTTTGTCGGTCAGGCCCAGCAGCCGGTCGCCTAAAACGACGATCTGCTCAATGCGGATGGTCTTGCCTTTCAAGAGCACGTAATTCACCAACGAGTAGTTCTTTTTGTCCAGAGAAATGATGGCATCCCAGCGTTCTTTGCCAACGGTGGTCTCCAGGTATTTTCTTGTGCGGGCGGTAGTCTCAGTCTGAGTGGCACTGTTGCTGCGTAAAGCATAGGTGGTGCTGATTCCGCCCAGGTGCTTGTAAAAAGCCGGGTCTTCGCACATGGCGCGTACGTTGTTTTCTGTGCCGACTAAACGAATGTGGAAAAGATTCGGCCCAATGAGATTGATTTCTCTAAAATAAACCTCCGCATTGGTTTCAAGCCCTTCCACCAAATTGATTTCGCCAAGAATGGGTGGCGTGAAGAAATTCTGGCAAATAAATTCGCCATTTTTGTAAAACAGGGCTATGCTGCGGGTGATTTCGCAAATCTCGTTGTGGGTGAGCTCATTGGGTCTGACAGTGGTTTGCACTTTGATCCGGTTGGTTAGGTCTGCACTTCTCATTTTACTACCTCGCATTTTTGTGTTGGGTTTTTCTTAAAGTTACAACGTATTCAATTCTTTTTTGCCCAACTCAAAACAGAATCGAACTCGCCTGAGTACACTCCGTGTAGGACGACGCCCTGGCTTCTGGAAAGCACCATCCTTTTCTGAACAACACGTCTCCCAAAGTGGCCACTTTTTTCGAGCTTGTTCACTTCTTCTGGATTTTCTCAAACGATAACTGTCGTGGTTAATGGCAACATCCATGCCAATCCGAAATCAGCCTTGCACAGCGCGCTATTCAGCCGTTCTATTCGCAAATTTGCGAACGGGCGTCCTGGCAGCGTCGCAATTTTGCGAAAAGCGGGCTGCCGGCACACACCTGTTGGAGTCTGCTGGTTTCCGCCCTTAGTACATCATTTCACAATTGCGATGACATAACCTGAATAATCCGCAGATTAGGGAAGTCCCTGTCAACCCAAGCCGGCGGCTGCCGGGTGAGGAATCTGACGGGGGCAGGACTTAGCCTTTAAAAACAACGCCTTAAGTACAAACAACTGTGCGTTCTCAGATTTCTCACCCCGACAACAAACGTCGGGATTCGAAATGACACCTATCCCTTGAATGCACTGATAAACAGGATGTCTTAAATCTTGTTTATCCTGTCTAAAATAAGAATTGTTAAGAAATGAAAATGACATAATACGTCATCGTACTTAGGAAATGAGGCACTTAGCAAGCCAACGCGGTGCTGCGCTGTTCCGCTGCGCCGGTTCCTGTTTGTGCGGTTGTTAGAATGGGTAGAAGTTTGGGCTGTGCGGGCGCCATGCCCTCAGATTCTCGGCTTTGGAGAGTGGTTACCGATGGCCCGGTAGATCATATCTTTTGAAATGCCGTGCAGTTCCATGACCTTCTTGTAGTCTCCCTGGTAGATTTCCAGAGCATGTCTGATCAAAGCTTCCCGGAAACATCGCTCACGGTCTTTCAGGGGCATGTTTTGCTGGTAGCATGGCGTATTGCCATTGTTGCCAAATCTGTCCATGGGCAGATGCTCGGCCTTGATGACGTTTTCGCCGTCGTCAATCAAAGCAACGGCCGATTCCAGCACGTTTCGGATCTCGCGGATGTTGCCCGGCCAATCATATCCCAAAAACATGTCCAAAACCTGGGTGGAAACTTTGTAGTAGTCCAGGCGCAATTCCTTAAGAAAATAGTCCACAAAATCGGCAATCTCATCGATCCTTTCTTTTAGCGGTGGGATTCTTATATTGATCACATTGATCCGGTGATACAAATCACGTCGGAAGGTGCCCTGGTCGACCATGCTTCTCAGGTCGACATTGGTGGCACAGATGAGCCTGAAGTCGCTTTTTTCCGGGCATACGGAACCAATGGGGAAATACTCTTTGGATTCAAGCACCCGCAGAAGTTTCTTCTGCATATCGAGACTCATTTCTCCCAGCTCATCGAGAAAGAGGGTGCCGCCGTCTGCTATTTTGAGCAATCCAATTTTATTGTGGCTGGCACCGGTGAAGGCGCCCTTCAAGTAGCCGAACAACTCACTTTCGATCAGATTGTCCTGGATAGCGGAGCAGTTTAAAGAGACCAGTTGGCCTTCCTGGTGTCTGCTCGAGTTTTCGTGGATGATACTGGCCAGGACGTCTTTTCCAACGCCGGTTTCTCCAACGATCAACACCGGGAAGTCGACTTTCGCAGCTTTAGAAGCAAGCCAGTAGACTTGCTTCATTTTTTCATTTTTGAGGACGGGCAATTCGGTATATGACAATTCGCTTCAGCCAATAATGATCCTAAAATTACATACCAATTATATATACCAAATTGTAGAAAGGCGGGAAAGAGAAATCACCTCGCTTTAGCCACTCAGGGCCCTGGTTTAAGAAAGGGTAGTTTTTGAATCCATCCGCTCTTTGTAACAAGCAAATTTTCATAATTATTTCCCAATGAAACGCACCGACACAAAAAACTGCGCAAATATTCAACAGACTTGAGGCAGGTGACTAAAGCATCGTGTGGCGTGGGTACAAACAAAAAATCCCACGCTTCAAGCGGCGTGGGATTTTCTAAATGAGATAGGATCGTTGTTTAAACGTGCAAAATGGACCCTGGTCGGCCCCATTCGCCCTTTTCTTCCCGGAATCGAATGCTCTTGTTGAGCAAAAGCTCGCCGTCTTCAGCCAGAGTCACCTGGATTCTCTCCAGCGGCCGCGGAGCCGGCCCCTCAAAATTGATTCCGGCACGGGTAAAGCCGCTGCCGTGGCAGGGACATTTGAACTTGTTTTCAGCATCTAACCATCTGGGGGTGCAGCCTAAATGAGTACACTGGGCGAAGATGGCATAGATGCCCTCCTCGTTGTGAACGATCCAAACGCGCTGGTCTTTGATCCACTTGGTGCTCACCGTGCCCACCGGATAGTCATCCGGGTAGCCTGCTTTGAAGACCGGCGAAGGCTCGAAAAGGACGCGCGGGAACATAAAGCGCAACGAACCGATGAGCATGGTGCCCACAAATGAGAAAAAAGCAGCCCAGCCTGCCCGACTGAAGAAGTTGCGGCGGGACATCCAGATGGAGCCTTCTTCTTCAGCCTTAACCGGCTTCTTGGGAGAGAGCTTCTTGGCCTTGTCCATGCTGTCTGATTTAGCCTCGCCCTTGGCCGCTTTGGCTTCGATCTTGTCTTTTCTTGAACTTTCGGCTTCTGGGGGAGTCGCCTCAGCGCCAGTCTTGTTTTTCATAGCATCGGGTTTTTCTTCGGACATCGTTTATTTCCTCCAATCAACAGTTTAGATTGGTTATAAATTCCTGTTTCTGTGAAATCGACTGCGCAAATATAAAGCTTTCGAGAAAAAAAGTCAAATCATTTCAGGATTATTTTTAGGTGAAATGGCCTGACAGATCCAGGCAACGACGACGCCTTGCCACAAAAATCTACTTGCTTTTTTGTAACATAAGTGTTATTCTTTTCGTTGTTAAAACTACCTTAATTCACTTCAAACTAACTTTTCTCAATTCTTGACCGAGGAGGAAATCTGATGCGAAAGAATTCTCTGTGTTTGAGTTTTGCCTTGAGCCTGCTTTTCTGTTTACAACTTAGCGCGCAGACCGTCGATGAACTGGTGCAAAGGAATATAGAAGCTCGCGGGGGCTATGACAAGATTAAAGCCGTCAAAACCATGAAATTCACTGGCACGGTCATGGTGCAAGGCATGGAAATGCCAACCACTGTCATTACAGAACGGCCAAACAAAATGCGCATCGAAGCAATCATGCAGGGACAGACCATGGTGCAAGCTTACGACGGCCAAACCGCCTGGTGGATTTTTCCTTTTATGGGCAATCCGGATCCGCAAAAAATGCCCGAGGAGCAGGCTAAAGAGTTTATCAAGCAAGCCGACATCGATGGGCATTTGGTCGATTACAAAGAAAAAGGCTACAAGGTGGAGCTGCTGGGCAAGGAGGACATGGAAGGCACCGACGTCTACAAACTGAAACTAACGCTCAAGAATGGCGATGTGGAATATGTGTACCTGGACAGCGAATATTTCATCGAGCTGAAACAAATCACCAAGACCAAGCGTCAGGGGGCTGAAATTGAGGTGGCGACCTATTTTGGGGATTACAAAGATGTTGACGGCCTGATGCTGCCGCATTCAATAGAGTCGAAAATCGGAGATCAGACGGTGAATCAAATCACTGTCAAAGAGATCGCGTTGAATGTGGACGTGGATGATTCTCTGTTCAAAATGCCGGAGGTTGCAAAAAAAGAGGAATCGACGCAGAAGTAAGAATATTCGTTGGAGGAAGCCGGGACACCAACAGTTTCTTGAAAACAGCTTGCATTCTTTTTTAGAAGCTAAAACAACCAATGCCTGGTAAGCAGAGTCGGCTTTGGAGTGCGCAAGCCCTGCTTGCGCTTTGGAACTTTTGCAAGGCTGAAGCAAGGCTTCAGCACTCCAGGGTGGCGGTTCGGCGGTCAAAACGAAGGAGGGAAAAAGCCAGGAAGAGAATCCCGTCGTTAGCATGGTCGCCCGGAACACGGGTTCATACCAGGCAGGGTGGACATCGTTAATGCCATATCCGAGCGAAAACTTGTGACAATACGCAACACCCAATGAGGAAACTTACCATGAAAAAGTTTATTCTCCAAAGTATGCTTTACGGCTTGATGAGCTGCGGTGTTTTGTTTGCTGGAAACACTCCCAACGATCAGATCAAGATCGATTCTAACACGTTTGGAGCGATTGAAGCGCGGGCTATTGGGCCGGCGGTCATGGGCGGGCGCATCGCTGCGCTGACGGCCGTCAATCGCGATTCCCGCATCATCTACGTGGGTTCTGCCGGCGGTGGGGTCTGGAAATCCACCACCGGGGGAACCACTTTTAAGCCCGTTTTCGACAAATACACGCAGTCCATCGGGGCGATAGCCATCGATCAGTCGCATCCGGACACGGTTTGGGTAGGCACAGGTGAAAGCTGGGTGCGCAACAGCGTTTCGGTGGGCACGGGCATTTTCAAAACCACAGACGGCGGCGAGAACTGGAAACACATGGGATTGGAGGATTCCGAACACATCAGCCGCATCCTGGTGCACCCGCGCAATTCTGAAATCGTCTACGTGGCGGCCCTGGGACATCTCTGGAATGCCAACGAAGAGCGGGGCGTTTACAAAACCACAGACGGTGGCAAGAAGTGGGAGAGGATTCTCTTTGTGGATGGAAACACCGGCTGCGCCGATCTTGCGATGGACCCCCAGGAACCGAACATTCTCTACGCCGCCATGTGGCAAGTGCGACGCCTTCCTTATTTTTTCACCTCTGGAGGGCCAGGCAGCGGCCTCTACAAAAGCACCGACGGTGGTAAAACGTGGGAGAAACTGAGCAGGGGTCTCCCCAGGGGAGAGCTGGGCAGAATCGGCATCGCCGTGGCGCCTTCGCGACCGAGCATCGTCTACGCGGTGGTCGAGGCCAAGAAAAACGCTCTGTATCGATCGGCCGATTTGGGCGAAAGTTGGAAAAAATTGGATTCATCTTTCAACGTGGCTGTACGCCCGTTTTATTTTGCCCAGGTCGTGGTGGACCCCAAAGACTACAAGCGGCTGTACAAACCCGGACTCTCTTTAGGCATCAGCAGCGATGGCGGGCAATCGTTTACCTCGCCGTTTAGCGGTGGTTTCGGGGGTGCTGTGCATTCTGATAACCACGCGCTGTGGATCGACCCCAACAACACGTTCCATCTGCTGTTGGGCACCGATGGCGGCATTTACGTTTCCTACGACAAAGGCAATACCTGGCGTTTCTTGAACAATCTGCCGGTGTCGCAATTTTATCACGTCAGCTACGACATGGCCGAGCCCTACCATGTTTACGGGGGCTTGCAGGACAACGGTTCCTGGGTCGGGCCGTCGCAAAGCCCCAACGGCATCGAGAACGCAGACTGGCTCAACGTGGGCGGCGGCGATGGCTTCCACACCTTTCCGGACCCGGACGATCAGGACATTATTTACTGTGAATACCAGGGCGGCAACATTTTGCGCTACCACAAATCCACTGGAGAAACCAAAGAAATTAAACCTTTTCCCAACGAGGGGGAGCCAAAATATCGCTTCAACTGGAACACGCCCATGGCTATCAGTCCGAACAATCCGAAACGAATGTACATCGGCGCACAGTTTCTGTTTCGCACCGTGGACAAAGGGGAATCGTGGCAGCGCATTTCGGACGACCTCACTACCAACGATCCCAAAAAGCAGCGGCAGGAAGAGTCCGGCGGCCTGTCCATCGACAACTCCACAGCCGAAAATCACTGCACCATCTTCACGATCAGCGAGTCGCCGTTAGACGAGCAGGTCATTTGGGTGGGCACCGACGACGGCAATGTGCAAGTGACCACCGATGGCGGCAAATCGTGGCGCAACGTGGTGGGCAATATTGCGGGACTGCCCGGGAACACCTGGTGCAGCACCATTGAAGCCAGCCACTACGACCGTGCCACGGCCTACGCGACCTTCGACGGCCATCGCACCGGGGACAAGAAAGTGTACGTCTACAAAACCATCGACTTGGGCAAAACCTGGCAGGCTATTGCCACCGGAGACATCAAAGGCTATGCCCACGTGATTCGTGAAGACCTGGTGAACTCTAACCTGTTGTTCTTGGGCACGGAGTTTGGACTGTACGTCTCCCTGGACGGGGGTGCGCAATGGGCCCGGTTTACCGGAAAATTGCCGAAAGTGTCGGTGCGGGAGATTGCCATTCACCCGCGGGAGTCCGATGTGATCCTGGCCACCCACGGTCGCGGCATCTTCATCATCGATGACATCACACCGCTGCGGCAAATCACCCAGGAAGTTCTGGCCTCAGACGTGCACGTGTTTGATCTGCGTCCCATTCCGGTGAAAATCCCGGTGGGTAAACAGCAATTCCCCGGCAATGGCGACTTTGTGGGCCGGAATCCGGCGGAGGTAGCCACCATCACCTATTACCTCAAGAAACGGCATGTGTTTGGAGATTTGAAAATTGAAGTTTACGATCCGGACGGTAAGTTAATCAAGACCCTGCCGGGCGGGAAACGGCGTGGCATCAATCGGGTGCGGTGGTTCATGCGCCTGAAGCCACCGAAAGTGCCGCCAGCCCCGACTTTAGCGCCGCGGGGATTGTTTGGCCCCATGGTACCCGAAGGCACTTACACGTTCAAGTTGCTCAAGGGCAAGAATTCCTACAACGGGGAGATCAAAGTGGTTGCAGACCCGACTTCACCCCATTCATCCGAGGATCGCAAGCTGCAGCAGCAAACGGTCCTGAAACTCTACCGCATGCAAGAGGCGCTGGCCTTTACGGCTGAAGCGATCACCGACGCCATGGAGCAGGCGGATGCGCGCAAGGGCCAACTGAAGAAAAAGGACAAGCTGGCCAGGAGCTTGACTGCGTTTTCGGACCAACTCGACAAACTGCACAAAACCCTGGTAGCGACCAAGAAAGGCGGCTGGCTCACCGGGGAGGAGCAGTTGCGGGAAAAAGTCGTGGATTTGTACGGCGCGGTCAGCAACTACGGCGGACGACCGACCCAATCGCAACTTCAAAGGATGGCAATTCTGGATCGTGAGATCGAAAAATCTCAAGCCTCCTTTAAGTCCATTGTTGCGAAAAAATTGCAAAGCCTCAACGCGAAACTCAAAGGGAAGAAGCTGGAACCCATAAGAATAATGACCAAAGAGGCGTTCGATAAGAGGCAGGAGGGGTAGGACGAGGTACAACGCTGCGCGGCAGGGTAACCGGCAAACGAACCGCAGAATCTGGACCGCAAAACTCGCCATGAACCACGATTTTGAAGTGTGGAGAAATGCGAGTGTGTCAAACGAAAGCGTCCGCGTGAATCTGCTCAGTCCGCGTCATTCGTACTACAAACCGCCAACATTGTGAAAGTTCAGTTCGTTCCAAAATTTTATTCTAGAACGCAATTGGTCGAGAAGCTTCGCTTCGATAGGCATCCCGGACTCCTCGAAGCGGAACTTCTCGAGCAAGTGTGTCCACAAACTCCAGTTTGTGGACCAGAGCTTGGGCTTAGGTTGACGCCTATTGGGAAAAGCTGGAACCCTAAAAGCCCCCACAATCCGGTGCAACCGGATTGCTTTAAATGTCGGAAACGCCAAAGGCAAGCCCTGTCATGCAGGAGGCATCTTGTTACAGGTGTGCACTGTGCCGCCAGTTAACGAGATTCCTACTGAATGACATTGGAGGCTGTGATAAAAGACGGCGACAACCAGGCGGTTCCTGAAAGCACTGTGCGAGTCATCCCGAGTAGGTCACCGCTGTTCAGGTGACCGTATCGAGGGGTGACGGGCGTAGCCCTTCGATATGTCCCGACCAAAAAGCGGTCGGGACTACTCAGGACGACTACCATGGTTGGTTCTGACGACAGCCGGCATTCCGAATCCCGCGAACGCCGGATGAGGAATCTGATGGCGCTACTAACGTTCTTCTTCTCCAAACAAATAACAAAGGATTAAACACGTTTAGGGGTCTTCAAGATTTCTCGTCATGCCATGGCCTGCCTCGAAATGACAAAGCGGTTAGAACTTTTTGCAACAGCCGAGGGCAAGACATCCGTCTGATTATCGCACTGGACGAGCGAAAATCTGTCTCCCTTCAAAGGGAGAATGGGCTACGCAGTCGAGACGATTGCGTTACGTACAACAGAGCGTTTCCTAAGTAGACAAAATAATGCTTTAAATGATTTTGTCTTATCAATCTCTGTACTTTTTGAGGAAGATTTTTTTCAGTGCTCAAGGTCAACCAAGAAGTATTTCCAGCGAATGACGCCGACGTCACCAAAACTTAGACGAATTTGGTTGCGGCGCCGTGTTCCACTCTGTGATCATCCCTATTTTCGAAACGGCAAACACACTGTAAAGGTCGTGCCTTTGCCCACCTCACTTCGCACATCGATTCGCCCCTGGTGCGCTTCGACGATTTTGTAGGTAATTGAGAGGCCCAGGCCGGTGCCGACGCCCACGCCTTTGGTGGTAAACCCCGGGTCGAAGATTTTGTGTAGATTTTTCGGCGGGATGCCTTGTCCGGTGTCGCTGATCTCGACATAAATATTCTCCTCATCGTGAAAGGTGCGAATTTTCACCTGACCCTTGCCGTCGATGGCCTGAATGGCATTGACCAGCAGATTCATGAACACCTGGTTGAGCTGACTGGCGTAGCAGCGCAACAGTGGCAGGCTCCCGTAATCTTTGACGATCTCCACTCGGCTGTGGCACAGGTGGCCGAGCAAAGAGAGCGTGCTGTCGATGCCTTCGTGAATATCTACAATCTTGTACTCCTCCTCGTCCAGGCGGGCAAAGTTTCTCAGGGTCCGCACGATCCGGGTAATGCGCTCGCTGGCAGTCCTGGTGACTTTGGAGAGTTCTTGCAGCAACTTTACGCTCTCTTTGATTTCAGCGGGGCACTTGACGCCTCTTAGCCCCAAACGCAGCTTGTCCAGTCCTTTCAAGAAAGTATGGGTATTGCTGGTTATAGAGCCTAACGGCGTATTGATCTCATGGGCAACGCCGGCAACGAGCTGGCCCAGAGATGCCATTTTCTCCGACCGGATCAACTGCAGTTGTGCGTCCTTGAGTTCCTTGTTGGTTTTTTCGAGTGCCACGTTCTTGGCGCGCAGCTCGCGGGTGCGGTTCTCCACCTGGGTTTCCAGGCTCGCATTCAGTTCCTCGATTTTCTGGTAGCTTTTGGCGTTCTCTATGGCGATGCACGCCAGATTGGCAAAAGCCTCGAGAAAAAAAAGATCTTCCTGCTTGAAGAATCTTTTGGGATTGGTCGTGTCCAGGTAAATAGTGCCGATGAGTTGGCTTTTCGACTGTAAAGGAACACAAATCACCGACATCAGGTTGAAGCGAAGCATGCTCTTGCTGGCCGCGGCGCCCTGGCTATTAGGAACATTTTGCAACAGCACGGCTTTGCCTTCTTTCTCCACTTTTCTAATGATCGAGCGGCTCAACGCCACCACTTCCTGGATGGAGCGCTTGTCCATGGAGCGAGCTGTTTGCACCGTCAATTCCTCGGTAGCTTCATCTTTGAAGAGAATCAACCCCTTCTCAGCGTGCAGCAATTCAATGGCCAGGTCCATGATTTCGTCGAGGAGCTTGCGGAGATTGAGCTCCGAATTGATCTTGCTGCTCACCTCATGCAAGGTGAGGAGCTGGGCATGTGTAATGTTACTCGTCGCGTCCATTTATTGGGCCTTTGTGGCGTGCCAAGCGGAATCCGGAAGTTCTTTTGGCTTACGCAAACGCTTTCAAAATATCTCGATGCAATTTATGCAAGTCGCCGTAAGCTTTTTGGATCTCATCAATTTTGTTTTGCAGTTCGTGGAGCAGTCGCTGTTTTTCCAGTCCGTTGCGGATGATGATCTTGAGGTCATCGTTGTCCCACGGTTTCTCGATATATTGGTACAGCCCCACATCGTTGATGGCTTTGATGGCATTCTCTTTGTCCGCATACCCGGTCAACAGAATCCTGGGAGCATTGGGGTTAATCTCCTTGACGCGGGCAAGGAAGCTGATGCCATCCATTTCTGACATCAAGTAATCGGAAATCACCAGATCGACCGGGTTCTTGCTGATGTAATCGAGGGCCTCTTTGGCTGTGGTAAAAGTCTTCACTTCATATTCGGTTTCCAGAGCCAGAAAAGAGCTTAAACTGGTCAATACCATTTCCTCATCGTCCACGATGAGGATTCGTTTGTGGTATTCCTCATTTGATTTTTCTGACATAGATTCTCCTTGCGTGCACATTTACGTTGCCCCCGCGTGGTGTGTCATGCAAATTCGCCTGTCGGCCGAAAATTGACCAAGGGGCGTTTGAATTTGCCAGCAACGACCGCGCAACACTCTCATTCTTTACCACTGACCACCTTGAATATAACAATTTCCGTTAGAGATAGCAAGGACTTAGAACATTCGGGACTGAAATTCTAAGCTCTATTCATCGCTTCGGCCAGACGGTGAGGGTTTCATGAAGCTTTCACAACAACATTTGTTGCACTAACGGTCGGAAACGCTTTTGCAATTGAGACGATTGCGTTACGTTCTACAAAGCGTTTCCCAAAAGACCAAATTGCGAGTCATCCTGAGTAGGTCACCGCTGTTCAGGTGACCGTATCGAGGGGTGACGGACCGTCGCTCCTCGATACGTCCCGACCCAAAAGACGGCCGGGACTACTCAGGACGACTACCATGGTTGGTTCTGACGACAACAGTCATTCCGAATCCGGCGAACGCCGGATGAAGAATCTGATGGCGACACTAATGTTCTAGTATTCCCCAAAAATAACAGGGAATTAAGAGCGTTCGGTGGTCGTAAGATTTCTCGTCAGGCCACGGCCTGACTCGAAATGACAGGGGGGTTGGGAGTTTTGCGACAGCCGACTACCAGATTTATCGTTGCTCACTAAGACCACTGGACGCCGTTGATCACGCTGCATGTCGACTGTTTGGGCTGGTCCTGGCAAAACTTCCGGTGCTTGCAAAGAATCCCCCTTTTTGAAAGGGGGCCGGTTTTTGAAGTGTCACCGAAAAAGCCAGGAGGATTTTAGGAGGCGTCCTGAAAACCCAAGCCAAGGTGCTGTCGGCCAGACATCCCTCTGATTTTCGCTCTGGGCGAGCGAAAATCTGTCTCCCTTCAAAGGGAGAATGGGCTACGCAAACGAAACGTTTGCGGTACGAAGCGGGTCAGCGTTTCTTTGAAGGTACCAAAGCCCGCAGGCGGTTCGCCAGGGCTTTAAGCAGGGATTCGGTGATGCGTTCGTGATCGGAGAGCAGATCGTAAAAATCGTCCCGGGTCACCTTTAACAACTGGGTTTCCTCCAGGGCCGTTGCAGTAACCAGGCGCGGCTGATCGTCGAACAGTGCCCATTCACCGATGGCTTCGCCCT
>JBHHYI010000109.1:0-13905 GCA_046757525.1 bacterium | reverse complement strand
AAGAGCCTCTCGTCGTTCGCATCCCGCCCGGATCACCAGAGCGCTTGCAGAGTTAGTCGACGAAGCCGCTGAATCGCGTGCACCCGCACACGTGACTGGCAAAAGGGCAGATGCCGTGCCTACTGGCGACGATGGAGGCCTGCGGTTTTTCAATCAAAGCCGTCCTGCTATTTCTGCGAAAGTGCTTCGAGTCTGTTTTTGGCCCGCCTGTTTTGTGGATCAATCTCCAGGGATTTCTTCAGATTCTCGATGGCTGTTGCTTTGTCGCCTTGCATGGCGTAGACTTCGCCGAGTGCCTGGTAAGTTATGGCCGACTGCGGGTGGAACTCCAGGTTTAGCTTCAGGATGGCCAGGGCCTCGTCCAGTCGCCCGGCCGGCACCAGTTGGAAAGCAAAGTTGGCCAACACCCCTTCCTGGAAATCGTAGGTAAACCCGCCGTAGTATTTCTCTCTGAGATCGCGGTACTTTTTGATGGCGGCCTCCACGCCTTTTTCGTCAAGCTCTTCAGAAAGCACCTGCTCGATGGTTTCTGGATGCGGCTGTCCATGGTGGCAGGTGACGCAATTCACCTGAAGCCCGTGGCTCTCCTCCCGGTCGAGCTGGGTCAGGAACAAGCCGTTGATGGTTTCCCGCATTTTGATCATAACGCGAGCAGCGGCTTTTTCCGGTTTTTTGTCCGAGGCGAAGTCAAACGTTGAAAGCGGCTTGCCTTCTTCTCCCACGTGACAGTACTGACAGCGCACCCCGAGGCCCCTGGCAAAGCTCTTCATGTTTTCCAGGAGTTCGCTTTTGGAGATGTCCTTGGGAAGCACTTTCAAATTGGTGAATTTGTCCGGGATTTGCGCCTGTACGTTGGCACCGACGAGCAGGGTAAGCAGGCCGGCTGCGGCTACGATTTTGGCCCCACAGGTTCGTCGCCTGCTGCTGGATTTGGCTGACCTGCTGGTGTGAAAATAAAACATGAAGCCCTCCGAATATGTGGTTATTAGTTTGAGCCATTATTTAAAGTTAGCGGCAAATGTCAATATATGGTTTAAGAAAATGAATTGCCAGAAATTTTGACAAATCTGGGGTATTCCCTGGGTACGGTGTGAAATGCAGCCGTGGCGGTCGCGAGACACGGTCTTGTACTACGGTCAGGCGAACGGAAAGTTGCGGTTCAATGCCTGTTGCCCCAAACTACTAGGGAACCTGCAGTGTCTCTGCCAAGATTGGACAGGCTCAGCTTGGTGGAATAAGCCTCTCGAGGTTTTTTGTTGAGATTGAAGGTTGAAGGTTTTGAAGTTCAAGAATAGATGAAAGTCGCCAGCAAGATCGCTTATGAACACTAACACCCTTCTGCTCTTCAGGAAAACAGCAAAGCATTGCTACTTTGTATTAACATAGTCAAGGTGCCGTATTAATCATGAAAAAGCTCAAGATATTTCTCGCAGCAGTTTTAGGTATGGTTGTTGTCGGGTACCTACTGCTATTTATTACCGTCAGGATTTTGTTTCCTTCCGAGCGGCTTAAGGAAATCATCGTTCCTAAAATCTCCGCAGCGGTGGGCCGGGAAGTAAGCATCGAAGATGTGGGGTTGTCGGTCTTCCCCGGGCTCAGCCTCAACGTGACAGGACTGACCGTGGCGAATGCCACAGGCTTCAGGGACGAGCCGCTGCTCAAACTGCGCGCTTTGAGCTTGAATGTCAAATTGCTGCCACTTCTGAGCAAGCACGTGGAAGTCGAATCGATTGTGCTCAAGAATCCGCAAGTTTTGATTGAGCGGAACAAAGCGGGTAAATTCAATTTCGAGCTACCGGAGGCGGCAAAGGAGGCGGCGGCGCCTCCGACTGAGGAGCTTGAATCCTCACCGGTTTCATTGCTCGTCAATTCAGCTCGAATACAGGACGGCCAACTGCTTTTTGTCGATCATCAGAACAACAAGCGCGTGGCGGTGGACAAGATAGATCAGAGAATCTCAATCGCCCTCGACAAAGAACTGCGAAATATCCGCGCCACGGGGCAAATCGAAATCAAGGGCCTCAGTTTCAAGGATTTGAAACAGCGTGAGTCTGCCATCAGCTTCCCCGCGACCAAAGTCAAGTATGATTTCAGCATTGACTCCCAGGACAAGCTGGTTCGGATTGAACAATTGGTGTTAGCCGTGGCCTCGACGCAACTCAACTTTGCCGGCGTGCTCAAGAATTACGACACCACTCCCGCAGTCGACCTCACCCTGAAGACCAACGAAATTGAATTTCGTAACCTTCTGGACTTAATCCCACGCGAACAGTTTCCGGCGTTGGCAAGACTGCAGGGTGACGGGAAAATCAACCTGAAGATGGCTGTCCGAGGTGCCATTGCAGAAGACAAAACGCCGGCCGTACAAGGCACACTTGCTTTTAACAAGCTTACGTTGGGTTATTCAGGACTACCCGACAAGCTTTCCAATCTTAACGGCAGCGTGGACTTTACGGACAAGAACCTGAATCTGAAGAACGTTTCCGCCAGCCTTGGCAGCAATCGTGCCGCGCTGTCTGGCTCCATCGTTGACTTCGGGCACCCGAAGATCGATTTAAAACTCGATGCCGATTTGGACCTCGGCTCGATGAAGCGCTACCTCCAATCTCCTGAAATTAAGAGCAAGATTCCGCCGGACCAGTTGCCCCGGCTGGCCAAATTGAATGGCACAGGGCAAGTTCATGTCAAGATGGGTGCCAGGGGTGCGGTCGTCCAGGGCAAGGTGCCGCACGTGGATGGCTTGTTGGCGTTCGAAGAGCTTAGCTTGAGTTCTACGGAGCTGCCGAACAAGATTTCGCATCTCAGCGGCCGCATACAGTTCACTGAAAACAGTGTTAGCTTGCGCAACATTACTGCCCAACTGGGCAAGGATCCCTTCGCGCTTTCTGGTTCGGTTAGCGACTTCGAGCATCCAAGATATGATCTTAAACTCAAGACGGATCTGAACCTGGGTGCGGTGAAAGACTACGTGGAATTGCCGGCGGGCATGGCTGTTTCCGGCAGACTCAGGGCCGATTTGACGGCCAGGGGAAATGTTGCGCAGCCTAAAAGCACGAGCTTAAATGGGCAAATAAGCTTAACGCGCGGCAAATTCACCAGCCCCGATTTGGCGGTTCCGGTGAGGGACATCAACGGCAAGATGAGCCTGTCGGGCCGGAGAGTCAAGATTGCCAATTTGACTTTGAGAGCAGGCAAATCTTCGCTGGCCCTGTCGGGGGAGATCTTAGACCCGGTCGGCAAGCGCCGAGGCACCCTGAGACTCACTTCGTCGCTGTTAGATTTGGACGAAATCTTCCCGGAGACGGAATCCGAGGAAGCAGGGACGTCCCGAGGGGAACCGATCAAACTGCCGTTTGAAACGCTCGACGGCAAAGTCAGGATCACCAAACTGATCACCAATAACATCGTCCTGAACCATGCCACGGCAGATGTGATCATCAGAAACAATGTCCTTTCCATCAAGAATTTCAGGTCCGGCTTGTACTCCGGCAAGCTGGCGGGCAGTGCCAAGGCCGACTTCAACGATCCCAGCGGCCTGGCCTATGCAATTGACATGCGTTGCGATAGTCTGGACGTTAACGACTTCGCCAGCAACGCCATCCCTCTGAAAGATGCTCTGTTTGGCAAGATGCAACTGAAGCTGAACGCCCGGGGCACGGGAACGTCCGTGGAAGACATAAAGAAGAATTTGGTTGCTGAAGGAACCTCTGTGGTCTTTAACGGCAAGATTACCAACCTGCCGATGTTGCACTCACTGGCGAGCTTCCTGAACTTGCCCACATTTGAAAATATGAAATTCAAAACCGTCAGCAATCGCTTTAAGCTAAGAAACGAAACGATCTCGTTTGACAAATTTGAATTGAAAGCTTTCGACAACGACATGTCGTTGGACGGCAAAATCGGTTTGGACGGGTCGTTGGATTTTGCCGTCAGCATGCTGCTGTCTGAAGAGCTCACCAGGCGCTTCCGTGACAGAGCCGTCCAGGTGCCTCAATTCCTGCTGGTGGATTCGAACAGGCTGCCTTTGGACTTCATCGTAAAGGGCACCAAAGACAAGCCTGAGATCGTCTGGGACATGAAGAAAGCGCTTAGCCGCACGACCGAGAGCACCATTCAAAAGGGCCTGGGCAAGATTTTCGGCGGGCTGAGGAAAAACACCGGAGAAGACGATTCTAAGAAATCAACGTCAACGCAAGCAGCGCTCAAGACGACAGACACCGGAACTAAGAAAGATTCCGTTTCAACCAGCAAGCGCAAAACCGAAGCAGATCCGCTGAAAAATGTACTCGAAGGACTCTTCGGCAAGAAGAAAAAGAAGAAAAACAATCTCTTTTGAATTGAACACTGGAGGACACTGAGGAACACCGAATTATTCTGACTTTGTTTTAGAGAGCTTGAGTGCCTTTTTCGGTGGGTTCGGTGCGCTATGGTGCCCTCATTTCTTGTCAGAAGATTTTTACCAAGGTAATCCAAACAAAAATAAAGGAACGTTATTTCAAAGTCCAGGCCGCCTGGTCTACGACGGAACACGCCACAAAATGCTCGCATTCCTGCCGGTGCAGTCGCAGCACGCGCTGAAAAGATTCCGGTTCAGGCACCGCAGCAAAGAAGCAAAGATGGGACACGCAGGTGCAATCCGAAGAGCCAAAACCCAGGAGGGGAACCGACGCGCCAGGCAACCGGGCCATGGCCTCGGCCCACTGATGTTCACGGCGGGTCGAGTCGTAGGTGCACCACACGCCTTGCAGGCTGGTGTGTGTGCGCAGGTAATCCACGTGCCAATGCGGCCGGGCGCTTACCTGGCTGTGGTGGGCCAGACGCGTCTTTAAACCGCCGGGGCCAAACGCGCTGCCGATGTACACGTAAAAGCCTGGCTTCACCCCAAGCCGACCGAGTTTGCCAATCCGCACGTCTGCGAACGTCGACGAAGCGAGGATCAACGCGTAGGTGCCGGGCCAGGACCGTAGGCAAGGTAGGCTTAGAGTTGTCAAATCTCCACTTTAGGATTTGTATTCAGCGTGAAAGATTCACGTGGCGCCAATTTGCTCATGGTTTGGGCGAGAAAAGCACGTTCAAACGCCTCATTGTTGGAATAGACGTACCCAAAGGTTTTTTGCCAGATCAAAGCTTTCTCCATGCACAAGTACATGAACACCTCATCGCGCCAGGGTTGCAAGCAATTGTACATGGCGCGAAACATGGCGACCTTGATCTCGTCGGGATAGGTCAACTTGCCGTGTGGATCGGGCACCATTTCCATCTGCAAAATCCTGGTGGCGTGCCCCAGCTTGCGAATTTTTTTCACCGCGGGTTTGATCATCGTGATCGAGCCAAAGGAGATGAACAGCACTTCCCGGGGTTGGAAAGCAGCCATGACTCTGGCGGCGATTTCGGGATACTCTTCACGCCACCCCTGGTAATAAACCATGGGGTGAAAATGAAAGGCCACTTTGATCCCGCGGTCTGCCACCAGGCGAGCAGCAGCCAAGCGTTGTTGCAGATTTGCGGTAAAATGTTCTTCGTTTCGGATGATGGTCGGCGTGTTCAGCGACCAACTGCAAACGATATTGCGGGGCACCTCATTTTCGAGAAAGTAATGTACGTTGTCCGACTTGGTCTTGAATTCCAGCAAGACGTTGGCATGATCCGCGGCAAACTGACAGAGGCCGTCCAAAATCCCGTGTCGGTTCCCCCAGACCAGGGAGTCCGATGCCTGTCCGGTGCCAAAGTGGTAGAAGCGGTTCGGTTCCAGAGGGATGGCCTTGAGCTTCTCAGCAAAGTTGGCATCGAAGGCGAATCGGTCACTGTAGAAAGTCTGGATGGTGCAATAGCTGCAGCCAAAGGCGCAATTTTCCACAGCATCGATGGTGCGCAAATTGCAGCAAACGGTCTCTTCGGAAGCCACCGGACACATGCCGTAAACTTTCTTGTCTGACTCCTCCAGAGTGACGGTGTGTTTTTCTCTTTGGTGCGGCCGAGGTAAGCCGGCTTGCGGATATTTTTTCGGGGCTTGTTTTAACTTTTGCACGTAGGTGTGTAATTGCTGCAGCAGGTGTTTTTTTAATGGCACGCCTTGCAAGGTGGTTTGCCGGGACTGCTCTCGCCACCATTGGGCCAGGTCTGCCTCACCCCACATGCTGAGATCGCGCGCCACCTCAACGACCTGCCGGAACTCCTGAAAACTCAAGCCGTGGGCAAACGCAATTGAGCGCACATAGGCCTGTTGCTGGGGCGCCAACGCCTCATACAAGGTCTTGTTTTTGAAAGAAGTAAATTTTTTGTGATAATCGAAATTAGCAGTCATTTGTTGGTTGCGTTAGCACTTACGGACATCTTTGGCAACAAGGTAAAATACTTTTTGTCAAAAGTCAACAAAGTAGGAAGTGGCACAACTTCATTCTCAAAGCCCGCCTACTTTTTCCTTAACAAAATCCTTAATCTTGATTGCACTTTTAATGGCAAGTTTCATATCTTTTTCAGTTATCTCAAGAGGAAAGGGGTACCTTACATTCACACTATAATCCGTCAACATCAGACAATCACCTGCTACGGTTTTGAAATCCTTGTCAAAGTTCAAGCACTTTTCATTCAGCAAGGTCAAATCATGCGTTTTCGTCACTTGTTCTCCCTGCAAAACAAGAAACCCCTTCAAGTATTTTTCAGCCGCTTGCTGACAGTGGTAACAAATTATCTCGAGTGAGATTGGGCGCATCTTTTGCAAAAACTTAGCCGAGGCAAGGTCAGCGTCGGCGATATCAAACCATTCTTTGGCGATATCTTTATTATCCACTAAAGCGTTTCTCCCTCAGTCAAAATTTTATATTCCAGCGTCGTCTTAAGACCGGCTCGATCAGCAAATTCTGTTTCATCGTAGACAAGGATATCCAAAGCCTGTGAAATCACAGAGCGCACTTCTCTCCGGATATCTCTCATGACCTCTATTTTTCTTTTGCCCTTCAGGTCGGTTATCACACACAGATCGATATCGCTATCACCGTCTGGATGACCGTAAGCTTGAGAGCCGAAGAGGATGATTCTCTTAACAGCAAACTTTTCTCTAATCGTGTTGGCTAAATGATCGATTTGTTCTCGCGCGTCCATCTCGAAAAACCTCCCATGCTTCGGTTATTTAAAGCAACGCCGGTGCTTAGTGTTCCGCAGTCTCTACAACTTTCTGCCGTTTATGCCTGATTCGGCAATATTTTGACGACCGCACAGGTAAAGTCATCGCTTTGTTGGGCACGGCCCACGTGTTTGTCGACGTCTTGTTGAATCATTGCCAATATTTGTGTGGCAGATCGGTTGCGGTTGGCGTGCACGACTTTTGTCAAACGGGATTCCTCGTACTCTTCCCCTTGTTCGTTCCACGCCTCGGTGACGCCGTCTGTAAAAAAAACCAGCACGTCTCCAGGATGCAGTTGCGTTTCT
Source organism: bacterium (assembly GCA_046757525.1). Classification (GTDB taxonomy): domain Bacteria; phylum Zhuqueibacterota; class Zhuqueibacteria; order Oceanimicrobiales; family Oceanimicrobiaceae; genus JBHHYI01. The sequence goes on along the minus strand of JBHHYI010000109.1, from coordinate 6,477 downwards.
TCCGTTTCATAAGGCATTTCGAAAGCACCCAAAAACATGCCGCCCTTTTGCAATTCGAGGGGCTCTGTCTGTCCTTGCTTAAATACGAACGGCGGATTGTGTCCGGCGTTGACGCTGACCAACTTTCGCGAATCGTGGTCATACAATCCGAGCCAGCCGGTTACGAATTTGTCTGCGGTGGTTGATGCGAGCAGGACTTTGTTGAGACCGTCAACTAAAGTCAGCAAATCAAAACCCAGTTGCTTCATCCCCAAATAAGTGTTGAGGCAAGAATAAATGGTCGAGACAATCAAGGCCGCGGGAATGCCTTTGCCGGTGACGTCCGCAATGAAGAACAAGCTTTGCGAGTCGCTTATTTTCAAAATGTTGTAATAATCGCCCCCCACCTGCTTCGCTGGAATCAATTGGGCAGCAACCTCAATGTCTTCATACTCGGGCAGGGCCGCGGGCAACAAGGCTTGTTGAATCTCCCGGGCCGTCTCCAATTCGCGCTCTAAAGCTTCGGACTCAATCTGCAGTTCTATGAGTCGCGCATTCTCAATGGCGATGGCGCATTGTGCAGCCAGGGTCTCAAAGATGGTTAAGTCTCTTTCTTGAAAAACCTCAGGCCCTTTTTTGTTGATGACCTGGATCACACCAAGCAGTTGACCTTTTCTAACCAACGGCACACAAATCATCGACTTCGTTTTGAAATGCGATCTCCTGTCGAATTCCGGACTGAAACGCGGGTCGCGATAGCAATCTTCAATCAACAGCGGTTTTTGGTGTTTAGCAACCCAACCGGCAATTCCAATGCCCGAATCCACAGAATATTGCTTCATCGATTTCCCCTTGTCGCCGGTAGCCACCTGGAAGTGAAGTTTGCCATCCTCAGCTTCATAGAGCAGCAAGGAGCTGGCTTCGGCGTCCATAACCAATTTGCTGCTTTCCATGATTTCATTTAGAAGCCTGTCCAACGGTTTTTTTCTGAAATTTTTTGAGAGATTTCATGCAAGAACTGCATTTTGTCCAGCATGTATTGCAGGTCATCGAGTCGGGGCTTTGCCGATTCTTGTCCAGCCGGGGAAGGAGGAGAGGGCTTGGTTGGCATCATGACTTCTTCTCGAGTTTGAGGGCCACGGAATTGATGCAGTAGCGTTTGTGCGTCGGTGCCGGGCCGTCATCGAACACATGGCCGAGGTGGGCATCGCAGCGGCTGCACAGCACTTCGGTTCTGCGCATGAACAGGCTCTGGTCGGCTGCGTAAGCGACGTGTTCCTTTGCAATCGGGGCCGTGAAGCTGGGCCAGCCAGAGCCGGAGTCGAACTTATCCGCTGAGCTAAACAGGGCATTGCCGCAGCAAACGCAGCGGTAAACGCCGGCGTCTTTGCAATCGTTGTATTCTCCTGTGAAGGGCCTTTCGGTGGCTTTTTGGCGAGTCACAGCAAATTGCTCAGGGGTAAGCTGCTGTTGCCACGCTGCCTCGGTCTTTTTAGTTTTGTCTTTTGGCATGTCTTAATCCCCCTCCTTTTTTCTGATTCTGCACAAAGTTTAACGATCCGACAAACTCTTTGACATTCCTGTGGACTCTCCTAGACGAGCGATTCTCAATTAACATATCAACCCTGACAGGGTTCTGAACGGCAAAACTATAGCTGTGATCGTTCAATGAAACCCTGTCAGAGTTTGCAACAGTAATTAGGAATCACGCTACTAGCGCGGCAAGCCGCAAAATTATTAGCCACCGATTCGCACGGATTAAACAAGGATGACAAACGAAAGCATCTTGACCTCGATTCTTCTTTTTTAGAATCCATAAACAAAAATACAAAATCTCAATGGATTTGTCAATAAGATCAAAGGAGAAAGATCTTTTCGTGCTTCAGCAGAAATTCCTTGCGCCAGAGGCCGCCGCCAAACCCGATGAGCGATCCGTCGCTGCCGATGACGCGATGGCACGGGATGATGATCGGAATCTTGTTCTTGCCATTGGCTGCGCCCACCGCCCGAATCGCTTTGGGATTGCCGATGGCAGTGGCAACGTCCAAATAGGTTGCGGTCTTGCCGTAGGGAATCTGCAAGAGCTGTTGCCAAACGCTTCTTTGAAACTCGGTACCTTCGGGTTGCAGTTTCAGGCAAAAGGCTTGTCGCCTGCCCAGGAAGTATTCCTCGAGCTGCTGCACGCAGTCTTGCAGGCAAGGCGGGATCTCTGTTTCGGGGAAGGAGCCTTCGTCCAAAAATTCCAGCGCCTGAACGCCGCCTGCCGATCCGGAGATCTTCAAGTAGCCAATGGGTGACTTGTAGTAGGTTGTTTCAGTTGTGCTCATAGCGGCGATGCAGCTTCCTAAGCGATTGACAGAATCTACCCATATTTGCGGTGGAAGTCAAATCTACTTTTTTCGGAATTTTGATTGTTTATTTTCAAATAAATTTTATATTCTTGAAAAATGTTAACATCCAGGAGGCCCATGCAAGTCACGCCGACTCGTGAACAATGGGGGGCGCTTACTCTGGCGGAGCGCGTCAATTTCCGTGTCACGCACACCTTAAACAGATCGCCGAGAATACGCCGACTTCTCACTTTGATCGGGGCTACTTTTAGCAAAACCTGGATAGAATTTGGTACCTCCAAAACGGTTTTAGATCATGGTTTTGAGAATTTTGACAAGATCGACCCTGGGAAAGGTGTGCTGTTGGCCGCCAACCACAGAACCTTTTACGATCAATTTGTAATTTCGGCGCGATTATTTCGCCTGTTTGGCCCGCATCACAATATTTACTTTCCGGTCAGGTCCAACTTTTTTTACGACAATTTTCTTGGCCTGTTCGTCAACCTGCCCATGGCGCTTGGCGTCATGTATCCGCCAATCGTCAGAGACGTGAGGCGGCGCATTTGGAACGTGTTTGCCACCGATTTAATGGTGGAGCTTCTGGAGGATGAGGACAATCTGGTGGGTTTTCATCCCGAGGGCACGCGCAATCGGGGTCCCGACCCCTACTCGCTGCTTCCGGCCAAGCCCGGCTGCGGCGAACTGATTTATCGCAGCAAGCCCAACGTAGTTCCGGTTTTCTTGCAGGGTTTCCCTAAAAATCCGTGGCAGATGATCCGAAAAAACTGGAGCCATTCTGCTGCACACAAACCCATGGTGCACATGGTCATGGGAGAACCGCTGGATTTTAGCGCGGAATTCGAGTTGGCCCGGGGCAAGAAGACTTACCTGTTGATTGCAAGAAAAGTCATGGAACGAATCAAACAACTGGGCGAGCAGGAACGGGAAATTCGTAAGCGCTTTGAGCTGGAGGATTAGGCTTGATTAATTCGTTTGGTTTTAGTAAACTTGCAAAGCTTTGACAGTGCATACTAAAGGTTAAGGAGATTTTGATGATGAAAATTTGCAAAGGAGTGTCTGTGGTCTTTCTGGCTGTTTGGCTTTGTTCTGTCGCCCTGGCTAATGGGGGGAACAAAGAGAAAGAAGCCTATTTTTTAAAAAATGTGCGGCAACTGACCTATGAAGGCAAACGCTCCGGCGAAGGCTACTTCTCACCCGACGGCAAGGGCCTGATTTTTCAAAGCGAAAGAGAGCCTGGAAATCCGTTTTTCCAGATATATTTGCTCGACCTGGAAACCGGAGACAGTCACCGGGTTTCGCCCGGAATGGGCAAGACCACCTGTTCTTTCTTCCGGCCAGGTTCCGATGAGGTCCTGTTCGCCTCAACCCATCTGGACCCGGACGTGGAGGCAAAAGAGAAGACGGAGTTGGACTTGCGTGCTGAGGGCAAGCAGCACCGCTATTCCTGGGACTACGACGAGTACATGGACATTTTTGCCAGCGACCGCGATGGCAAGCATTTGAAGCGCTTGACCCGGGCGCGCGGCTATGACGCCGAAGGGTCCTATTCTCCCGACGGCAGCAAAATCGTCTTTTGCTCCCTGCGCAATGCTTACCCGCCGGAAAAGCTTGCCCCCGAAGAGCAGAAACGTCTGAAGATCAACCCTTCCTATTTCGGTGAAATCTATCTCATGAACGCCGACGGTTCCAACCAGGTGCGCTTAACCGACTGGCCGGGTTACGACGGCGGCCCTTTTTTTACACCTGACGGCCAACGCATCGTCTGGCGCCATTTTAATGAGAGCGGCATGTTAGCGGACGTCTACACCATGCGCCTGGATGGGTCGGACGTGCGCCGGCTGACCGATTTCAAAGCCATGTCGTGGGCGCCTTATTTCCACCCCTCGGGTCGGTACGTCATCTTCGCCTCGAACAAATTGGGTTTTTCCAACTTTGAACTCTACATGGTTGACGCCAAGGGTGAACACCAGCCGGTGCGAGTCACCTTTTCCGAGGGATTCGACGGTTTGCCCGCGTTTTCGCCCGACGGCAACCGCCTGTGCTGGACTTCCAATCGGACGGCCAATAACCAGTCCCAACTGTTCATGGCCGATTGGAACCACCAGGCCGCTTTGCAAGCCATTCAGCAGGCGCCTTTGCGCGCCATGGCCCAGGCTTCAAACGCAACCACGCCTGCCACCGCCGTTAAGGCTGAGGCTGAGAATGCCAGCGACGGCAGAGAAACGGACGAGGCATTCGTCCCCGCCATTTCCGCCGCCGACCTGGAGCAAGAGGTCGATTATCTGGCTTCCGATGAGCTGGAAGGGCGCATGACCGGGTCTAAAGGCACGGAGTTGGCGTCAAAATACATCGTGAAACATTTCCGGGCAGCCGGCTTGCAGCCTCTCGGCGACCAGGGGAGCTACTTTCAAAGATTTCGATTTACTTCGGGCATAAAATTGGCTCCCGATCGCAACAAGCTGGAAGTCCTGCAAACCGGAAAATCCGTTTCCTTTGGGGTAGAAAAAGACTTTCGCCCCCTTTCTTTCACCACCAACGACGAGGTCGAAGGCGAAGTTGTTTTTGCTGGCTATGGGTTGTCGGTGCCGGGTGAACTGGGCGTTGGTTACGATTCCTACGCCGGGTTGGACGTCAAGGAGAAGATCGTGCTGGTGTTGCGCTTCGTACCCGAAGGCGTTGACATGAAGCGGCGTCAGGTGTTGAATGTGTACGCGGGCTTGCGTTACAAGGCCATGGTGGCCAGAGAGCATGGCGCCAGGGCTATTCTGGTGGTAAGCGGTCCCAACTCTGCCAAAGCCGGTGAGTTGGTGCCGCTGTCGTTCGACAACAGCGCTGCCAATTCCGGCATTGTGGCGGCTTCCGTCAGCGGCAAGGTGGCTGAGGCGCTTTTGACTTCGGCTGGCAAAGACCTGAAGACGGCCCAGACGGAACTCGACCAGGAAAACCCCCATGCGGAGAACGGTTTTCTGTTGCCCCAGGTAAAAGTAAGAATCTCCACCGGCGTGGAACGCATCAAAAAATGGGATCGCAACGTGCTTGGGGTGCTGCCCGCCAGCGCCACGGACAAAATCGATGAATACGTCGTGGTTGGCGCTCACTACGATCACATCGGCCACGGCGAAATCGGGTCGCTGGCGCACACAGGCGAAGAGGGTCAGATTCACAACGGCGCCGACGACAATGCCTCCGGCACGTCAACCGTGCTGGAATTGGCCGCTGCTTTGGCCGAACTTCAGAAGGAGAGCCCAGAGAGTTTCAAAAGGAACCTGGTGTTCGCGCTGTGGTCGGGGGAAGAACTCGGACTCATTGGCTCTTCCTATTTTGTGGAACACGCAGCCATTTCCTTAGACAAGGTGGCGGCTTATTTTAACTTCGACATGGTTGGCCGGCTGCGCGACAACAATCTCATTCTCCAGGGCGTGGGTTCCTCGTCCGATTGGACCAGGTTAATCGAAAAGCGCAACGTGGCCGCCGGCTTTAATTTGAAGTTACAGGAAGACCCCTACCTGCCCACCGACGTGACCGCGTTCTACACCAAAGAGGTGCCGGTCCTGAGCTTCTTCACCGGCAGTCACGAGGACTACAACCGGCCCACCGACGACGCCAACACCCTGAATTATCCGGACATGGAAAGGATCGCTAAATTCGCCAAAGCTCTGATTCTGGATTTAGCCCAAAACGCGAAAAGGCCGCAGTACGTCAAGGTTGAGAAATCCAAATCTCAGAGAGGCGAACGGGAAGCCCTGCGCGCCTATCTGGGCACTGTACCCGATTACGTAACCGAGGGCAACAAGGGGGTCAAACTGTCCGGCGTGCGTGCTGGCGGCCCCGCAGACAAAGCCGGCCTCAAAGGCGGCGACATCATCGTGGAATTCGCGGGACAGAAGATCACCAACATCTACGACTACACCTACGCGCTGGACGCCGTAAAAATTGGTCAGCCCGTGCAGGTGGTGGTTTTGCGCGACGGCAAGCGCGTTGTGCTCAAGGTGACTCCGGAAGCGCGTGAGTGAGGCGTAGGTAGTCGGCGGGTAGAAATCCGGGGGCTGCCAGTTCCTGCTTTGTCAAAAGAGCGGAGATGCTTCCCTCTACCTCCGTGCAATTAGACTGCAAGCTACTGTGTGAGAACACCGCCCTTGCATGGTAA
>JBHHYI010000108.1:0-14008 GCA_046757525.1 bacterium | reverse complement strand
TTTGAATTAAGATTAGGCTTGAGAATCCGATACACATTTGAGAAGAAATTTATCAAACCTTAACAAGTGTATGACTGGCACACTACAAACTCTTGCTCCGGGCACTTGTGAGCAATGCGTCAAAATAGAGCAAATGGACTCCAACCGTGGTGATTTGTGGGACCATTTTGTGGAACAGCAGCCGCAAAGTACCATGTACCATTTGTTTGGCTGGAAAGCTGTTTTAGAAAAAACCTTTGGGTTCAAATCTTATTATCTCGCGGCTTGTGGTCAGGATGGTGATATCTCTGGCATCCTACCGTTGTTTCTCATGCGGGACCTGTTGCAGAAAAAATACCTGGTTTCAAATCCCTTTGCCAATTTTGCCGGACTCTGCACAAACGACGCCCTGTCGGGGGAAAAACTACTCCAGGCTGCCTTTGAAATTGCCCGCGCAGAGAATGCTCAATACATCGAATTCCGCCAACTTCGGGAGCCGATAAAGGCGGCGTTAACCGAAAATCCATTGCCCACAAAAGAGAGCTTTGTAACTTTGATGCTGGATCTGGAGGCCGGGCCTGAAGAGATTTGGAAGAGTCTTAGTTCCAGGAATCGCGGCAAGGTCAGGAAGGCTGAGAAGGCTGGTTTGCAAGTCGAAGTAGGGCCAGAGTATTTAGCAGACTTCTATTCGGTCCTTTCTCTGAATCTAAAGCACCTTGGAACGCCAGACCATCCGGTTGCCTTTTACCGGGCTATTATGGACGAATTTGGAGATCGGGCCAACCTATTCGTTCTCAAATTGAATTCTGAAGTGGTGTCGGCCATGTTCTTGTTTAAGTTCAAGAACATTCTGGCCGAACCCTGGGTGGCTTCGCTGAGAAAATACAATAGAATCTACGTGAATAATTTTCTTTACTGGAAAGCCATTGAATACGCTTGTGAAAATGGCTTTGAAGTTTTCGATTTTGGACGCTCCACAGTGGCCGCCGGGACCTTTAACTTCAAAGTTCAGTGGGGAGCAAAACCGGTGCAACTTTATTACCACTATTTCTTGAACCGGGCAAAAAGCATCCCTGTGGTCGATGCTGTGAACAATCAATATGAAATGTATATCAACATCTGGAAAAAATTGCCCTTTAAACTAACGCAATTTGTCGGACCGCGTTTGATCAAATACGTGCCCCAACTGTGAGCGCAAAACTTTTGGAAGAGACTAAGTTGCAAAAAGAGAACAAAGTCCTCATCATCATACCGGCCTTTAACGAGGAAAGAAACATTGCTTCGGTAATTCATTCGATTCAAAAAGACTGTCCGAAGCACGACATCGTGGTGATCAACGATGGTTCTTCGGATTCGACAGCGGAATTGGCGGAAAAATGTGGGGTGCCCGTTATTTCCCTGCCATTCAATTTGGGCATTGGCGGTGCGGTGCAAACGGGTCTGTTGTACGCAGACAGAAACGGTTACGATGTGGCAATTCAATTGGATGCCGACGGACAGCACAAATCGGAAGAAGTGGAAAAATTGACTTCACTCATAGAGCAAAACAACTGCGACATGGTGATGGGAAGCCGCTTCCTCGCCGATGTCAATTATTCCTCTACATTTATGCGGCGCCTGGGCAACCGGATTTTTTCCTTTCTCATTGCTTTGGTGGCCGGTCAATCCTTTGCAGATTCTACCTCCGGTTTTCGCGCCTTTGGCCGCAAAGCCATCGAGTTTCTTTCGGAACACTACCCGATTGATTTCCCCGAACCAGAATCTTTGGTCCTGCTGAAAAGGAACGGCTTCAAGATCAACGAAGTGTCGGTTTCCATGCGCGAGAGACAGGGCGGGGAGTCGTCGGTTACCAGGTTCAAGGCTGTTTATTTCATGATTTCCATATCGATCGCTATCTTAATAGACGCTTTAAAACGGCCATTGCGCAAGGAGGTCACCGATGACTGAACGGTTAATTCCATTAAAGTTGCAATTCTTTGCCGTCGCATTTAGTTTGGTTCTTCTCTTATTTATCATCGAATTGATCCGAAAAAACAAGCTCAAAGAGGGCTACTCGATCTTGTGGTTTGCCATGGGGCTGTCTCTCCTGATCATTTCTGTTTGGACTGATTTGCTGAAGAATGTTTCGTATTTAATCGGCGTGGAATACGAACCTGCCATGCTGTTTGCGGTTCTCGTCCTTGGCATCATCGTGTTGATGATTCACTTCAGCGTTCTGGTCTCCGGTTTTGACAAGCAAAACAAGACGCTCGCCCAAAATACAGGCTTGCTGTATTGGGAAATCAAGCAGCTTAGAGAAGAACTGAAGAGCCTGCAAGAAGCTCAGAGCGAAGCCAGTGCAGCCAAAGAAATCGTGGAGAATTGATGAAAAACATCTTGACCTTTGATTTGGAAGATTGGTACCACGGGAATTTTCTTCATGACGAATATGGCAATGGTGCGGTTTTTGAAAGCCGCGTTCTGGAACCGACCTACAAGATTCTACGCATGATGGAGCAGACTCACAACACAGCAACTTTTTTCGTTTTAGGCGAAGTGGCCGAAAAGTTTCCGGATTTGGTTCTGGATATCCATAAACAGGGTCATGAAGTTGCTTCGCACTGCTACGAACATCGACTGGTTTATGATCGCACCGAAGAAGATTTTGCACGTGACGTGGACAAATCCGTTAAGGTGCTCCAGGACATCGTTCAGGATTCGATCATCGGGTTTCGTGCCCCTTACTGGTCCGTTTACCAGGAAAATGAGTGGGTCTGGTCCGTGTTACAAGACCGCGGCATAAAATACGATTCCAGCCTGTACCCATTCAAAACCTACTTGTACGGGGACAACCGGTTCCCAAGGTTCAGGTACCAGATTAAGATAGCCTCTAACCAGACCATGGAGGAAATTCCGCCGACAACGCTGGACTTTCATGGCAAACGCCTGCCTTTTTGTGGCGGCTTTTATTTCAGAATTTTGCCTTACTGGTTTGTGAAATGGGCCATCAACAAAGTGAACGGCCAGGAAAAGCAGCCGGTTGTTTTCTACTTGCACCCTTACGAAATTGATCGCGACAAGCCAAAGAGTTCCAGGGGGTTTCGCAACAACTTCATTTTGCACGCCAACGTGAAAAACGCCGAGAACAAGCTAATGCAGTTGCTGACGGATTTTGAATTTGTATCGGTGCAAGATCATTACTTCAGGACGACTGAAGCAACGATCTAAATTCATGTGCCCGCAGGAGGATTTATGTCTCGGAAAAAAAGGCTAACGTTTTTAGTTGAAATCTTAAATATAGTGATTCTTTTAGGCGTCATCTTTGGGGTTGCTTTTGGAATTGAGAAAAGTTGGACCATTTTTCGTAAGCCGCTTGTGCGCACTGTACTTGATATTTTCAAAGGCACGGTAAACACAAACATACTGATTGTCGCAATCCTTTTTGCGGTTTATTCTAGCGTGATCAGATCATTTCGCCGATTTTTCGCAAAGAATCCGTGGCTCTCTTATGTGGCCAGTGGTGTTCTTTTTCTACCACCATTTTTATACCTGGGTTATCGTATTAACCAATTCCATTTGCCAGCCTTTTTGACAATTAGAAGCCTTTTTTGGAATGGCGTAATTGGGGTGGTCTTTTTGATTGTATGGTTTTTTGCTTTGAGAATCGTCTATCCCTGGACACAACTAAGTCTGCTCCATAAGCAATCTTTCAGCTTAAAGGCATGCAGCACCGTTAAACTGCTCGGTATGTTACTCAGCTTCGTGGTAATCCTGAATATGATTCCATGCTTCGACAAATTGTACAGCAAAGAAGAACCCTTCAACATCATTGTTATTTTGATTGATGCGCTTAGGGCGGATCATCTGGGTTGTTACGGCTACAGTCGGCAGACCAGCCCCAACATTGACGAGTTGGCCAAAGCCGGCGTCATTTTTAAGCAGGCGATTAGCCAAAGCACGTTTACCAAATCCAGCATCGCCTCCCTATTCACAGGAAAATACCCTTACCACCACCAGGTTTACTGGGGAAACAAACAGGACAGCAAAAATAACATTACTTCTGATGTTTTGAGTGAAGATGAGATGACCTTAGCAGAGGCGTTGTTGCACCAGAAGTATATCACTTCAGCATGGGTAAACAACGTACACTTAAAGTCCCATATGGGGTTTAGTCAGGGTTTTACAATTTACAGCGATCGAGAAGGGTCTATTGAATGGATCAATAAGAAATTTTTAAGATGGCTTGAATATATCGGAATTAAATATAAAACATTTACTTATCTTCATTTCTTAGATCTCCATGATCCGTATAACCCCAAAGCCCCTTACGATACTTTGTATGGTAAATACAGCGACTTCTACTCTCAGGTCAATTTCAAGGAATGGGGAGCCTATCTGAATAAAATCAGAGAGAAGCAAATATCCTTAGAAGATAAAGACGTCAAGCAGCTCATTTCTTACTATGACGGTTTAATAACCTATATTGATAATCAGTTGGGACGCTTGTTTGCAGAACTCAAGAAGAAGGGCGTTTACGATCGTTCAATGATTATTTTTACCGCCGATCATGGTGATGCATTTATGGAGCATGGTTTCATTTCTCACAGCTTTGTTCCTTATGATGAGCTACTGAAGGTGCCTCTGATAATAAAATTTCCCCGCTCGCTTTATGCCGGGAAAGTAATTGAAGATCAAGTCCGGCTGATTGACTTAAAACCAACCATTATGCAGTTCTTAAACGTAAAGTTAGCGCAAAAGGTCGATGGGCATAGTTTGCTGACTTTCTTAGATCAGAAGTATGGCAATGACACGAAGGGCGAGTTTCCCCAATATGCTGTAAGTGAAATCGCAGTAAAAGGTGGATATCCCATTATTTCGGTGCGTACGGGTGATTTTAAATACATTCATTTCCAGAATAAGAAGGATGAGTTTTATAACTTAAGAGCTGACCCGTTAGAACGAGAGAATTCAATTGATGTTGAAAAGCAGCGGTTAGAACCTTTCAAAGTACTTACCGGAAGAATTGTTGCAGCCAGAGCATTGGCGAAAACCAAGAAGAAAAAGATTTCCTTAGATGAGGAAACAGTTAAGAAACTGAAAGCACTGGGATATATCAAATAACCAAAGTGGTGAATGTGGCTCCAAGTATGATCATGTCAAAAGCAAAAAAACATGATTTTTATGACAAAATGTTGATTGCGTTCATGTTGTTGGCTGCTGCTGCCATGCTGGGCGTGAGCCATTTTCACGAAATGGCAAGTTACAATGAAACGGATTTTTATGGCTCATATGCCTGCGATGCTCAAAATATCTTGCAGGGGAAAGAATATACGGAGCCAGATCATGGGCCGGGCTACGTGCTGGTATTAGCGATAACGAGTCTTCTATTTCAAGACATGTTCCTTACAGGTAAAGCGGTTTCCATCTTCTCTAGTTTGCTAATAATCTTGTTCACGTTCAAATTGGTTGATGTTTTATTCAATAAAAAAGTTGCCTTTTATACCGTCGTGCTCTTGTTTCTGATATTGCTGCCTTTCTCAATACTGGTAAAAAGCGATATCTTTTTTGCTGCTGTGGTCATAATCTCGATTTATTTCTTTTATAGCAAGACACCCCTATCCTATTCGAATCTATTTTGGAGTGGTCTGGTCGCCGGCTATGCCTTCATAACTCGTTACAATGCGATTTTTTTGCCGATTTCAGTTGCTCTTATTCTGATTTTTCTTAACCCAGACAACGATGCCTGGAACAGACGAATGAAAGGTTTGCTTGTTTATTCACTTGCTTTTTTTCTCGTTTCCGTACCTTGGTGGATTTTTAATTATTTTCATGCGGGCGGTCCTATGTCGCAATCAAATTATTTGGTCGTCGCCATGACGTTCTATGGCTCAGGAACAAGTTTTGGTGCGGAAGAAAAAGTGCTGGCAGCGGCAAAGTTCAACTCATTGTTCTCTGTGATTTCTTTTGATTTTGAATACTTTGCCTTTCAGTTAATCAAGCACATAGTTAAATATTTTCAGAATGCACTAACTCATTTGGTGAAATTTCCGTTATACTTGTTTTTTGCACCAGGTTTAATTTTGCTGTTGTTTAATAACACTAAGAAAATCTTCTCTTTGTTGGTATTCCCCGTCCTGGGTTTTCTCATTCTTACCTTGGTGCAGTTCTGGCCGCGCTTTTACCTCTATATTGCACCATTTTTTATCTTCGTTCCGGTATATTTTATTTTTCGCGAAGATATATTCAAGCAAGCCCGATATTCTTACATGGTTTTTTCTCTTTGTGCCATTTTTCTACTTTATTATTCCGTTTTAGAGACCAAAAAGAATGTTACCAGCGAGCCAACGGAGCTTATAGAAATCGCGCAAGTTCTACGTCACAATAGAACCGATTCTGATGTTTTGATCGCCAGGAAACCACACCTTGGTTTCCTAAGCAATATAAACACGGAGTATTTTCCGGAAGTGGATTCATTGGAAGCGCTGTTAAAATTTGCCAAGGAAAGAAATGCCACTTATTTACTTTACAGCGATGTTGAGGAGGAGTTAAGACCAAAACTAAGAATTTTGCAACAGCCGGCGAGGTTGCCAGAGAATTTGCAATTAATCTATAAGCGTGAGAGGTCCAAAATTTTTCTGTATAAGATTAACTAATAAATGGATCTATTAGTCAAAAATCACTGGAGGTCGTCTGTAAAATGAAAACCAAGGAAAATTGTGCATGGGGTATTACCATTATTTTGGGTTTGTTAATTCACATTTCCACCGTGCAATCGCAAACTAAGATCATGCCTTTAGGCGATTCAATAACCTTCGGCACAGGTTCAACCGACTCTGCTGGATTCAGAAACGACCTGGCGCAGTTGTTGGTAGACGAAGGCGTGGGTTTTGATTTTGTGGGCTCCCAATCAGATGGTACCGGTTTTCCCGCCGGGATTTCGAATAATCACGAGGGTATCCCGGGGCAGAGAGCGGACGAAATCGTTGCCAATATCGGGACGATATTGCAAGCGAAGCCGGACATTGTGCTGCTGCATATCGGAACCAACGATTTAACAGCGGGAGATTCACCTCAAACTGTGAAAGATGACATAAATGGCATACTGGATGCCATTCACAATGACAATCCTAATACGATCATTATTTTGTCCGCAATCATTCCTCGTAAAGATAATAAAGATCCTGAAACCACTCAGTTACGTGACCTCATTCGTGAATTATACTTGGCAAAAAGAAGTGCGGGTTTCCTCATTTTTTATGCAGGTCATAACGAGGTATTTAAATGTAACCCGAACTGGCAAACCGATCTGATGTCTAATGATAAACATCCCAACGATACCGGCTATGCGTTGATGGCTCAGGTTTACTTTAATCTGATTATGAATGCACTTACTTTTACAGATACTAAAGTTACTGACAATTTCGAACGTTCTTCCCTGGGCGGAGTCTGGATGGCGGATGCCGATTACACCCTTCAAAATGGAGATTTAGTCAACACAGCGCCGGTAGGTCTCTGGGAATTTCTGGCTGTTTACAATGGCTTAACAAATGCCGACAAGGCGTCGATGAAGTGGAGCACCTCTGCCAGTGATTTAGATTTTGTCGCATTAGCACTCAAGTTAGACAGTTGTGACCCCAATAGTGCCAGTGGTTATGGCATACAAGTTAGATCGACGCTTAATGAAGTTCGTTTGTGGGCCATTACCAACGGGGTCTTAGATACGGTAATTGCAAAAGCAACGAGCAACTTACCTGATCCGCTGCCTGGCGATGTCCTGAAAGTGCAGATGTCCACAGACGCCAGCGGCAATCATTTCGATGTGTTCATAAATGATCAGTTTGATCGACGGCTTACCGATCCCAACTTCGTGCTGGGTAACGCAAGCGAACTCTATGCTGGGATTCTCACTCCGGGTGGGAACGCTGATGTTGAGGAATTTTCTACTGAATCCAGTTTGGATAACATTGCTCCCGATGCCGTGGTACTTAGCGTTTCAGATGTAAAGCTGTCGTCGGTGACATTGAATTGGACGGCCACAGGAGACGACGGCCTTGAAGGAACCGCCTCTACTTATGATTTACGTTATTCTACCAGTGAAATTACGGCGGCCAATGTTGATTCAGCAACCAAGGTAACCGGGCTTCCTATTCCCGATACGTCTGGTACGCCACAATCGTTCACTGTGACGGGTTTGTCACCGGGGACTCAATATTATTTTTCTTTAATAGTGATAGACGAGTCGGGTAATGCATCGCCTCTTTCAAATGTACCAAACGCTACCACTGTGGCAGGCAATCTTTTTGTAGATAATTTCAATCGAGCAAGTTTAGACTCTAACTGGATCGCCCATTCAGCTTATCAAATTTTTAACAATCAACTGAGAAATACTGCCACGGCGGGCAGTTGGGATCAATTAGCGATCTTGACGGCGCGAAAAAACCCTGAGGAAGTGTCGTTCAAATGGGCACCTTCACCCGATGCTGATGCCGCGGGAATTGACCAGGCCGGCTTTGCTTTCGTATTTGGCACCGCAAGTATTACCGGTAATGGGTATGCTGTGACTCGGAGGACGTCGGTAAATGAAATTCGTTTGTGGGAGATTCAAAACGGCCAGGTTGTGGCACCGCCTCTGGACACCAACACGAATCCAAACTTGAGCGCTGCCGGTCCGGGCGACGAGGTGAAGGTGGTGATCACCTCCGATGTCAATGGCAATCATTTTGATTTCTTCAAGAATGGAGCTTTGGACGGCCGCGTTTCCGATGCGGCTAAAACGTATGACTTAGCTCAAGATTTCTGGACCGGTGTGGCACTGCGAGAGAATTTGAACAACGACATGGACGACTTTACGCTCCTGCTCATCCCCGGAGCACCTTCTCAGTTGAATCTGGTCGGCGGCGATTTGCAGCAAGGAACGGTTGGCCAGACTTTGACTACGCCCCTGCAAGTCCAATTGATCGACGACGGCGGTATCCCGGTGGACGGCGTCTATGTCGATTTTGTCGTGACCTCCGGTACGGGCGCCACTCTGGACGTGCCGCCCCCGCGGGACGAGATCGTACTGGAGGCCGAGAACGGCACCCTGTCAGGACTGATGACCGTGGGCACCGACGCCACGGCCTCCAACGGCAAATTCATCCACGTTCCGGACGGCACCGGCGTGGGCGATGGCGTGGCCGAGTTTACCTTTAATGTCGACGTGGCGGGGGATTACGTGGTGTGGGGGCGTGCCATCGCGCCCGACGGTGGCAGCGATGTGTTCAAGATACACATGGATGGCGGTCCCGAGAAATTCTGGGACGTGGGCCAGAGAAATCACTCCAGCGTTTGGTTCTGGGATCAGGTTTCTCATCGTGGCACAGGCTCCGCGACTAACCCGGAGGAGGACCCCGTCATATTCACTTTGACGGCCGGCACCCATACGCTCATGGTCAATGAGGGTAAAGACGGCACCAAACTGGATCAGATTCTCATAACCAACAATCTTGGTTTTGTACCCAGCAACATCGAAGTTCCCGGTGGCACCTTGACCGATGCCAACGGCATTGCCACCGCCAATTTGACGTTGGGCACTGTGGCCGGTAGCTATACCGTAGAAGCCAGCTTCGCCGCCTTGACGCCGGTCGTTTTTACTGAAACCGCTGTGGCCGATTCTGCCGAAACCATTACCAAGATTCTGGGCGACGGACAAACCGCGCCACCAGGCCAAACCTTGACCGATCCTTTCGGTGTCGAGCTAAGAGACCAGTATGGCAATTTGGTACCCAATTTTGACGTCAATTTTGACGTAATCCTGGGCAACGGATCGATGACGGCGCCCAATCCGGTGCTGACCAACGATCAAGGCCAGGCGTTCAATACCTTTACGTTGGCGACCGATACCGCCAGGAATGAAATCAAAGTGACCGCACCCGGTTATACAGGCCCGGACATCATCTTCACCATATTTGCCGAGGCCGGGCCGGCTGCTAAGATCCAGAAATATGCCGCAGATAGCGGCGACAACCAGACTGGAACGGTCGGGACTGTCTTGGCCAAGCCGTTTAAAGTGCAGGTCACCGACGATCTTGGCTCGCCGGTTTCTGGATTCCAGGTGACCTTCACAGTAACTGGTGGCGGAGGTAATTTTAGCGGGAGCAATGAGGTCATCGTTACTACCGATAGTGCGGGAATTGCCGGGGCAACTTTAACTTTGGGTCCTCAGCCCGGGGTCCCCAACACCGCTCAAGCAACCGCGTCGCTTTCGGGCTCGCCGGTTAGTTTCACGGCTAATTCTGCTGCGCCCCAAACTTTGCAGGCCATTTCTGCTTTGACGCAAAACGGAACGGTCAACTTGCCTTTGGCCGATTCCATTTCCGTGAAAGTGCTGGATGCGCTGGGCAATCCTCTGGCTGGTTTCAACGTCAATTTTGCCGTAACAGCCGGAGGTGGGAAGGTCAATGGGCAATCCACGCCACAAGATGTCCCCACCGACGCAAACGGTGTTGCAATGGCGGAATGGCGTTTGGGACCCACCGCGGGCGATTCCAACAACAAACTGGAAGTTTCTGCTTCGTTTGGCAACCAGGGGTTGACCGGTTCCCCCATCGCTTTTACCGCTTCTGCGCAGCCAGGAGCAGCAACAACCCTGGAAAAAGTTTCTGGCGATAGCCTCTCCAGCATCATCAACAGCGATCTGCCAGCGCCCTTTGTCGTGCGTGTGACCGATGGCGTCAACCCGGTGGTTGGATGGCCGGTCCTGTTTACCGTAGTGGAAGGGGGAGGAAGTTTTAATGGCAATCCCACAATCACGGTACCTACTAACGGGAGTGGCGAAGCCTCGGCCATGTTGACCCTGGGCAGCACCTCGGGAACGCCTCAGAATCCTTTCAACAATAAAGTCCAGGCTTCCGCTGACAATAATGGGCCGCTCAGCGGGTCCCCCATCACTTTCGTGGCCTCGGCGGTGGCCAGCGATGCTACAACCCTGTCTCTGGTAACCAGCGGGGCGCTTTCGGGAGTCGCAGGAGAAGCCTTGCCGGAAATTCAGGTGAAAATTACCGACAGCGCTTCTAATAGCGTTCCCAACCACCCGGTCAACTTTTCCGTGACCACCGGCGCCGGGACTTTTTACAGCACGAGCCAGGACACCACTATCTTTACCGATGCCAACGGCGTTGCTTCCGTGGTCTGGGTTTTAGGCTGTGTTATTGGCGATAACGCCCAGAAGATTACGGTCACGGCTACCGACGGGGTCAATAATCTCAGCGGGTCCCCCATGGAGCTGTTCGCCAACGTGGTAGCCGGCCCGGTAGATCCGGATGCGTCCACTCTGACAGCGGATCCAGCGTCGGTGCCGGCTGACGGCAGCACCAAGTCGACCATTACGGCGACTTTGACGGACAAATGTGGTAATCCCATCGCTGGTCGAGCGGTTATTTTTATGTCTTCAGATCCGGCAGATAATATCAGCCAGCCCACCAGTCCAACCGATGCCAATGGTCAGGTGACCGGAACCATTTCTTCCACCGTCTCGGGCACCAAGACCATCTCAGCCAGGGATGTCGTTGCACAGCTCGACATCAATTCCACCACGCAGATTACCTTTCAGCCGTTGGCTGCGGACAACATCGCCCTGCTGTCGGGAAATAATCAGCAAACCAATGTAGGCACTGCGGTGACAGACCCGGTCGTGGTCATTGTCAAAGACAAGAATGGCAACCCAGTTCCGGGATTTAATGTCAATTTTGAAGTGACAGGCGGTGGCGGGCTTATTTTAGAGAATCAAGGAAGTACGGTGGGGGCTTTAGGCAAATCTGCGCTTGGCATTGTTACGGACAACCAAGGCAAAGCTTCGGCGACCTGGGTGGTGGGCCCCAATCCGGGTGCTAATAGCGTCCAGGCCCAGGCACCGAACCTGACTGGCTCGCCCGTTCAATTTAGCGCCACCGGCGTAACAGCGACTGCTACCACCCTGAGCTTGCAGTCAGGGGACAGTCAGAACGGCATCATCGCCGGGCTGCAGTTGCCGGATCCTTTAGCAGTAAAGGTAACCGATGCCAACGGCAAGCCTGTCTGGAATGTGCCGGTGACGTTTACGCCGATTCAAGGAGGTGGAAC
The DNA here is from genome assembly GCA_046757525.1 of bacterium. Taxonomy (GTDB): domain Bacteria; phylum Zhuqueibacterota; class Zhuqueibacteria; order Oceanimicrobiales; family Oceanimicrobiaceae; genus JBHHYI01. The sequence continues at coordinate 1,951 of JBHHYI010000108.1, read as the reverse complement.
CGTCGAGACGGAAAATGCCTTGACCGATTACCGCGGTATCGCTCAGACCATTTTCACCCAGGGTCCCACAGTTGGCACCAATATCGTGCAAGCCAGCAATGCTGCCCTGGCGGGCTCACCGGTAACTTTTACCTTTGAAAGCGTCGTGGGCACGCCGGCCATCCTTGAGAAATTTGAAGGAGATGGCGGTAGCGGTGAAGTGAATTCGCTCTATACGGTAAAAATCAGAATTACCGACATTAACGGCAATCCCATTCAAGGGGCTCATGTCGACTTTGAAGTGATCGAAGGAGGGGCCACCATTGAGTCGGAGAACAACGCCACGTTTGCCAACGGCCGCGCCATAGCCACGGTACGACTCCCGAACACCATCGGTACCGTGAAGGTCAAGGCCATTTCCAATGATCTGCCCGGATTTTTCGTAGTGTTTACTGTGAACGTGGTTTCCGGGGCTGCGACCGATATTGCCGAATTGAGCGGCAACAACCAAGACGGGACTTTTAACCGAGAACTTGTCTCGCCTCTGGAAGTAAAGGTCACCGACGCCTTTGGGAATCCGGTAGCAGGGGTCGATGTTCAGTGGATCGTGACCCAGGGGGGCGGTTCGTTGGCGGTTCAGTCCCCAAATACCACAAAAACCGATACGCAGGGGATTGCGTCAAATAGATTTACAGTGGGCAGCCAGGCAGCGAATGAAGCCTGGGCCATTGTCTCCACCCTGAATGGATCTCCGGTTAAGTTTATGGCGACTGGCGTATCTAACAATTTCCCACTTTTCGTGGGACTGCGGGACACCTCGGTGGTGGAGGGTAACCAGTTGCAATTACAGGTTACCGCCACCGACGACGACGGGGATCCCATCACCTATGAGGCCCAAAACCTACCCACAGGGGCTTCGTTTAACGCCAGCTCTCAAACCTTCACCTGGACGCCAACAGACAAGCAGGCCGGTGTTTATCCGGTGACTTTCATCGCCCGTGATAACCAGGGTGGTCTGGACTCTGAGACCATCGACATCACCGTGCTGAACAGCAACCACCCGCCGGTCATCGTGTCGCACATGCCGGAGGACTTTGAGTTGGCTTATCCCCGCGGTGGCAGTCTGCTGTTCTCGGTAAACGTCCAGGATCAGGACGGCGACGCCTTGTTGTACACCTGGAAGAACAACGGCTCCCTGGTTTCGACGACTCCGCAATACGATTTTCTCACAGACAACCTGGAACCCGCTTCTTACATCATCACCCTGGATGTCACCGACACCAAAGACACCGTGTCACTGGCCTGGAAGATGGATTTGGTGGTCTCCGTGGAGCTGTCCAGTTTTATGGCTCAGCTCGACGGCTTCAACGGCGTCAAGATTCTCTGGAACACCAGTCGGGAAATCGACAACCTGGGATTCAATGTATTGCGCAGTCTGTCGCGCACCGGGAACTTCACCAAGCTCAATGACCAGTTGATTCCGCCCAGTGCAACCGGTGCGTACCAGTTTAAAGACGCTCATGTGGTCGTAGGCCAGCGTTATTACTATATCCTTGAAGACGTGGATGTCCGCGGCGCGAAGACCCGGCACGGGCCTATCTTCATCGATGTCAGCGCGCCGAAGACCTTTGAGTTGAGCCAGAATTTCCCCAATCCGTTTAATCCGGAAACCAAAATTCGCTACCAACTGCCCGATGCCGACCACGTTGTCATCAAGATATTCGACGTGCTGGGGCGTGCGGTGAGAACGCTGGTAGACGAGCGCAAAGACGCGGGATTTCATGTCGTCGTTTGGGATGCCAGAGACGACTTTGGCGCCAAAGTGGGTTCAGGCGTTTATTACTACCAGATTGTTTCCGGACAATTTAGACAGACCAAAAAAATGGTCTTGTTGAAGTAGGCCCGAGACAGAACTTTGCGAAGGTTCCCAACCTTTCAGTCGGGCGCCTGACCGACGCAAGGTTACACCCGT
>JBHHYI010000107.1:0-14058 GCA_046757525.1 bacterium | reverse complement strand
GTGACCTACTCGGGATGACTCGCAAATTGCTCTCTGGAAATGCCTGGCATAACGTTGCCGACGTTCAAAGCAATCCGGTTGCACCGGATTGCGGGGGCTTTGGGGATTGTCTCAAACAACCTTGCAGGGACCCTTTCAACTTAAATTAAGCCAGAAATGATTTTGAATTGATAAAACCTTTTGCTAAATTTTCGTATAGAATAGTTGCAGACCCTTCATAATTTGCAACGAACTATCTTCAGGGAGTCATTCATGAATTACTCAGCAGCCCTGTCTTTCACCTTTGAAGACGAGGAGTGGGTAAAAAAAACGGTCATTGGAGGTCTCATAGCCTTTGTCAGTTTTTATTGCGGCATATTTTTTATCACCGGATTCTTTATCCTGGGCTATTACGTTGCCTTGCTGCGCAATGTGCTCAATGGTGTTGAAAAGCCCCTACCCGACTGGTCAAATTTTGGCAATATCTTTGTCGACGGGGTCATGGGCGGAATCATTTTCATCGTTTACTTTGTCGTGATCGGCCTCATTTGTGCTTTGCCCATCACTCAGTTGGCCATGGACCCTTACATGCCGGGCGTCGAAAAAGGGTTTGCGATTGCGTTAGTTTCACTGCTCACGCTATTTGCCTGGTGCTTTTTCATAAACGCCGCCTTTATTCAATATGCCGCTACCAACAATTTCGCTGCCGCCTTCAAGATTTCCGGATTGTTCAATTTGCTTAGAAGCAACTTGGGCAATTTCCTGGCGATCATAATATTTTCCACCATTCTCAATGGCATTTTGTTTTTGGCTGGTCTCGGCATCGTTTCACCGTTTACCAACTTTTGGGGACTGTTAGTTCAGGCTCATCTTTTTGGTCAGTGCGCAAAGGAAATCGATCAAACTACAACCGCTATCCAATCGGCATAATTCGCTTTCTCAAAGCATGCACCAGAATTTCAAAATATGGAAAATATCCCTCCTGCTGCTGTTGGGGCTTTTCGTGTTTCTGTACATCGTGGCTGCCACGGGCGCCGATCTGTACTTGTTAATGACCGAACCCGTTGCCGGGATCAGTTATGAATTCAGAGAAGACCTTGGGAAGGTAGCGATTTCCCACGTCATGCCAAAAGGTCCGGCCAAACAAAGCGGGGTGGAAGAAGGCGACGTGGTTTTAGCTTTCAACAACACCCCAATAAAAAGCGAGGATGATCTTTTAGAGGCCTACAAGAAAGTTGAAATCGGCCAGCCCGTTGAAATCACCATTCTAAGGAATTACGAAAAACATACATTCACCTTCGTCGCAGAAAGACGATCAAAGGTCTATACTCAGGCCATTTTCTTCGGATTGCTACCCGGCGTGGTGTTTTGTTACGCCCTGTGTCTCATCGGCATGTTCGTTCTGCTCAAGAAAGTGCAGGACCGAACCGCACACATTTTCTACCTGATGGTGCTTTTTTGGGCTTTGGCCATGCAGGACGCATTTCCTTTCGAATTCTACGCCTTACAAAAAATCCTACCTGTCTCCGACATCCTTGGCTGGGTTCTCCTGCCCGTGTGGCCGTTGGCGGTAGGTTTGCTGCTGCATTTCTTCTTGATCTTCCCCACAGAGAAAGAGATTATTAGGCAACACCCGAAGCTCACTCTAACTGTCATATACTCCCCTTTGGTCCTGATCATCCCGTACGTTTTTGCTGTCGTCAATCATTTGAGCTGGTCCGACAGAATCCTCAGAATCGGCTGGGGAATTTGGTTGACCTTCAACTTCTGCGCGGCTATGAACGTATTGGCCCACTCTGTTCGACGTGCGCCCAACCCAAAAATTAAGACGCAAGCTCAAATCATGTTTTACGGCACAACGTTTAGTTTGGGCCTTCCGCTTTTGCTTTATTTTCTACCAAATTTATTGTTTAATCAGACCCCGCCTTTTGCTGAATTCATCGTGCTAATGGTGATTCTGTGGCCAATGATTCTGGCTTACGTAATCGTCAAACATCGCTTCATGGATATCGACGTCATTGTTAAGCGCAGTGTGGCGTATGCTTTGATGTCCGGCTTTGTCATCGGGGCTTATTTTCTCCTGGTGGTGGGTGTTGGTCATCTGGTCTTGCTGATTACGGGATCCAGCGGTCAAATCGTCACCATCATTGCAACTTTGCTCATCGCGGCCTTGTTCAATCCGGTCAAAAACAGAATCAGAAATTTCGTCGACCGCAGATTTTATCCCAGTCGATTCATTTACCACGAGGTTGTGCAGTCTTTTCGGCACCACCTGGTCAAAGTGGTGGACCTGGAAAAACTGTCCGCTCTGTTGTTGTCGTTCATCCACGACACCATGAGGATTCGACCGGTGGTACTGTTGTGGCAGCGGCCCGAGGGCGACAAACTTGCTGTTCATTCTGCAAGGGGAGAATTGTCCGACCCCGCGGTGCTGTTCCGCTTTGACGATCAAGTCCTGAAAAAACTGCAGAAAACAGACAAGTTGGTTGACCTCTCGCCTCTGAAAGAGAACCCTGAATTGATTTCCGAGGACGAACTCCGAAGATGGCGAACTCTAAAAGCGGAAATCGTACTGCCGCTCTTGTTCAAGAGTAAATTGATCGGCGTGCTGAGTCTGGGTGAAAAGGAGAAGGATGAAACGTATTACAAAGAAGACCTGGATCTCCTCGAATCCCTGGGGGATCAAATCAACATCTCTCTGGAAAATGCTTTGTTGACCGAAGAACTACGCGAACAAGATCGACTGAAACATGAGTTAGAAGTGGCGCAGCGCATCCAATTGAGCTCGCTACCTCAGGCAGACCCGCAGATTCCCGGACTTGAAATCAGCGGCATTTCCATCCCGGCCCTGGAAGTGGGAGGCGACTACTATGATTACCTCGACCTCTCCGACGGCCGCTTTGGCGTGGTGGTAGGCGATGTTTCAGGCAAAGGCACTTCGGCAGCGCTCTACATGTCGCAATTGAAGGGCATCTTGAAAACCGCTGCAAAATACCACCGGTCCTTGAAAGAACTGGTCTCCGAAGTCAACGCCATCACCTTCGACAGCATGGAACTGCAATCCTACATCACCCTGACGGTCGGGGCTTTTGACCTGGACCAGGGCAAACTAAAGCTGGTCCGGGCGGGACATCTTCCCCTGGTCTATTATTGCGCCAAGGACAAGTTCTGTAAAGAGCTGGTGCCCCGGGGCCTGGGTGTCGGGCTGGAAAAAGGAAAACTATTCGACAAAGAAATTGAAGAGTTGGAAATAGCCTTCAAGCCGGGTGACATCTTTTTGTTCTACACCGACGGCATTGTAGAAGCGCGCGACTCCCAGGGCCGGGAGTTCGAAACCAAACTGCTGGCGGATTTAATTCAAGAAAATGGCTGGAACAGCGCCGCTTCCCTCAGGGAAAAAATAATCACCCGGGTGCAACAATTTTCAGCCGATGGCGACCCCAATGACGACATGACGGTGGTGGTGGTGAAAGTACTTTGAAACTGGACCAGGTTGTTGGCTGTATAAAGTATGAATAATGGTAGGCAATATATGCTTAAACGTATAGATAGTACTATTATCTGAATATTGATTTTTGCTTTTTCATCTAATCATTTTCATAGGAGCTCAAAAATGGCTGCACAATTGACTATTAGTGAAAGGAGATATTTAGACGAATTTTTGAAATCAATAAACGAGACAGAGACATCTCGAAAGTTTTCATTTTTTTATTCAGGTGTTATATCTATTCTAGGTTTAATTCTTTTCTTAGGTGCGGTAATTATTACATTAAATAATCTGAATGATAGGGTTGTATATTGGGTATTCTTGCCCGGCTCGATTGGTGGTATTGGAATTGTTTTGTTGGGTATATTTCTGTTGAAGTATTTGAAAAAGGTACAAGAAAAGAAAAAATTGGCAACAATAATAAAGAAGTTATTAAATTAAATTTTTTAATACTTGTCAGCTAACAAGTTGCTCCAGTGTGTTAAAGGGCGCGAGCGTGATTTTAGCGTTTGGAGCATTTCGAGAGTATTTTGATTAAGCATCTAAAGTGCCCTGCAATCTCCGCAACCACTGAGCAGGGTTGTTCGGCACCTCGGCCTTAGGTTGACGTGCATGCGCCACAGGGGGCGTTCTTTCCACAGAAACTTCCAAAAAACCAGCTTAACTGAATTTTGCTTTTGAGCATGAAATCAAACACAGACAAATCGATTGCCCGCCCAACAGTCGAACTAAGAAACGTCAGCAAATTCTACGGCAAGCTGAAAGCGGTGGACGGTCTGAGCTTTAGCGCCTACCAGGGCGAGATCTTCGGTCTTCTGGGACCTAACGGTGCGGGCAAGACCACGACGCTGGAAATGATCGAAGGTCTGCGCCAACCGGACCAGGGCGAGATTTTCATCGACGGTCACAACGTTCGAACCGACCTGCGCAAAGTAAAAGAGGTCATCGGCGTGCAACTGCAGTCGACCTCGATCTACAACAAAATAAAAGTTGGTGAGGCTTTGGATTTGTTCGGTGGCTATTACAAGAAGCGCCGCCCCACAGAGGAGCTGCTCAAATTGGTCTCTCTGGAGGACAAGAAAAACAGCTACCACATGCACCTTTCCGGTGGACAGCAGCAGCGCATGGCCTTAGCCCTGGCGCTAGTCAACGATCCCAGGGTTGTTTTCTTGGATGAACCTACCACCGGCCTGGACCCACACGCGCGCAGAAATCTGTGGGACATCATTACAGAAATGAAGTCGGACAACAGAACCGTGATTCTCACCACCCACTACATGGAAGAGGCGGAGCGCCTGTGCGATCGCATCGCCATCATGGACCACGGCCGCAAAATCGCCGAAGGCCCACCTGCCGAACTTATTTCCATGCTGCAAGTCGAAAGCTGCCTCGAATTCAACGCCAATGGTTTTGCCAAATTCGACGCCCTGGAGCGCCTGCCGGCAGTGACCAAGGTCATGAGCAAAGGTGAGACCTTGCAGCTTTTCTCTAAGAATCCCTACCAATCTCTGGAAAGCTTAATGGAGCATTCTAAATCCATGAATATTACAATCAAGGATTTGCACATTCGCAAGCCCACCCTGGAAGATCTGTTCCTTGAATTAACCGGAAGGAGTCTGCGCGAATGAAAATGCTCTGGGGTCAACTCAAGCTCGAAATGAAGCTGTTCATGCGCGACCGGCAGGCCGTTTTCTGGACTTTCTTTTTTCCGGTGTTTTTAATGGTCATGCTGGGCTTTATTTTTGGCAAGCCGGGTTCCATAAAATTTGGCGTTGGCCTCATCGATGAAGATCAGTCGCCGCAGTCTCGAGAGTTGGTGGCTTCCCTGAAAGAGATTCCCGTTTTAAAAATCGAGCAAGGGACGAAACAAGACATTCTGGCGAAAATCAAGGCCAATAAGAAGAGCTTGGCCATCGTCATTCACCGCGGCTACGCAGAATCTTTGAGCAACGGCGGCACGCAGATCGAGGTGCTTTACGATCCCGCCCAAGCGCAAATTCAACAAGTCGCCATTTCCGTGCTGCAGCAAATCGTGGATCGCCGCAATTGGCAGCTTTTGCAAGCGAAACCACCCATCCAAATCGTCAAGACACCGGTACAACCCGTGCGCGCAGAGGCCAGCTACATCGACTTCTTGCTGCCCGGCGTGATCGGCATGAGTGTGGTTTCCACCTGCCTCTTTTCTATCGGCATGGTGGTGGTGGCCTACCGCGAAAAAGGCAAGCTGCGCCGGCTTTCGGTGACGCCGCTGCCAAAATCCATATTCATTGCCGGACAGATTCTCAATCGCTATTTGATCGTTTTAATGCAAGCCTTTGTGCTCATCGCCATCGGCATGCAGGTTTTTCACGTTCAGATAGTGGGTAGCTTGCTAACTTTTTTGACGGTATTAACCGTGGGCATGCTGGCCTTCATCGCCATCGGCTTCACCATTGCCAGCGTGGCTAAAACCACCGAAACGGCTTCGGGCATTGCCAACACTTTGTTCCTGCCTATGATCTTTTTGAGCGGGGTTTATTTTTCCGTGGAAGGAATCCCGAAGTTCCTCAAGCCGCTGGTTGAATTCTTACCCTTAACTCATCTGGTACGCGCCATGCGTGTGGTGTTCAACAATGGCGCGCCGTTGACCAACGTGCTGCCCCAAATGGGCATCCTATCGATCTGGGCTGTCGTCTGCTTCGCCATTTCTCTAAAATTGTTTAGATGGGAATGAATCCGGGTATCCCTTTTGCCCAGCTTAAGAAATATCTTGCATCCTTAACAAGAAAACCCTAATTTCTCATATCGAACTGCAGCAATCTGCTGTTTTCCATTGGATGCCTGCTTCCGCAGGAATGAAGCATTCAGAGTGTACGGTGAAGATACCCCGAAACCCAATCAATTGCAACACCATTCTTTTCTCTGCAAGATAAAAAAGTGACTTTTTTTTAGCTAAATGGGGTAACAGTTCAGCACGATGTCATTCCTGCATGTTTTTAGCAGGAATCCATTTGGAAGGCCGTTGTGGATTCCCGCTCAAAAGATTGCGGGAATGACAAAACACCAACCTCACATTCCTTACGGGATCGTTAGGGCAGGTGAACGGTTACCTAAATGGCTAACCGGATAGAATGACATTAAATCAGGAGAACCAATGTCTGAAATCATAGATAAACCCAACCCCCCGCTGGAATGGCGCAAAGGCATCTGCGGCATCTGTCCCGCTGGCTGCTGGGTTGAAGTTGGTCTTCAAGACGGCAAGTTAGTCGACATTAAACAGGACACCAGTCATCCGCTGGGCATGATCTGTCGGCGCGGCCAGCACGCCCCGGAGATCGTCTACTCCCAGCACCGTCTTAAATATCCCATGAAGCGAGTCAGCCCCAAAGGCACGCCTGACTTCAAACGCATCACCTGGGATGAAGCTTATAACGTCATCGTAGAAAATCTCAACCAGATCAAGCAAGAATCTGGTCCCGAAGCGGTGGCCATTTACACGGGACGGGGGGCCTTCGAGCTGTCGCTGTGCGATGTGTACCAACCCAAAGGCGTGGCCGTTTCTTCTGCTTCCAATCTGCTGTTCCCGTTTGGTTCGCCCAACACCATGGGCGTGGGCGCTCTCTGTTACGTCTCCTTCGCCATGATCGCGCCTCATGTGACCATGGGCCGCATGCTGGTCAACATGTTCACGGACATGGAGAATGCCGAAATGCTGGTGGTGTGGGGCGCCAATCCGGCTACGGATTCGCCGCCGCTGGACATGCACCGCCTGGAAGCGGCGGCCCGGCGCGGAGCGGACATCGTGGTCATCGACCCACGACGCACCGAGACGGCGGTGCGCACCGCAGCCGAGTGGGTGCCCATTCGTCCCGGCACCGATGGCGCCCTGGCTTTGAGCCTGATCGAAGTGATGATCGACGAAGAGCTCTACGACGAGGACTTTGCCGAAAACTGGTGTCATGGTTTCAAAGAGCTGGCCACCTACGTCCAGCACTTTCGACCGGAAGTAGCCGAATCGATTACTGGCGTGCCTCGTGACACCATTCGGAATCTGGCCCGACGCATCTGTCACGCCACCGGCGCCTGTCCGGTAATGTACACCGGTCTGGAGTACTCCAACAGCGGCATCCAGGCCATGCGCGCGGTCCAAACGCTGTTTGCCCTGGCCGGACAATTGGACGTGCCTGGCGGCATTGGTCTGGCCATGCTCGGTAGCCACTTCCCCATCAACCGCACCTGTAATCAGGAGAATCCCAACCTGGATCTGGCGGTGGCGCGGGAAAAATTCCCGATTTACAGCAACTACCGTGGCGAATCGCACGCCAGCGGACTGGTGGATGCCGTGCTCAAAGGCGAACCGTACCGCATCCGCGGCCTCATCATTCATGGCGCCTCGCTGCTCACCTCCTGGCCGCAGACTCCCATCTGGCGCGAGACGCTGGCCAAGCTGGACTTTCAGGTCTGCATCGATCGTCAACTAACAGCGGACGCCGCCTACGCCGATATCGTCCTGCCTGCCACCACCATGTTCGAGATCGACTCCTACATGGTCTACGGACCGATTTTCCGACTGCGGGAGAAAATCATCGAGCCGGTGGGCGAAGCGCGCAACGATTATCTCATCATGGCGGAACTCGCCGGCCGTCTGGGCTACGGCCACCTCTATCCCGGCAGCGAAGAAGAGATGATCCGTTTTGCCTTGAAAGACTCGGGTTACTCGCTCGAAGAGGTAAAGGCCGCCGGCGGCTGGGTGAAAATTCCCACGCCGATGATGGAATACAAGAAATGGCAAAAAGGCAGCCTGCGCCAGGACGGCCAGCCCGGATTTGACACGCCCACGGGCAAGTTTGAAATCTGGTCCACGGTGCTGGAAGATTATGGCTATGAGCCGTTGCCCAAATACACCGAACCCAAAGAGGGACCCCAGGGCAGCCCGGAGGTGGCCCGTCAGTTCCCGCTGGTCTTCAACTCCGGCGCCCGTCCGCACACCGACTTCCGTTCGCAGCACCACGGCATTAAGGGTCTGGTCAAAGACAATCCGGAGCCCACGGTGGAGCTCAACTCGGAAGATGCCGCAGCGCGCGGCATCCGCAGCGGCGATCTGGTGGAAGTCAGGACGCCCAGAGGCGCGGTGCCTTTTCGAGCGCGCGTTTCGGGCGACATCGTTAAAGGCGCGGTGGAGTGCAACATGGGCGGCGGCACGCCAGTCGGCCCCAAAGCCTGGCGCACCTGGAACGTGAACGAACTCACGGACCTCACCAATTACGACGAAATTTCCGGCTTTCCGGTCTACAAGGCACTGCTGTGCGAAGTGGTAAGAGTCGAAGCAGGCAGCCCGGACAACCGGCGCAAAGTCAGCCAGCAGGTGACGGGCTGCGCACCGCAACTGCTGTTGCCGCAAAACACCAAAAAGAAGTCAGGCAAACGGATTTATCTCGACAACAACGCCACCACCCGGGTAGCCGGAGCGGTGCGGGAGGCCATGCTGCCCTATTTGGACACCGTGCACGGCAACCCTTCCAGCATCCACGGGGTCGGCCGCGACGCCCGCGAAGCGGTGGAAAATGCGCGGCGCCAGGTAGCCAAATTGATCAACGCACGGCCGCGGCGCATCATCTTCACCGGCGGCGGCTCAGAATCGGACAACCTGGCCCTCAAGGGGGTGGCCTTCGCCCGGCGCGAGCAGGGCCAACACATCGTCACCACCAGCATCGAACACCCGGCCATCCTGAGCACCTGCAAATTTCTGGCAGGCCTCGGCTACGACATCACCTACCTGGCCGTGGACGGCCAGGGTTGGCTGGCGCCGGAGGAATTGCGGGAGGCTATTCGGCAAGATACCATCCTGGTCTCCGTGATGATGGCCAACAACGAAGTCGGCACCATTCTGCCGATCCGGGAGATGTGCGCCATCGCGCATGAACGCGGGGTGCTCTTCCACACCGACGCGGTCCAGGCAGCCGGCAAGATCAGGGTGGACGCCCAGGAACTGGACGTGGACCTGCTCAGCCTCTCGGGTCATAAGTTTCATGCGCCCAAAGGCATTGGGGCGCTGTATGTGCGCAAAGGCATCGAGCTGGAGCCGCTCATCCACGGCGGCAAGCAGGAGGGCGGGCTGCGGGCCGGGACCGAAAACGTGCCGGCCATCGTGGGACTGGGCAAGGCAGCGGAATTGGCGCTGCAAGACCTGCGCAACTCCGCCCAGATGCAAGTCTTGCGGGATAAGCTGGAGCACGGCATCAAGCAGTTGGTGCCCGGAGCAAAACTCAACGGCCACCCCCAAAGCCGTCTGCCCAACACGCTCAACTTGACGCTGCCAGAACTGCGGGGGGAATCTCTCGTGGTGGCGCTGGACCAGCACGGCATCTCTCTATCATCTGGCTCGGCGTGCAAATCAGGTTCGCCGGAGCCCACCCACGTGCTCATGGCCATGGGCAAGAGCGAGCAGGCAGCCCACTGCGCCGTGCGATTTTCCCTGTCACACGCGACCACCGAAGCAGATATCGCCCTGACTCTGTCTGCTCTCGAGCACGTGCTGGAGGAGATGGAGACCACCGTGCGGTTCTTGCCGTGTAAATAATTGCTTGATTATTTCAGAACTAATTGGCAAATTAAAACCCATGAAAATCCCAATCATCTACAATGTTCGCAATCTCTTAGCGCGCAAACTGACGACCTCCATGACCGTATTGGGCATCGCGTTGGTGGTCTTCGTTTTCGCTTGCGTGCTCATGTTGGCCGATGGCTTCCGCAAGACCATGGTCAGCACGGGCGATCCCGATAACATCATATTCCTGCGCAAAGGCTCCAACGCCGAACTCAGCAGCGGCATTTCCCGCGACCAGGCAAATATTCTCAAGACGCAGTCCGTCGTCGCGCTCACGGCCGAAGGCAAGCCGCTGGCCGCTGGTGAACTGGTAGTGGTGAACAATTTGCGCAAACGCGCCAACGACAAGCCTTCCAATGTGGTGGTAAGAGGCGTGTCCCCGGAATCCCTTCTCCTGCGTTCCAGGGTGCATCTCATTGCCGGGCGCCTGTGGCAACCGGGCACTTCGGAGATCATCGCTGGCAAAGGCGTGGCTGAAAAATTCAAGGGGTGCGGCCTGGGCGAATCTGTGAACATGGGCAACCGGGACTGGCAGGTGGTCGGCGTTTTCGAAGCCGGCGACTCCAGCTTCGAGTCCGAGCTCTGGGGCGACGTGGAGCAGTTCATGGACGCATTCCGACGTCCGGCGTTCTCTTCTCTAACCCTGCGAATGAAGAAGCCGGCAGAATTCGAGGCCTTTAAGAAGCGCATTGAAAGCGACGCCCGCCTCACGGTAGAGGTCAAGAGGGAACGCGAATACTACGAGGCTCAATCTCGTTTTCTCGGACGCTTCATCGAAATACTGGGACTGACCATTACCATCATCTTCAGCTTTGGTGCTGTGACCGGCGCTGTCATCACCATGTACTCTGCAGTAGCCAACCGCTCCAAAGAAATCGGCACCCTGCGCGCCCTGGGGTTTCGCCGCAGAAACATCCTGGTCTCGTTCCTGGCCGAGTGCATGGTGATCTCGCTGGTAGGCGGCATCCTGGGCGTCGGCATCGCCTCCTTCATGCAGTTCGTCGACGTCTCAACCACCAACTGGGATACGTTTTCAGAAGTGGTGTTCGGATTCAGTCTGTCTCCTGGCATTGTTTTCGCCTCTCTGATTTTTTCGGTAATCATGGGCATCGTCGGCGGCTTTGCGCCGGCCGTGCGGGCCTCGCGCATGAAAGTAGTCAATGCGTTGCGGGCTTCATGAACCTCCAGAGTATTTTCGCGGCAAAAAGGCGCATCCAGGCACACATCCGCGCAACCCCTCTGGAACTCTCCCACGCGCTTTCCAGGGAAACCAATTCTCCAATCTACCTAAAACTGGAAAACTGGCAAATAACCGGTTCGTTTAAGATTCGTGGAGCCTTCAACAAGCTGCTCTCGCTTTCCGAGAAGGAAAAACACAAGGGCATCATCACGGCCTCGGCCGGCAACCACGCCCTTGGGGTGGCGCACGCCGCCGGGATTCTGGGCATCCACGGCAAAATCGTGCTACCGCAAGACGCCTCACCGGCCAAGGTGCAGGCGCTACAAAATTACGATTTAGAATTAGTACAAGAAGGCCAGGACTACGACCAGGCGGAACAAATCGCCTATGAGTTACAGCGGAAGGAAGGCCTTACTTTTGTGCATGCTTTTAGCGACCCTGACATCATCGCTGCTCAGGGCACGGTGGGATTGGAGATCGTGGCGGAGCAGCCCGAGGTGCGAAGCATCGTTGTGCCCATCGGCGGTGGCGGTCTCGTTGCCGGCGTGGCGATCGCAGCAAAATCGATCAATCCGAAAATCAAAATCATCGGCGTGCAATCCGAAGCCTCTCCGGCCATGTACAACGCCGTCAAAGCAGGCAAGGTCGTCGAAACGCCCATCGCGGAAACCGTCGCTGACGGCCTGGCCGGACGCTTTGTTACCGAGCTCACGCTCAAATTGGCCAACGACTTCGTTGACGACATCGTCCTGGTTTCAGAGCAGGCCATCAAAGAGGCCTTGCGGTTGATTTTGGCAAACGAACATATATGGCTCGAAGGCTCCGCGGCTGTGGGAGTGGCCGCGCTGCTGGAAAACAGAATTCGCCCTACCGGCAGGACAGCCCTGGTTTTGACTGGCAGGAATGCCGGGTTGAAGCAGATGGAAGGGTTAATATGATGTTGGCTGTGTGAAGATTCTGCCACTATGGAGAGAGAACACATGGCCCACACAGATTTAACTTTCATCACCAACGAAGAACAGAAGAACCTGAAGGCGCGTTTTCAAGCGCTCATAAAAGACACCAGATTATTCGACTGCCTCGTTGGATACTTTTGCGGCTTTCACGGAGAGAATCCAGAAGGTGACCTTTTCGCAAAAGGTCACCTTCTTTTGGGGCCAAAGACGACGATTACCCGCAAAACCCACAAAAACAGGCAAAAGTCCAGGCGCTGGAACGAGAGATCGACCAGATGGCTACCAACTCTACGGCCTGAGCGAGGAAGAGATACGGATTGTGGAGGGACAGAAATGATTCGCGGGGAGCTACCCTTCCGAAGGTTCGGAACCTTCGGAAGGTTGTGTGCTTTATTTCTCGACTTCGAATCTATCCTTGACCTGCCTATCCCCTTCCAACCCGTGAAGTCTATTCGTTCAAGGCTTGACAAAATAAGCTGGATGTCGTAATTTTATCAGATGAATCCAGAAATATTATCGCCAATAAACGAGGTTGAAACGATAGCTGATGGAAAAAGAATCCGCATATTGAAGTATTTGACCAAAAGATATGGTGGGAAAAATTGGAAAAAGAAAAAGGGCATTGCTTTGATTAAAGACCCATCTTCTGGACTGCCCCGTCGAGCAGAAATTCATTGGTTTGAAGCCCACGGGGTTGGCAAAGTCGAAATCAAAAGAAAACGATGGTTGGAGTAGTATGAAAGTAAAATGCATTTGTAACAAAGGCATTGCTCAACCCGAAGGCTCAAAAGAATGGGTTGAAGTAAGCGATGGGCTGGCTGGCAGTTTAACCATTGGCAGAATCTATGAAGTTTTGGAAATCGATGGTGTGGATTACCGAATTGTTGATGACGAAGGGGAGGATTATCTTTATCCCGCAGAGTTTTTTGAAATTGTAGAAGCCACTCCTCTAGAACGTCATTTCCTGGCAACGCAGTCAACCAACAAATAGTGAATCCCTTTATTTTATTGGGCGAAAATAAAGCTCAATGCGCCTGAGATTACTGCGTCGCTTTGCTAAGGACCCTCTGCAAAACCCGCAAAAACAAGCAAAAGTCCAGGCGCCAGAAGGGAAGATTGACCAGATGGTCTACCAGCTCTATGGCCTGAGCGAAAATGGAATCAAGATCGTCGAAGGAGAGAATCCAGAAGGTAACCTCTTCCAAAAAGGTCACCTTCTTTTGGGGCTTTGCGGGTGAAACGCTTCATCGGGTCGTGTTACTATTAAGACTTTAGTTGCAATTTGAACTGTCATTTCTTACTTTAAACGATACAAAAGTGAGTACCAAATGGGACTTTTAAACATGAAACGAATCGTGTTTAATCAAGATATCCGTCCCCTATCCGAATTTCGAGCTAATGCGGCTGCTTTAATAAAACAAGTGCGCTCAGCCAAGAGACCAATGGTTATCACCCAACATCCGGAGGAGAACAACATGAAAGTTCAATATGCAAAAATGTTCTGTCTATTAGGGATGTTCCTATTGACAACCAACATTGCCTTTGCCCAGAATGAGGATGTAAAAGGAAGCAAAGACCATCGACTTATCGGGCGCTTTTTAGGCTCCAAGATCATCGGTTATGACCAGCGGGATTATAATGAATTCACCATTGCTCTGGGACCGCAGACGCGAGACGAGAACGATAAGATTATCTTGAAGAAAAGTAGGCGCGTCGAAGGCAAAGTCACTCGCATCCTTTACCTGACGCCTCAGGGTAAGTCAACTCTGCAGGTTTATCGGAATTACGAGAAGGCCCTCAAGAAAAGTGGTTTTCAACTATTATTTTCCTGCTTCGGTGCTGATTGCGGAACTCTTTTTCAGTATACGCC
>JBHHYI010000106.1:0-14236 GCA_046757525.1 bacterium | reverse complement strand
GCAGGGCTGCCAGTGGCGTTTCCAGCATTTAAAGCAATCCGGTTGTGGGATTGCGAGGACTTTTATGGAACCCAAATGAATAACTCGGGAGAAGATCAGGCGGCGCATTTCGTTAAGGTGGCCAACACGTGGGAAATTGCAGAGGGTCAAAACCTGGTGATTCAGTTTCAAACCAAGGAAGTGGTGATCTTCAACGTTCAGGGTACTTACTATGCCTTAGACAATTTGTGTCCGCATCGCAACGGTCCGTTGAGCGAAGGCGAAGTTTCCGTGGGGACCGTGATGTGTCCCTGGCACGGGGCTCGCTTTGATCTCAAGACCGGCAAAGGCCTGATTGGCCCGCACCAAAGCGACGTGAGAGCGTATCCCGTGTTGGTAGAAGGTACAGATTTAAAAATTTTATCTTGCAAATAATTTCACAGAGTTGTATTTTTAGCCGTGTCTGACTTGAATAATACCGATTGACAGCTAAGCATTTCTTGGATTACTCAGCACTGGTGTACTAAAACTCAAGTAAGGCCACTGAATATGAAACTTCAAACCTTACGGAGGTGACATGCCATTTTCCTCGGCTTCACAAAACAATGACAGCTTCCGGTCCAGACTTGATGAGAAGCTTTTTAAGACCAGGACCCTCCTTATTTTCGGAGAGATCACGCAAGAATTGGCCCGCGACATCAGTGAGCAACTCCTGGTGTTGTCTGCCGAGTCCGACAAAGACATAAAACTGTTCATCAATTCACAGGGCGGCCACGTGGAATCCGGCGACACCATCTACGATATGATCCAATTCGTCAAGCCCAAAGTCAACATGATTGGCACCGGCTGGGTGGCCAGTGCAGGTGCTTTGATCTATTTGGCTGTTCCTTTGGAGCAACGATTTTGTTTGCCCAATACCCGATTTCTCCTGCACCAACCCAGCGGCGGAGTTGGCGGCCAGGCCAGCGATATTGGCATCGAAGCCAAAGAAATCGTGAAAATGAAGCGGCGCATAAATCAAATCATCGCCAAACAAACCGGGCAACCGTTGGAAAAGATTGAAAAGGACACGGACCGCAATTTTTGGATGAACCCGGGTGAAGCCAAAGAATATGGCCTGCTGTCTAAAATCATCCAATCCACTGACGATTTTCCATCAGGCTAATCTCTCTGCCTTGATCCCGGCGCTTTATCGGTCGGGTTGGTAAGCAACACGTCCCTCTCTTTATTCTCCCCCGCGGTGCAGCGCGTCTCAAGGTCGCCACGCCCACACAAGGCCCTTCTCTCACCTCTGCAAATTCCTGGCTAATATGAATAAAACCATTAAAAAATTGTTGCAATTTGATTATTTTCTTGACATAATCATTAAATAATTTATTTTGTTAGTCTAGCAGATTCTACTGGACGAATCAACCCCATCCACTCACCAAGGAGGACCTCATGTACCAAAAACTCACCTTCACTAAATGGGGCGCTGTGGCTTTGGCTTTAGGCCTGTTCGTTACCAGTGCCCTCAGTTCTGTGGTGCTGCATCGCAATTTACAGCAGTTGGCCAAAAGCGCCAGGCGGATTTTTGCTGGTAAATGCACTTCCGTTTCCGAACATTATCAGCCAAACGGCGACTCGCCACCGTATACGGAGTATACCTTCGAAATCCTGGAATCCATCAAAGGGAATCTGGGCCCCACCCTCACCATTCGGCAGTATGGGCTCACCAAGCCGAAACAGGTGAGGCAGGACCTTGCTTACGTCGGTCGCGTGCCCGGCATGCCCGTGTACCAGGAAGGCAAAGTGTATGTTTTGTTCTTGATCGGCGACAGCAAACTCGGCTTAACCAGTCCCGCAGGGCTTTACCAGGGAGCGTTTCTAATTCTGGAAGACAGCAACGGAGCCAAGAAAGTCATCAACGGCGTGAGCAACTTAGGGTTGTTTAAAAACTTGGAAACAGCCACCTTGACCTTGAACAAAGCTTTGTCCCCAACAGAAAGGGTATTGATGAAGAACAAGAAAGGTCCCATCGATTATGAAGATTTTTTATCTCTGGTTAGAAAGATGGTGACAAAAGAATAAATCAATTGAAGTATTTCAAGGAGAAAACTATGAAAACTAAAGGAACATTTCTCACAAACTGCTCCCTGTTATTTGCTTTTCTGGTGCTGTTCGGCGCGACCGTTTACGGCGGTGGGTATACAGTAGTTACCTCGACGGGCATCCCTTTCAAATGGAACCCGGCGCTGGCGGTGCCATTCAACCCGGACCTTGGGCCCCTGGGAACTTTGACCAATGCCGACGCGGTTACTTTTGTCACCGACAAGTTTGATGTCTGGGCTACCGGCAATATTCCCACCAGTTCGTTGAGTTTCACCAACGCCGGGGCCCTGGCAATGGATGTCAACAGCGATTCGACCTTTAATCTGGTTTCGAGCAAGAACGACGGCAAAAGCCCGATCATCTTTGACACCGACGGTTCAATCATAGACGCCATGGGCCTTCCCCCGGGAGTCATTGGATTTGCCACGCCCGAATTCATCCGGACTGTGGCACCGTTTTATATTACCGAAGGGCTTGCGGTTCTCAATGGTGCGTTCATCGACGGCGACAACAGCGATGGCCGCGAAATTTCACTCGAGGATTTCGGCGGCGTTTTTGCACACGAGTTCGGACACTTTTTGAATCTGGACCACACGCAGATCAACGGGCAATTCTTTCTTGGCGACAGCGACGATCCGGGTTTTGTCACTTATGGTACACCGCCCATCAGCTCGGTCAATCTCATGTTCCCGATTTTGGTGCCCGGTCAACCCAACACGCCCCAATTCGACGACATCATCTGGATCTCTAATCTTTATCCCAAAGGGGGGTTCCCGGGCAACTTTGGCACCATTCGCGGCAGCATCCTGCAAAGCGACGGAACCACCCTGCTGCAAGGGGCCAACGTCATTGTGAGAAATCCCGCCAACCCATTTATGGAAGCCGCCTCCAACGTTTCCGGAGCTTTGGATAATTCATCTACCAACATACCTGCCGGCGGCTCACCTCCTGCCGGAGAGGAAGGGGCTTATGAAATCCCCGGCTTAAGCCCCGGAGGTCAATACACCGTTGAAATTGTCAATGTCAATCAGCAGTTTACCGAGGGGTCCAGCGTGGGGCCGATAGACCCTCCACTCATATTGCCTGCCCCGGAAGAATTCTACAACGGCGCCAACGAATCCTCCGACAACAACGTCGATGATCCGCTCAACAGTACCAACGTTACTGCGGCAACTGGCGCCGGCACCTCAGGCATCGACATCATATTGAATGAGCAAACTGAGTTCCTGAATCCGCCCCTGAATTTAGCAGCCACCGTTTCACAAAACGATGTGACCTTGAATTGGAACGACCCTTCTTCGGCTCAGGAGTTTGAGCTGGCCTTTGATAGCGGTTCCTTTCAAATCAAACTGGTGCAAACCTCACCCATAGAATTTGCCAACGGCCCGTTTATTCCGCCGGCTTTTCCGGCCACTATCAGATCCGCCAAGTTTATTACCAGCGGCGATCGCACAGGCGATCCCGTCGACATCCGGATCTATGTTGACGACACCGGCACAGCCAACATTCCTTCAAGTAGTTTGTTGGTGGCGACTATTGACTCGGTCATCATAGGTACCGGCGGTGCGTTTCAGGAAGTGGACTTGAACTCGCTGGGGTTAAGCCTGAGCAGTGGGGGGCGATTTTTCATCGGCGTCTTTCAACCCGGATCTCAAGGCAACGGCATCCTGGTCGACACCACGGCGGCTTCAGGCAAGTCATTTTTCGACAGCAACTTAGACGGGGTGTTTAGCTCTCTGGCAGCCGGAGGTGTCGAGGGCGCGCTGGGAATTAGAGCGGTCGTGACCGTCAATTCTTCCGCCACAGCCGCCCCGGAATCCCGTCGGGTGACACTGACTCCGCAGCCCACTGGTAAATTGCAACGGAGTGGAGCCGACGTACTCGACGGACGAGCCGCGCAAGCATTGAGCCAACCCGTGGAAGCGGGTCAGGTTGCCATGGCCTCAGATACAGACGCGGAACACCAGCCCGGCATCGTGCCATTATTTCTGAGCAGCCCGGCCTCGCCAACAGCCATCTTGCAAGGCTTCAATGTCTTTCGGGCGACCTCGGCAAACGCCAGGAGCAACGGCACCTTGATCACAAGCTTGAATGCGACCACGATTTCCTTTTTAGATGAGAACCTAAACAAAGGCACCTTTTTCTACCAGGTGACGGCTGTTTATGACCTGGGCGAATCCGGCCCTTCCAATGAAGTCCAGGTAGAAATCACCACCACCGCTGTTGCCGATGAGACGCCAGGCTTGCCCACGCAATACGCCTTGCAGCAGAACCATCCCAATCCGTTCAATCCCACGACGCTGATCAAATACTCGATTCCTGTGTCACACTCCAATCAGACGGTGAGATTGCAGATTTACAACATTCTGGGACAAAAGATTCGCACGCTGATTGCACAAAAACAAACCGCAGGCGAATACACCATTGCCTGGGACGGTAGCAGCGATCTGGGGGTTCAGGTCAGCAGCGGGGTTTACGTGTATCAGTTGCGGGCCGGCAACTTCGTGCAGAGCAAGAAGATGGTGCTATTGCGCTAATTCCGGCAGGCCACAAAAGACGCATGTTGTGTGCATAAGCCAACCAAAGGACCACGGACTGCCACTGGGCATCCCAGCTCCAGAATTCAGTAGAAATCCGGGGCTAAAATCTTGTCCCGAATTTTTCCGGTAAGATGAATCAAAAAAGGCGGGTATGTTAAACCCGCCTTTTTGTGGTCCTGCGTCTCTGAAAGACCCATATTCAAGGCGCCACCCATTTGCCGTGGGCTTTAATCAACTCAATCAAGCGTTCGTCGGCCATTTGTTCCGGGACGTTGCGTTCCACGCATTCTTTGCCGACAAAGAGATTGACCTTTTGCGGGCCTGCGCCCACATAGCCGAAATCAGCGTCAGCCATTTCCCCGGGCCCGTTGACGATGCAGCCCATGATCGCGATCTTGACTCCTTTCAAGTGACCGGTTTTGGATTTGATGCGTTCCGTGGTGGTTTGCAGGTCAAACAGGGTGCGGCCGCAGGAAGGACAGGAGATAAAATCAGCTCTGGTCATCCGCAAGCGCGTGGCCTGCAAAATGTTGTAGCTCAGGCGCAAGAGGTCTTCTGGTTGTAGATTAGATTCGATGTGAATGGCATCGCCGATGCCGTCGCACAGCAACGAACCCAGTTGTGAGGCAGCCTCCAGAATCGCGGCGTCCAGGTTCTGGTGGCTGCGCCACCGCAGCAGAATGGGTAGATTCGCGCCCAGGGCATCCAGCACGCCGGCCAAATACCGGTACGGAGCGATGATCGACCTGCCTGCCGAATCGCCTGCCAAAGAGAACAGCACGTTCCAGTAATCCCGTGCCTCGCAGACTTCTAAGATGTTGGCAACCATTCCTCTGATCCCTGACAATCGACCGGTTTCAACTTGTCGGTCTGCTTCTCCCAGTGAACTGAGACCGAGCTTCCATTCCAACAGTTTACCAAAGAGTTGTGCCAAGCGGACGATTTTGGTGAGCGCGGCACCGTCTGCATTCCGGGCTGGAGCAAAAACTAAACGATCTGCCAGCGCCGCAGCCTTTGCGGAACCATTGGATAGCTGGGTCACGTCAACTGCCAGCGGGAGGAAAACCCCTCTGGCAAACAAGGCATTCTTGAGCTGCTCCAATTGCAACAGCTCACTTTCGCTTTCAACTGACAAATGCAGCGTTTCGCATTTGTATTGGTTGGACAAATTGGATCGGTCGACCACGTTCAGCGGACTGGTAGTATCCGGGGCTGCCATGAGTAGAATGTTGCCCAGGGCCGAGTTCGACATCAGCTTCTTTTCCGGCAAAGACAACTCTACGCGTGGCAACTCGCCGTGGCCAAGTCTGTGGTACACGAGGTTGCAGGGCAGGGTCTCCCGGCGGCTGTAGACAAACGGATTCGGCAGCTTGACAGTCTTGCCGTTAAGGCCTAACTCAAATGGCTTCGCTGCCTGCTTTGCTTCGCAGCCAAGCTGATTGAATTTCTTGACCAGTTGCAAGGCCACAGGCACTTCAGCCACCGGATCCTCAGTCAAAGAAACGCGCACCGTATCGCCGATACCGTCTTCCAACAGAGAACCAATGCCAACGGCAGATTTAATCCGCCCTTCCTCGCCGTCACCGGCTTCGGTAACTCCCAAATGAAACGGGTAGTCCAGGCCCAGTTCGTCCATGCGAGCCGCCAGCAAACGATAAGCCTGGATGGCCACCTGTGGATTGGAGGCTTTCATCGAAAGCACGATGTCGTGAAAGTCGTACTTCTGACAAATCCGCACAAATTCCAGGGCCGACTCCATCATGCCTTCCGGCGTGTCGCCGTAGCGATTCATGATGCGATCTGAAAGCGAACCGTGATTGGTTCCGATGCGCAGGGCGCGACCCAAGGCCTTGCATTTCAGCACCAGCGGCTTAAACCGTTCTTCGATGCGTTGCAATTCTTGCAGGTACTCTGTGTCGCTGTATTCGCGATGCTCGAATTTCTTTTTGTCGGCGTAATTGCCCGGATTAATGCGGACTTTTTCCACATAGTCAGCCGCCACCAGGGCTGCGTTGGGCGTGTAGTGAATGTCGGCCACCAAAGGTACCGTGACCCCTTGTTTGAGGAGTTCGTTCTTGATGTGCTTCAAATTCTCAGCTTCGCGCAAGGAAGGCGCGGTGATGCGAACGATCTCGCAGCCAGCTTCGTAGAGTTGGACGGTCTGTTCGACCGTGGCGCGAGTGTCCAGAGTGTCGGTGATGGTCATCGACTGGACGCGGATGGGATTGTCACCACCGACGCCCACGTCGCCGATGTAAACCACGCGGGTTTTGCGACGCTGGTAGGCAAACGGGTTGTTGCAATATTTCATCGACCTTTATTTTGTCTTGTCAATTTCTTTACTCTATTTGATAAAGACTAACATTTCTCACCTTACCCGCGATCAAAAAGAGTCTACTGCAACTGTCATTCAGTAGGAATCTTCTTGATTTTCAGCAAAGACGCTGATTCGACACTCATTTCTTGGAATTAAAAAGATTCTTCCAGAATGACAGGTAAGGACTTATTTACATGATAGTTTTATCATCACCTTTGTCGAATTTGGTTGCGGTCTCCGCCGCGCCGTAATATACGCGTCATCTGCCTTCTAATCCTGTAAGGCTGAGACTGTTGATTGAAGGAACCTATTCCTTCGCAGTCAACTGGCCACCCCGCTCATAAATGATCTCGCCACCGATGACGGTCATTTCCACTTTGATGTCAAACAGTCGGTCTTCCGGTGCGGTCATCAGGTCGCGATCCAAAACAACCAGATCGGCGAGTTTACCCGTTTCGATGGAGCCTTTGAGGTCCTCCGCAAAAGCGGCCCTGGACGCCCAGAGGGTCAACGACTTCAGCGCTTCCTCACGGCTCATGCGCAGTTCCGGGTGCCAGCCCTCGGCCGTAAAGCCCGTGGTATCCTTGCGAACACAAGCGGCGTAGAATTCGATCATCGGGTTGCCCTCTTCCACGGGGGCATCGCTGCCACCAGGGATGAAGCAGCCTTCGTCGATGAAGGTGCGCCAGGCATAGGCTTCGGTCATGCGGTCCAGGCCAAGCCGGCGGACCGCAAAATGCAGGTCGCCGATGGCGTGGCTGGGCTGCATGCTGGGAATGACGCCCAATTGCGCAAAGCGTGGCATGTCCTCCAGTGCAACCGTTTGAGCGTGTTCAATGCGAAAACGGGGCTCCTTAATACCGCGCTTAGCCTGAGGCACCTCTTGGAACGCCCGTTCGAACAGGTCCAAAACATCGCGATTTGCCTTGTCACCGATGGCATGAATAGCCATCTGGATTCCCCGTTCTGTTGCCTTTTTTATGGTCGGGTAGATCTCTTCGTCTTTGTGAATCAAGAAACCGCTGGTGTTGGCATCGTTGTACGGCCGGAGCAAAGCAGCACCCCGAGACCCTAAGGCGCCATCCTGAGTGATCTTGATGCCGCGCACCGTAAGATGGTGGTGAAACAGCCCAACTTGTGGCCCTTCCTCCAGCAAGCGCTCCGCATCCCGGCCAGGGCCGCGAATGTAAGCATAGATGCGAACCTGCATTTCTCCATTTTGGTACAGTTCTTTCCACAAGTCCACGGTCTGCCACGAAGTGCCCATATCGTGAATTTGTGTGACTCCGTATGAAATGGCTCTCTCGTTGGCTTTCTTGGCATACTCCTTCATTCTGGAAGACGAGGTGTCCGGCGGCACCTGTTTTCTCACCAAAGCCACCGCATTGTCCAACAAAATGCCGGTCGCCTCCCTGCTTTTCGCGTTCCGAATGATCCGCCCCCCTTGAGGATCCGGGGTTTGCTTATTTATGCCTGCTAACTGCAGCGCTTTGGAATTGACCACCACAGCATGTCCATCTGCACGCCCCAGAATGACCGGATTGTCCGGCGCCACTTTGTCCAGGTCATAACGCGTGGGAAACTTCTTGGACGGCCAGTCCTCCTCAATCCAGCCCCGGCCCGTTACCCACTGTCCTTTCGGGGTTTTCTTGACCTCCGCTGCCACCTGGTCCAGAAGCTCTTGCAACGACCTGGTGCCGTCCAGATTGAGATTGAGCTCGCGACTGCCGACGCCCATAAAGTGGTAGTGCGCATCGATAAACCCCGGCACCATGGTTCGGCCATTCAAATCGATGACCCGCGTGTTTGAACCGATGAAACGCTCCACCTCAGCATTGGTGCCGACGCCGATGATTCGCTCCCCGGCGGTGGCCACCGCTTCAACCTTTGATGATTTTTCATCTACAGTGTAGATGATACCATTCTTGAACACCAAATCCGCTTTAGGCTTTGAGCACCCCGTGGCGAGAATCATTGTTGCACCAATCACCATAAGAAGGCTAAAAAGAAATAAGGACTTCACCATGATTGTCTCCTCCCGATTTGCTGGGTAGTGTCAAAAGTTTCTCCTACCAGATTTGTTTTGACCAACGAACCGCCGCCCTGGAGTCAAGGCGCAAGCGTGGCTTGCGCACGCCAAATCCGACTCGACCTTCTTTGCTCACTCGGAGCTCTGCACATTGCTTGCTTGCATGGCCGCATCTCTTTTAGCCCTGAATTCAGTGCCTTCGCGCCAGTTTGGAAAGGTCGTCTGCTTGCTCAACCGGTAGCCTACCCTGAACAGCAGTCGCAAATCCTGCACAGCGCCTGAAAGGTCCCAATTGGGATCGAATTCGTCGCCGGGCTTGTGGTACCGCTCCGCTGTGTACTGGTCCATTTGATCTTTGGTCCATTCCTTACCGTGCTCGATGTTATCCATGCCCGGGTCCGTGTACAGCGCAGGAATGCCTTCCTTGGCAAAACTGAAATGGTCGGACCGGTAAAAATACCCCTTTTCCGGTTGTGGGTCGGGAATGACCACACGCTCCTGCTCCTCGGCAGCGGCCTTAACGTAGTCGTCCAATTCTGAGTTGCCGTAGCCCACGATGGTGATGTCTCTGGTTTTGCCGTAAATGTTCAGCCCGTCCATATTGATGGCAGCCACCGTCTTTTCCGGCGGGTAGATCGGATGGGTGGCGTAATACCTGGAACCCAGCAAACCTTGCTCCTCGGCGGTAACTGCGAGAAAGGCAATGGAGCGCAGGGGCCGCTTTTGCAACTTAGTGAAGGCCTCGGCCAATTCCAAAAGACCAGCCGTGCCGGAAGCATTGTCAAGAGCTCCATTAAAAATTTTGTCTCCGCTCAAATTGGGGTTGATGCCGAAATGATCCCAGTGCGCCATGTAGAATATATATTCATCGGCGCGTTTGCTGCCGGGGTACACCGCGATGACGTTGTGAGAACGGGAGTGTTGAATGTTGTTGTTGAAGGTTAGCGACGCTTTTAGCCCCAGGGGTACCGCCTTAAACCCGCGTTTAATGGCTTGCGATTTCAACGCCTCCAGCTCGAGACCTGCCTGTTGCAAGATCTTCCGACCGGTTTCAATGGTAACCCACCCCTCGATGGCACAACGGGACATGTTGTTGTCGTCGCTGACCAGATCGAATTGGGGACCAGACCAGCTTCCGCTTACCACCTCCCAGGGATAGCCAGCGGGCTTGGTCTCATGAATGATGATGGCGCCAGCAGCACCCTGTCGGGCCGCTTCCTCGTACTTGTAGGTCCAGCGTCCGTAATAGGTCATGGCGTTACCGTTGAAAAGCTGATCGTCTTGCGTGGCATAGCCGGGGTCGTTGACCAACAGGACCACGGTTTTGCCGCTGACGTCGAGCCCGGCATAATCGTTCCAGTTCGCTTCCGGTGCAACAATGCCATAACCGACGAAAACCATCTCGGAATTCTTGAGCGCAACCTGGCCGACCACGCGCTTGGTCCAGGCCATGAATTGATCGCCGTAAGAAAAAGTCTTGTACTGGCCGTGCCCCTTGATCCTGAGCTTGGCGTCCGAATTTGCGGTAATGGAAACCAGCGGGACTTCCTGGAAATAGCTGTCACCGTTGCCCGGTTTGAGGCCAAGCTTTTGAAATTCTTCCTTGAGGTAGTTGATGGTCTTCTCCTCGCCTCTGGAAGAAGGCGCCCGCCCCTCAAAGTCGTCCGACGCAAGGATGGCGATGTCCTCTTTTAAATCTTCAGCGGTGATGCTTTGTAACGCTGTTTTTACGCTTTTGTCCCTGATGCCACAGGCTGCCAAAAACAGCAACAAAGAAGCAATAAAATAGTAGCCAAACGTTTTGCGAACCATATTTTCACCTCCCACAATTGCAGTACAGTTTCTCGTCCATTAACCTACAAAGAAAACGTTACACAATTGTTTCCTAAAAGTCAAGCCTTATGAAACGGTGACCTTCTCCAAGAAGGTTACCGTTCTTAACCGATTTCAAAAGTAGCAATTTTTCAACCAACTCCGGACAACCTTTGTTTGAAAATGGCCAGCTTCTGCGGAGTTTCTAAGAATTTGTTGCGGAACATTCTATTGATCTGTTCGCTAACAGGCCCTGTGGCAGTCATCCCGAGTAGGTCACCGCTGTTCAAGTGACCGTATCGAGGGCATCGTCCTGAGCCAGACGAAGGGGTGACGGGCCTCAATGCGTCGCACAACAAGCGGCCGGTACCCTCAGGGCCACACCCTTTGTTTTGCACAAAATCCGCTGATTTTCAGAAGCGGACCCTTCCGCAGGCTCCGCTTAGAACAAACTTTCAGAAAAAATCTCCGCCAACCTTCCGAAGGTTTTGAACCTTCGGAAGGTTTTTCTGGTGGAAAGTACCGACCTCGCACACGAAGCCATTGCCCTCATTGCAGCAAAACCATCTTCTTGCGTTGGACGGCCGCCTCCCCAACCCGAAGCTCATAAACGTAAACGCCGCTGGCCAGCTGCGTCCTGCCGCCCGCTCCGCGACCATCCCAGCGCACTCGATACCTCCCTGCCCGCTGCCATTCATCAACCAGCGTTCGCACCTGCTGGCCGAGGAGATTGTAAATAGTGAGCCGAACGCGGCCGGACTCCGCCAGTTCGTACTCGATGCTGGTTTCGGGATTGAAGGGGTTGGGGTAGTTCTGTTTTAAGTATATGGTTTTGGCTACGCTTTTGAGTTCAGTATCAATACCGACCGCCGAATCGTTGTGATAGAAATCTAACCAGCCACCCGTTCCCGCCACGATCAAATCCACGAGACCATCGTTGTTTACATCCCAAAAGGCAGGGGTTGCGTCTTGGGCCACTTTTAACCCGGCAAAAACCTGATCATCAAACTTCCATTGGGGTTCAAAGGTGTCGTTAACATTGATCAGGCTTATTAAACTATCTCCATATGAGCCAGAGGCTACATCCAGATCGCCATCTTGATCGCGGTCGAACAACCGCGGCGGTGAGGTACCCGGGTTGCCACCCAGGAGCACAAGTTGTCCAGAGAATTCCACCTCTACGGGGTTTTCAGCTTGAGGATACCCCAGGAGTACAATAACACGCGGCAAACGCAGTAATGTTTGGGCTGTCATTTTGTATCGTGGATTAGGTTTACAATTGAAAATATAGTCAAAAAACTCAATGAATCAAAATTATTTTTCGCCGCACGGTCTTTTCCCCGACTCCCAATTCAACCACGCACGCACGTCTTCGAAAATATCATTTTACACAAGAGCATCTCCTTTCTGCATTGCGTATTTGTCGACAGATTTTGGTTGACAACTAATTTAGATTATATTATATTGAATTACAAAATAAACTAGTTTATTTTATGCTTTCTGAAATATTTACTCTACAAAATCCGTGGCGCACGGACTCTTCGTTTTCATTTCATCTCAGACCGAGAGCGGTTTTGCCGACACTCCTGGAGAATCTAACAAGCGACAAGATTCTCGTTTTGGTGGGCAGTCGCCAGGTTGGCAAAAGCTCCCTCATCTATTTAATCATTGAATCCCTGATATGTGAGCAGCATGTTAATCCAAATGATATTTTCTATTTTAACCTGGACGACCTGAAGCTCCATGAACTATTCGAAAGCATCCCGGACTTCATTCATTTTGTCGGCGGTGGCCGAAGCAGGAAATACCTGTTCATCGATGAGGTTCAGCGGCTCTCTAATCCCGGCCTGTTCCTGAAAGAGCTTTATGATCTGCATCTCGATCTCAAGATCATTTGTTCCGGTTCCTCGCAGCTCGAAGTCAAATCCAAGCTGAAGGAAAATCTCGTCGGTCGAGCTCGCCAATTCGAGATTCAACGCCTGTCATTCGAGGAATATCTCGAGTTTGCCCACCCAACAACCAGGCGACAGGCCCTGGAGGAGATGCTCATCTATGGGTCGTATCCCGCAGTTGCGGCTGTGACCCAGCGCATGGAAAAACAGCTTACCGTCAAAGACATTTATCAGAGCTATGTGGAAAAAGACCTGGTAGATTTTCTTAAGGTCGACAACATCCAGGCCTTTAACCGGCTGCTGGGCTTGCTGGCGAACCAAATTGGCTCTTTACTCAACATAGAGAACCTTTGCAAGACGGCTCGCGCCGGCCGTGGTCAGATCGAGCATTATTTAACAATCCTCGAAAACACGTTCATAATCCGCAGGATCTATCCGTTTTTTGAAAATTACAAAAAAGAGATTACTAAAACGCCCAAAGTGTATTTCATGGACCTGGGGCTACGCAATTTTGCTTTGAATAATTTTAGTAGCCCTCTCGATTCAAGAACCGACGTCGGCAAACTGTTCGAGAATTTTTATTTGCTGGAGTTGATCCACCAGGATATTTTGGGACTGCAAAAGATCAACTTCTGGCGTACCACCAATCAGACGGAAATCGATTTCATTGTCACTCGCGGTGGTCGCCGCGAAGCAATTGAAGTCAAATGGGGCAAGCCCACGCCCCCGAAAAGCTTCAAGTCCATAAAAAAGCATTATCCGGACATGCAGACCACGGTGGTTTCTACAGCCAAATTTGTCAAAAGTTGGTAAAAGACAGTGGTTTCGTGAGCCAGCAATCGAAACTTCGTTTTATCCTTATCGAATAACCAGCATTTTCCTTCGCTGAACTTTTTCCCCCACCTTCAACTCCACCACATACACGCCGCTGGCCACGCTTCTCGCTCCTCCCTCTACGCTACCACTCCAGCGCACTCGATAGCTCCCCGCTGGCTGCCATTCATCCACCAGCGTCCGTAACCGCTGCCCGAGCAGATTGTAAATGCTGAGCCGCACAGGCCCCGGCTGTGCCAGTTCGTACTCGATGGTGGTTTCCGGGTTGAAGGGGTTGGGGTAGTTCTGGTGTAGCTGAAAATTCTTTGGACCCTCCGCGGGTTCTTCAACAGCAGTAACAATGCCCTCACCTTCCTTTGCAACCACAATCCTATTTGCTCCAATCGAGGTCGCTTTATCCTGTTGCCCGCTGGGCCAAACAACGACCAGAGAATCCAGTGAACTTTTTAGTGACAGACCAATTAAAAGGCGATTTGCATTTTGTGGAGCCTGGATTGAACCATAGGTGGTTTCTCTTTTTAACGTTTTGTCCTGAGTATACGCCAAGACTCTTACGCCAACGGCATTGGTTGAATTGCGAGGTTCGAGATCAACTTCTAACCAGTTGTTTACGGTTTCATTACGAAATAAGAAATTTGAAACAATTTCACCAGATTGAAGATCATTATGAAAATGACTCAAGAACAAGTCCATATCGCCATCCTGGTCATAGTCCGACCAGGACAGCGCCACATTCCTCGAA
>JBHHYI010000105.1:0-14497 GCA_046757525.1 bacterium | reverse complement strand
GGCACAATACGACGGAGTCGCTTTTAAGCCCACCTTCTCCTTTGCTGACTTTGACCAGTGTTTAATGTCAAAAGAACAATTGAGCACCTAAGGACACTGAAAGCACCGAAAAAAACTCAATATGCTCAGAAGTTGCTCCACTGTACCCTTCGGTGTTCCTCGGTGTGCTTCGGTGTTTAGTTTCAAAAACCTGCTTCAACACCGAAAAGCCTGCTTGGCGGCTATTGGCCCAGCATCTGTACCACCACACGGCGGTTGCGAGAGCGGTTGTCAAAATCGATGACCACGATCTGCTGCCAGGTGCCCAGCAGAAGGCGGCCGGCCTGGAACGGCACTGTAAACGAGGCGCCCAACAGGGCAGCTCGCACGTGAGCATAGCCGTTGCCGTCGCCCCAGGTGGCGTCGTGGTGGTAGGTTACACCGGTGGGGGCGAGTT
Organism: bacterium; assembly: GCA_046757525.1. GTDB lineage: Bacteria > Zhuqueibacterota > Zhuqueibacteria > Oceanimicrobiales > Oceanimicrobiaceae > JBHHYI01. The sequence continues at coordinate 14,061 of JBHHYI010000105.1, read as the reverse complement.
TTTCAAAAGCTTCTGGCAGGTCCTGGAGCAGGCCCGGCTCGTACTCTATGGTCGTCACCCCGGCGGTGGAACCGGACACGAAAACAGTCAGGCTGCCGTCGCTTAGACCGGATTTGCGCAACACCTCGGCCACCTGGCGGGTGACGTCGATGATGTCGGTGTGGCCTTTGGTCGCAATGTCGATGAAATCGGTTATGATTTTCATGGCAATTTAAGAGTTGCTGGCCGGGTCGGTGACCGTTGCGCTCAGCTCTGTCGCGATCCCGTTAGAACGTTTTGACAAAAGCGTAAAAAGTCTTGCAACGAATTGGCGTAAATCCGTTCCATCCTTAAACTCCGTGCCCATCGGTTGGCGGCTTCCTGCGCTGGGGAGGCTCACAAAATCAGAAGCCGCTGTTCTCATGATCGAAATTGGTCATTTTCCAAAACTCCTGGAAGCGCTGGCGAATGGCTTCCTCGTTCAATTCCTTCAGCCGTTCCATGCTGAATTTCTCCACACAGAAAGACGCCATGGTGCTACCAAAGATGATCGCACGGCGCAGCGATTCTTGACTCAGGTCATCCACTTTGGCCAAATAGCCCATGAAGCCACCGGCGAAGGAATCGCCGGCACCGGTGGGGTCGTAGATCGTTTCCAGCGGATAGGCCGGCGCCCAGAAATAAGAATCTGCGGTGATCATTAAAGCCCCGTGCTCCCCTTTTTTGATGATGATGACCTTGGGCCCCATTTCGTGAATGGCTTTGGAGGCTCTAAAAAGATTGAACTCTTCGGCCAGTTGCCGTGCTTCGGAGTCGTTGACGATTAAAACATCGACCTTGCCCAGGGTTTTTTGCAGCGCCGACAAGCTGCCCTCGATCCAGAAGTTCATCGTGTCCAGGGCCACCAACCTGGGCGCACGGATTTGACTTAGAACTTCGAGCTGCAATTCGGGCGCAATATTGGCCAAGAAAACGTGCTGGCTGTCTCGGTAGGCTTGTGGAATACGCGGTTGAAAGTTCTCGAACACATTCAAATGGGTAAAGAGCGTTTCGCGCATGTTCAAATCGAAGTTGTATTTGCCCCCCCAGCGGAACGTCTTCCCTTCTTTTATTTCCAAACCCGTGAGGTCCACATTTCTCTGCCGCAAGAAATCTAACCTGTCTTCACGAAAGTCCTGACCTACCACGGCTACCAACTGCACCGGTGCAAAATAAGAGGCTGCGGCGCTGAAATAGGTCGCCGATCCCCCTAACGCTTCTTCGGCTTTACCAAGAGGAGTTTCTACTGAATCAAAAGCCACGGATCCTACTACGAGTATGCTCATGAATTCGTCCTGTGTTTGGTTGCTAACTTAGATCTGAACTATTGACAGAATCAAAATCCGACCTGTCATTGCAACGAGTCCTCGCCGACTCTGTTGATTTAAAAACGGGGTTACGCACGACAAAGCAATCTCAAGACTATGAGATCAGGAGATTGCTTCGCTCCCGCTGGTCGCTCGCAATGACAAGCCTTATCCTGGCATTTGTTCACATTCTCTCCGGCGCCGTAATGCCCAGCAATGCCAGGGCGTTGGCCAGCACAATCCTGGTAGCCTCTACCAAAACCAACCTTGCGCCAGTGAGTGCCTCATCGTCGGTAACTACCCGACGGTGATGGTAGAAGCGATGAAAGGTTGCAGCCAGTTCGTGCAGATAATTGGGCAATCGGTGCGGTTCAAGGAATTTGGCTGCCTTGGTGACCACATCCGGGAACTCCAACAGTTTCTTGATCAAGTCGAACTCCTCTAACTCCGTTAAACGCGCCAAGTCGCTCTGTTCGCTTCGCGCAATCTTTTTTTCTTCAGCGAACTTTAAGATGTTGCAAATTCGAGCGTGGGCATATTGAACGTAGAACACCGGGTTTTCTTCGGAGGTGTTTTTGGCCAAATCCATGTCGAAATCAAGGGGACTCTCGTTGCGCCGGGCTACGAAGAAATAGCGAGCCACGTCCACGCCGACCTCCTCGATGAGTTCCCGCATTTCAATAATCTTACCCGCCCTCTTGGACATTTTGACCACCTGGCCTTTTTCAAGCAGGTTGACCTGCTGGATTATCTTCACCTCGAAGCGACTCCTGTCGTAGCCCAAGGCCTCGAGCGCAGCTTTCATTCGGTTGATGTAACCGTGATGGTCCGGACCCCAGAGGTCGTAAATCTTCTCAAACCCTCGCTGAAACTTGTCCAAATGGTAAGCGATGTCCACCAGGAAATAGGTGGGTTCCCCGGCGCTGGTGACCAGCACGCGATCCTTTTCGTCGCCGAACTGGCTGGCAGCAAACCACTGGGCGCCCTCTTTTTCATACAAATGTCCTTGCTCGGCCAACCGCCGCAGCACCGCTTCGTGGGCGTTTCGTTGCCGCAATTTGCTCTCTCGGAACCAATGGTCAAAATTGACCCGGTAGTGACCCAGGACCGTCTTTTGCTCAGCAATCATTTTTTCCACTGCCAACCGGGTAAACTGGGCCCATCTCTGCTCCTGCTCTAACCGTGCATAACGGTCGCCTTCCTGGTCTGCCAGCTCCCTGGCGTAGTCCCGAATGTAGTCGCCATGATACCCCTCCTCCGGGAACGGCTCCTGCAATCCCAGCAGTTCCATGTACCTGGAGCTTAAGGACATGCCCAGCAGCTTGACCTGTCTGCCGGCATCGTTGACGTAAAACTCCCGCTCTACCTCGAAACCCACGGCCTGCATGAGGCTGGCCAAAACGTCTCCCACGGTGGCGGCCCGGGCACTAACCACATTCAGGGGACCCGTAGGATTAGCGCTGACAAACTCGATCTGCACCTTGGTGTGCTGACCCCAATCGGCGTGGCCAAAGTCCTGGCCGGCAGCGAGAATGCTTTGCAAGGCTGCGCGGAAATAGTCTCGACTCAGGTGGAAATTGATGAAACCAGCGCCGGCAACTTCAGCTTTTGAGATTAAAGCCGACTCGGTTTGCAAGGCTTGCAACAAGTCGGTGGCGATCTCGCGCGGCCTGCGCTTTAGCGATGCTGCCAGCAGCATGGCCACGTTGGTCGACAAATCCCCGTGCGCAGCGCTTTTGGGTCTTTCCAGGCTGAAGTCAAAATTCGCAGCTACCGCAAATCCTTTGCGAGCCATAGCGGCCCTGATTTGCTCAATCAAATAATCCTCAATTTTCATAACTGGCATCTTTGATTTCTTCAATTTCCGCATCTCCCCAAAATCTTTCCAGGCCGTAAAACTCTCTCTTTTCCGGTTGAAAAATGTGAACGACCACATCCACGTAATCGATCAATACCCACTCCTGGGCTTCACTGCCTTCGATGTGCAAAGGCCGAATCTTTTCCTTTTTTAGTTCACTCCAGATATGGTCTGAGATGGCTTTCACTTGTGTGTTGCTTTCCCCTGAGCAGATGACAAAGAAGTCTGTGATTGTAGTTAGGCCGCGCAAATCCAATATTTGGATGTCAATGGCTTTTTTTTCTAACGTTAGATTGGCGATTTTGTGAGCTAATTGTTTGGCAGTCAAAGGCCTTGCGTGTCTCCTTTTCGGGTTAGGTCTTTTGAAAAGCGAGTTGAAATAGATCCCCCCAAATCTGTTCTAAACTATTAACCAGCCGTGCCCACTTTGGGATTCCGTTGGCACGAAAAAAAACTCCCCGGCGCTAAGCGAGACCGCATGGGGTCTAATCAACGTATCTAATCCATATCTTGCGTTTTAAACCAGGCGATGGTTTTACCGAGACCTTCCTTCAGGGAAACCCTGGGTTCCCATCCCAGGATCTGCCGGGCCTTATCGATGTTGGGCTGGCGCACTTTAGGATCGTCCACAGGCAGCGGCTTGTACGAAATGGTGCTCCTACTCCCCGTCACGTTAATGATGGTTTCCGCCAACTCCTTAATCGTCATCTCGTTCGGATTGCCGATGTTTACGGGTTCATGATGGTCGGAGATGAGCAAGCGGTAAATGCCGCCAATCAGATCGTCCACAAAACAGAAGCTCCGGGTTTGAGAACCGTCGCCAAAAACCGTAATCGGCTCATTCTTCAAAGCCTGGGGAATGAACACAGGAATCGCCCTACCATCTTTAGGTCGCATCCGCGGGCCGTAGGTATTAAAAATCCGCACGATTTTCGTGTCCAGGCCATGAAAGCGGTGATAAGCCATGGTAATGGCCTCGCCAAATCTCTTAGCCTCATCGTAGACGCCACGAGGCCCTACAGGATTCACATGCCCCCAGTAGTCTTCTTTCTGTGGGTGCTCCTGCGGGTCGCCGTAGACCTCTGACGTCGACGCTAACAAGAAAGTAGCCTGCTTTTCCAACGCCAGGCCCAGGGCCTTGTGCGTGCCCAGGGCACCCACTTTCAGCGTTTGAATAGGCAGCTCCAGATAATCCTTGGGGCTGGCTGGAGAAGCAAAATGAATCACATAATCGATTTTGCCAGCGCAGTAAATATATTCTGTGACGTCGTGTTTTATGAATTTAAACCGTTCGCATTGCAGGTGCTCGATATTAGCCACGGTGCCGGTTAGCAGATTATCCATGGCCATCACTTCGTGTCCCCTGTTGAGCAGGTATTCGCAGATGTGCGAACCCAAAAATCCAGCGCCACCAGTGACTAAGGTTCTTGGCATTGTTACTCCTTTAACTTAGGGTTCGAGGATGTTTAGTTTGTTAGCAATACCTTGAGAAACCGTCCATTGCAAATTTGAGTCTTTCTCAAAAATAATCAGGCCTTCGAGATCACTGTCTTTTTCTATGAACGCCATGCCCTGCTGCGGGCCAAGGACGAACACGGCCGTCGCCACCGCATCGGCCCGGGCCGTGGTCGGGGCAAAAATGGTTACGCTGACCGCGGGACGGCCGGGAGAACCGGTTGCCGGATCGAGGACATGGTGATACCGCTTCCCGTCGATCTCGAAATATCTCTCGTAATCTCCCGAAGTTGCCACGGCCCCGGAGTCCATCTTGATTTTGGCAAAAAAGCCTTCTCGAGTCCTGGGATGCCGTACCCAAATCGTGCGACGACCCCGGGTCAATGGCCCGGCAAATGCCCTCAAGTCCCCACCAGCGTCGATCAAGAAATCTTCGTAACCAAATGCACGTAATAGCTCCGCAGCCCGGTCAACCGCATACCCTTTGGCGATGCCGCCTAAATCTAATCCCATCCCTCTTTCGGGCAACTGGATTTCGTTGCCTTTTATGTCAATCTTATTGTAGCCGACCAACGCCCGTTTTGCAGAGATTTCAGCCTGGTTGGGAACCCTTGGGTGGGCTGACTTGAAGCGCCACAGCCGCAGCAAAGGCAAGATGGTGATGTCAAAAGCCCCGTGGGACAATTTGCTGATCTCCTGAGCCTGTCGCACAATTTCGAGCACCTCGTCGTCAACGGGATAGTAATTGCGCCCTGCATTGACATTGACCTGCCCTATGTCACTCGAATCGGAAAAGGAGGTTGTCAAATCTTCCACACGCTTAACCGCGTCGAAAGCCTGAGCCACATGCTGACGCCAATCTTGAGGCTCTTCGGTGGCATAAATAGTAATGGACACCAAAGTGTCCATTAAAATACGTTTTTCTTCAAAAAGTTGAATATCTTGTTTAAAACAACCGACACAACCGAGGAGCAAAAGAACACTGTGGAACAGCGCAGAGCTTTTCAAGCCGTCAATTCTCCCGATAAACGACAAAGTGCACCAGTTTGAGCAAAGAATCTTTATACGGGGAATCCGGATACCGATTCAAGCTTCTTAGCGCCTTGTCGCAATAATCGCTGGCTTTGGCCATGGCATATTTCGTGCCGCCGTTGGCTTCAACAAAAGCTGCTATCTCGTTGACGATCGCTTTCTTTCGAGCCTCCCGTTTGATTAGCCGGATGATCTGCCGCGCTTCACTTTTGCGCGCCTGTTTGAGCGCGTAAAGAAGCGGCAGCGTGATCTTGTTGTCGCGAATATCATTGCCCATGGGCTTACCAGTGTTCTTGCCATTGAAGTCCAACAAATCGTCGCGGATTTGGAAGGCGATGCCCAAATTCTCACCGAATTCTTTCATGGCCTGGATGTCAGCCTCGTCATTGGAAGTAGAGACCGCACCTAACTGACACGCCGCCGCCAACAAGGCTGCGGTTTTGTCTGCAATGAGCCGGAAATAGACCTCTTCGTCCATCCAATAATCCTTGCTGCGCTCCACCCCTAACAACTCTCCCTGGCTCATGCGTTCGGCCGTTTCGGAGATGATTTCATAAGCGCGCCAATTCTTCAAACTCAGCATGGCCAGGAGAGCCTTGGAAAAGAGATAATCGCCCATCAGCACCGAAACTTTGTTTTTCCAGATCGAATTCAAAGAAGGCATGCCGCGGCGTTGGTGCGAGCCATCGACCACATCGTCGTGTACCAGGGTAGCCGTGTGGAAAAGCTCCATGATGGCTGCGGCTTTCAGTTGTCGCGAGTCCAATGCAACGCCGTTGTGCAATCTGGTGGTCAACAGCACCAGAATTGGTCTGAGCCTCTTGCCCTTATTGCGCAGAATATATTGAATAGCTTTATCGACCAGGAAAACCTTGGATTTTAACAGATCCTTGAACTCCGTTTCGTAAGCACTGAGATCGTCCTCAATCGGTCTACAAATTTCTTTGAGTTTCACCACCAGCCCCAGCAATTTGTTGCAATAGTGCCATTTAATCGGGCTAATGTAAGAATTAATTCCCTTTTTGTCAAACAAAAACTCAGAACTTATGGCGTGGGCCCTGCGACCAGGTAGTACAGCAACCTTTCAAAATCGCGAAACACGTAGTTGGAGGCTGTTGTAGGTTCAAGACGCGGCAGCAACGGTTTCTGTAAATGTCTGGCAAGTCCTTGTTTCTGGTTGTCACACATGGCCGACATTGCTCGGCAAGCCGGCTTTCTTGTGTTGGGACGCCGAACCAGGGTGCGATCGAGGCAAGAGGATTGTGAAAGTCGTGCCCTGCCCCACCGTGCTCGTGACCTTGATTTCACCCCCTTCCCGCCTCATGATCATGTGAGAAACATATAGCCCAAGTCCGGTGCCCACGCCGACGTCTTTTGTAGTGAAAAACGGTGAAAAGATGTGTGGTAGATTTTCTTTGGGAATGCCATGGCCGGTGTCCGCAATTTTGATTTCCACCCACGGCTCCCTCGGCGTGGCGATCTCGATGGTCAACTTGCCTCCATTGGGCATCGCTTGCACCGCATTGATTATGATATTCAGAAAAACTTGTTTAAGCGACTCCACGTTCAAATACACGTGGTAAGTCCCGCGGCTGCCGATGCGATATTCAATATTCTTGGCATGCAGCTCTTTTTCGATCAGGTTGATCGTGCTCTCCAGCAGCTTGTTCAGATTGATTTTTTCCTTTTCCTGATCAGAAGGCCGGGAAAACTCCAGCAAGTTGTTGATTATCTTGGCCGCGCGTTTAACATTCTTGCTGATGATACTTAGCTTGGCCCGAATGTCCTGGCGCTGAGGCGGCATGAATTCCTCGATATAGTAACGCGCCGTCTCGATGATGTTCAACGGATTTCTGATTTCATGGGCAATTCCCGAGGAAAGCAGTCCAATGGTGGCCAACTTTTCTGACTGAATCAGCGACCTCTCCAGTCTCTTTTTCTCGGTCACGTTCTTGGAATAAACTACCACCGCTTCTATTTCCTCGCCTGATGCGAAAATCGGGTAGCTCCACATTTCAAAAATCTCCTGATCGTTGACTTTTTCCTGGTAAGCAGGCCTCCTGGTCAAAAAAGATTTCTCCACCGGGCAGTCGGAGCAAGGTTGCTGACAGAGAAAGATCGCCTCATAGCACTTGAGTCCGATGAGCTTTTCTGGCTGGGTCCTACAAAGTTCCGCTATCCTCTTGTTGGCCAGAACCACTTCGTAGTCACGGTTGACCTGGTAGATGATATCGGTAATGCCATCAAAGGACTCCTGAAGCCTTCTCTTGCTGTTGAGGATCAGAGACTGCAGATGTTTTTTCTCTCCGATATCCCGGACAATACCCAAAATGTACAACTCTTTGTCGAGGGTTATGGCGCTGGCATTTATGTCCACGGGCACCAAATCGTGATGTTTAGTCAGGATAGAAAGATCGTCGTCCTGGTAGGAGCCCTGTTCGGTGGTTTTTTGCAGGAGTCTCTCGACCCGCTCTTTCTGATTCTGCGGATACAAGTCGACAAACTGTTTGTGCAGAAGCTCTTGCTTGGAGTAGCCCGAAATCTGTGCTGCTTTCAGGTTAGCTTCATGAACCTCATGGTCCTGCAAGTTGATCATGAATATGGCATCGTTGGCTTTTTCAAAGATATTTTGATATTTGTGCTCCGACTCTCTTAGTCTTGCCGTAAGGTGATAGGTTTCAATGCTTTTTTGCACAACTTTGGGCAAGATCGAAAGATAGGAATCGTCTTTGACAATATAGTCATAGGCTCCGTTCTTCAAGGCGACCACTGCCTTCTCAGCCCGGTCGTTGTTTGTCACGACCACCACCGGCGCGTCCACGCCCCGCATTTCGAGCTCGCTCAGCAGATTGGTGCCGGAAGGTCCAGACGATTTTTCGTCTAATATTATCGCGTTGTACCCACTGTCGACGATCTTTTCAATATAAGCGACCCCGGAATCGATCGTTTCGATCTCAAACCGGCAATCGTACTTCTTCAAACTCTCCCCTACTCTCCTGGCCTGCTGCCGATTGTTCTCCACCAGCAAAACTCTTAGCGGTCCGACCATAATCTTTTACTCCTAAAAACTCGAGGGCTTTTTCGGTAAGGTGAAATAAAAAGTGGCACCTTTGTGCCTCCTGGCGTCGACCCACACTTCGCCACCGTGGCCTTCTATGATCCGTTTGACGATTGCCAATCCCAAACCCGATCCGGAAACGCGCTTTTTATTGCCTAATCGGCTAAAAAGCAGAAAGACTTTATTGCGCTCCTTGGGCAACATTCCTACCCCGTTGTCTTTAACATAGAATTTGTGGAAAATCTCATCCCCCAAATACCCAATTTCTATTTGTCCCGGGGCATTCTCTTTCAAATATTTCGTTGCGTTTGAGAGCAAATTCGTAAACACTTGAATCATGGCCCTGACATGACAAAATATCCTCGGCAGCCCTGGTTGAACAATCAATTCGATTCGATCCTGCTTCAATTGCCGAACCAAGGGTTCTAAGGCTGCCTCGACAATTTCATTGGCAGCCACATATTCAAATTCGGACTCGGGAACTAAGGTCCTCGCAAACCTGGACAAATCGATCAGAATATCATCAGCTTGCCGCAGATTGGCGAAAATCCGGTCTAAATATTGTTTACCCTCAGCGGGCAACAGATCGCCGTACTCTTCAACCAGCAGAGCCGCGTAACCCTGAACCGAGACCAACGGACTGCGGAACTCATGGGCGATGGCATTGAGGTACAGATTTAATTCCTCGTTGAATCTTTCTGCTTTGTTCTTGCTGTGACCGTTACACCATCCGCCCAGGTTGCGTGGGATGGCTGCGGCTTCGACCCTGGAAGAAATGTCATTGTTTTTCATAACTCGTGCGCCCTATGGATGCAATAACAATGGTATGAGTTAGACCTAATCACTTCTTTGGAAAAAACGAGATGTAGTCGGAGGGAAACTAACGTCGCTGTTCGGTTGGTGGGATAAATGAGTATTGGGAGCAATCATTAATCGCAGCTTAAGAAAAATATTCCTTAGTCCATTTGTTCCTCCCGTACGTTTATGTTGTCCTCAAATAATTTCGTTTACGCCAACGCGTTTACTAGTGTTGTGATTCCTAATTACCGTTGCAAACCCTGACAGGGTTTCATTGACAAACCCAGCTATCGTTTTGCCCCTAGAAACCCTGTCAGGGTTGATATGTTAATTGGGAATCGATTGTCTAGCCATGTCTTAGAGCGTCCTGGTCCTCGAGGTCATCATCGACGACTTTGGGCAACGCGATGTACACGGTGGTGCCCCGCCCTATCTTGGAGCTCAGCCTGACCTTCCCATCATACTTTTCCATGATTTGCTGCACGATGGATAGCCCTACACCGGTGCCGTCGATTCTGTTGGAGGTGTTACCGCGTTGAAACCAGTCGAAGATCTTGTCCTGATAATCCTCAGACACACCGACGCCATTGTCTTTCACCCAGAAAACATAAAACCTATTCTTGTCTTCCCAACCTATCTCAATTTCAGGGTTCTCGACATCGCCCATGTATTTGATGGCATTATCTAACAAATTGTTAAAAACAGTCTGCATGTCTTCGCAATCCGCCTGTATGGTGGGGAAATCCTCGGCAAGCTTAAGCGTGATATTTCGATTATGCACCTCGAACTGAAAATCCGCACAGACGGCCGTGACCATTTCTTGCAAGGACAACCTCTTCATGAATCGCTCTCTCTTTTTGAACTTAGAATAGTTAAATATGTCATGAATCATCTTTTCCATACGAGAGGCGTTTTTGTAGATTCGGTCGACGTAGTGAGTCTGCTTCTCATCCCCGGCATCGCTTCCGTCCTCTTTCAGCAAAGTTGCGAAACCCTTGATCGAAACGATCGGTGACTTCAAATTGTGTGAGAGCAGGTGGAGCAGGTTTTCATACTCTTTGGTTTCAAACAGATTTATGTTCTGCGGTTTGTAGCCAGAGACGTCCTGCAAAGTGGCAAGCCGGTCATTGAGATCGCCAACCCAACTCCAGAAGATTTCTATTTGTCTTCGTTCACCCTTGTCATTGATAAAACTGCACCTTAAAGACCTCGACTCCGGCTCCCTAAGCTCAAAATAATCGACCATCGAGCGAGTAACTTTCTGATGCTCGGCAGAGTCGATAAAATCCAGGAGGTTTCTCTTTGATTCCAGCGAATGCTTGCTTAATCCGGTCCATTGCGCAAAAGCGTGGTTCACCTGGCTAAGTCTTCCACCCTTCTGAAAGACGGCGACCGCGGTTCCCAGATTCTCAAAAAGGGATTTGTAGAATTCGGTGGAATGATTGACCTGACCTTCAACCTCCCCCGGACGTGCCCCATTGGTCTTCACGGCCTTGAGAGTTTGGGATTGACGAACATCGTTCGATTTGGCCTTCTTGTGAATGATCCTGACTCCCCTGAGTGTAACATTCCCGACTAAGCTATACGATTTGAAAAACTAATGTATCTGATGCTTAAAAGCAAGAAAAAACGATCAATGTTAAGACTATTTAATAACGGATCATAATGTCCTTTAGCAATGCCCAGCTCAACGCCTTTACGCCTATCTCCACAATTCTATGTTCTCTCGACTTACTGGAAATCTCAGAATCGCTTTCTGTGGGATTGGTGCCAAGAAACATAAAGCAGCCTGGTATAGAGTCCAGGAAGTGGGCGAACCGTTCCGTGCCCAACTTGGGGTAAGTCAAAGAAAAAACGTGCTGCTCTCCCAAGATTTCCTGAACGGCCTCTGTTAAGATGGTGGTACAGTTTTCGTCGTTGATCAACGGTGGCGTGCCTTGTTTAAGGTCGAATTGCAAATCGGCACCGTAGGCCCCTGCGATGCCCCGTACGGTCTTTTGAATCAATTCGGCAAGGTGTTGGTGCGTTTGTTTCTCGAGCGTGCGATAGTTGCCGCGGATTTCCACCCTCTGGGCTACCTCATGATCGTTGTCACCGCCGTGTATTGAACAGACGGAGACTACGGCGGATTTGAGCGGGTCTATTTTGCGTGAGGTCAATTGACTCAAAGCAGCCGTGATTTTTGCGGCTACCAGGACGGGATCCGCGTCCTCGCGGGGATTTCTTGTGTGAGAGCGTTGCCGGCTGACGTTTATCGAGAAGGTGTCGAAAGAGGTTACCAACGGCCCTGCCTTTGTGGCCACGTTGCCAAATGGAATGGTGGCATCCAGTTGAAAACCGTAAATTGCCTGGACGTCATTCAACACGTCCGGTAGATTCAACGCCCCTACCCCTTCAGCCGGCGGAACCTGCTCTGGTTGTAATATCAGCCGCACACTGCCAGCAAACGACTTGATCATCTCCTTCAGAACAGCCAACACCCCCAGAGCGAGGAGGACATTCAACCGATCCTTCCAGGCGTGTCCTTGCTCCGGGGCGGTGTTGATTGCCACTCGCAGCGCCACACAGGGTGTGGGTCTACCGCCTGCAAGGTCTACCACGACGCTGGCTTTGCGCATGCGCCTGCCGTCCAATTCGAGAGAATGTAACTGATTTAAAAGCGTTTCCGAGAACGAGGCGGGTTCGAAACTGGGCAAGGCAACCGGGTAAGTCCGGTGCGCAAACTCCTGCACCAGTGAATCGATTTGTTCCAGATGGCGTTGACTGCCGTTCGATGCTGAGTCGCTCATGGAGGTCTAATCAAACAATTTGCTCACTTCCCCTAAAACCGCGGGAATAAACTCGTCAAGCTCTCCTTTGATGAGCACGCCGGCTGCATAGGCATGGCCTCCGCCACCAAATTTTTGCGCGATCTGGTTGATGACATAGTTCCCCTTGGACCGAAAACTAACCTTGATCCTGCCTTTTTCCAATTCGATAAACATGATGCTCACTTCCACACCATTGATGACGCGCGGATAATCCGCAAAACCTTCCGTGTCCTGGGGTTTGGCATGAATCGTCTCCAGGTTTTCCTGTGAAACGCTAATCCAGGCGACGCGACCGTTGTCTTCTAGTTTCAAGTTGTAAAGCACAAAACCTAACAACTTGACCTTGCTGGGAGCTTGGTGTTCATACACTTCCTGATAAATCTTTTGCGGACTGACCCCCGCTGCCACCAGATCACCAGCGATTTTGAACGCCCGATCATTGGTGTTGGAAAAACGAAAGGAACCGGTATCGGTTAGAATGCTGGTGTAGATGGCGTCGGCAATGTTGGGAGTCATGCTGCCGCCACAAAACTTAATGAGATCGTAGACGATCTCGCCCGTTGAACTCGCTGAAACGTCAACCAGGCTGATATTGCCAAATTTTTCATGTGGTGGATGGTGATCGATACAAATCTTAGGAATATGCAGGTTCTTGACGCTGGCGCCCACATCTTTTAACCGATTCCATTCGCTGATGTCCAGAATAAGGATGTAATCAGCAGTTAAAAGGGTTTCGTGGTGAAGGTCAGGATCGTAAACCAACATTCTGTTGTCAGAGTCCAAAAACTTATAGTTGGCAGGCACCGGACTGCTGTTGTAAATGAAAACATCCTTGCCAATACGGGTAAGATAGTGAAAAAGGGCGGCTTCGGAGCCTAAACCATCGCCGTCCGGATTTACGTGTGTCGTCAAAACGAATCGCTGGCCTCGGTTAAAGCATTCCTTGACTTTCTCCTGGAGGGTCCTGTCGATCATGCTGTAAAATTCCCTTTCTGCCGCGTAGTTGCCTGCTTAAAAGTTTCTTTTTCCAAAACCAATGTTTTCTCGATAATCAGTAGCTTTGATGACAATAGTGTTGGATTGGCTCGTTGGCGCTTTCATCTTAGCTTCGAAAACTTCGCTCTTCGAATCGCAGATACCGTCGACCGGGTACACCAATTTCCACGCGTTGGCGTTTAAGCCCACTTCCACGGATTTGATGATGGTCAACGCATCTTTCACCCGAAACGAAACGAGGATATCCTTACCTTCTGACTTGACCACAATATTTGACACCTCGGGTCCCTGGTTGTCGATGATAAACGGGGGACTTACTTTTTCCGTGGTCAGGGCAAGCGCTGGCGGATTCGATTTCTCGTCCTTCGCGACAATTTTGATGAAATAGCGGCCATCCGGCAGAAGCTCAGTGTCCCACGAATAGACGAAGCCGGTGTAATTCTCTGTCAACTTTTTCCAGCTCGTTTCTCCAGAGCCACGATAATAGAGGTCGAATGACAAGAAGTCCTGGTTAACATCTTTCGTTTGCCAACTCACGGACTGATACCCTTTTTTAAACGTATTGCGCCCGATGTACTGGTTTTGGACATGGTTGTTTTTTCTATGGTCGTTTCCATCCACGTGAGAATTGTTTGAATTGTGGTTTTCAGACTCGGGGAAGTACTGGTTTGGTTCATGAACCACGATCTCGACAATCTGAGGAGCCATATTTTTCTGCAGATAGGCGAT
>JBHHYI010000104.1:0-14537 GCA_046757525.1 bacterium | reverse complement strand
AACCTCAGAATAACATTTTTGATAGATAAAATCTCTTAGGTTGACGCCAAAAGGCGTTCGCCGGATTCGGAATGACAACTTAAGCTTTTGCAACTACCGCTGCGTTGAGACAGGCAAGGGACTTCACATTACAATGAGCTTCCGATCCTTTAAGCAGCAATTCCACATTTGTGACTCCAGTAGGCGAGCCTGGCAAGGACATTTGGCACCGAATTTTCGGTCGATCACAGTTTACAAATATTTTATTTTAACTCAGGAACATAGTCAGGATACTGACGTTTTATCTTATAACCTGTCAGTTAATTCTTCCAGTAGGTTGTATGTTTGAGCTGTCTCCGTTGAATCTTAGTTTTCCGAATTCGGGCTAACAACTCACACCACAATTCTTTCGGAATGCGGGAAAAATACTCATTGTTTTAGGAATATAAAAGGCTTCGGAGCGTTTTGAATAGTAAATTTCTATTTCGTTTATTTTGCACCTGTCTGGTCATAAACTCCACTTCGTTTGCCCTGTCGTCGAAAGATGAAGGGCAACTCCAAAACGCCTACCGACTGTTTCAGGCTGGCAAGTATGAGGAGGCCATTTCTCAATTTCAAAAAGCCGCAAGAGTCGAAGACCTCTCTGGTGCCGCTTACCGGGGTTTAGGCAAAGTTTACCTGCAAACCGGGCAATACGCCGAAGCCGAGAAAGCCCTGCAAAAAGCGTTGTCTGCGGCTCCGCAAAACCCCCTGGCCCTGGCCCTGCTGGGCGACGTGTTCAAACAGACAGGACGCTTAAGAGAGGCAAAAAGCAATTACGACAAAGCGTTGACCCTGGCGCCAGACAACCTGTACGCGCGTTTGCGCTCAGGCATTTACCAGTGGGAGTTTGAAACCAAACCAGAAGCCCGAAAGACGCTGCAATACTTCATCAACTACTACCGCAGCCACGCAAAATTGTCCGGCGAAGAAACGAGTCTCGTAGCTGAAGCCTGCATCTACCTCGAACGCTTTCGCGACGCCAACACCCTGTTCAATGAGGCCACGAATTTGGACAAATCGCTGTGGCAGGCCTACATTCCATGGGGAAATTTGTTCTTGTTGAAATACAACGACCCGGACGCCATCGGCGTCTTTGAAGACGCGCTAAAAATCAATCCCAACGCGGCAGAGGCTCATTTAGGTCTGGCCAAAGGTCTGCTCAAGACCAATTACGAGGCGGCGTTGCGAGAAGCGGACAAGGCCCTGGAAATCAATCCAAACTACGTTGCAGCCCACGACTTCTTAGCTGAATTGAACATTGCTTCCAATGAATACGACCTTGCACTGGAGAGGCTAAGAAGCGCCTTGCAGATCAACCCCAAGTCCCTGGAGAGTCGAACACTCAAAGCCGTTTGCTACTTCTTGCAAGACAAAACCGCGAAGTTCCAGGCAGAAGAAAAGGCCCTCCTGGACATAAATCCCAATTACGGTGAGCTGTATTATCAAATTGGGGAAGTCCTGGCCCGGCGTTATTTGTTTAAAGAATCGGCGGCGTATTACCGCAAAGCTTTAACCTTGGATCGCGACCACTGGCTGGCGCACGCGGGTTTAGGCACCAGCTTGAGCCGCCTTGGCAAAGAGAAAGAAGCCAATGAAGAATTGGAAAAGGCGTTCAAAACCGACCCTTACAACAAATACGTTGGAAATCTGCTCACCCTGTTCGACGCCTTTCCGCAATACAAGACCCACCGCACCAGCGAGTACATCCTGCGGATTCACGAGAAGGACGACCCGGTGCTGGCAGGCTACGCCCAGGAGCTCATCAAACAATGCCTGGCAGATTTGCACCAACGATACGATTTCGACAGCACCCAGCCGGTGACGATCGAAATATTCCCGGAACACGACGATTTTGCCGTGCGCTGTTTCGGGATACCGGGCGCCCAGGCCTTCTTGGGCATTTGTTTTGGCAACGTGGTGGCCATGGATTCGCCCCGCGCCAGAACCAAAGGCGATTTTGTCTGGGGGGAAACGCTGTGGCACGAACTGGTGCACGTCACGCATCTGCGCATGACAGAAAACCGCATTCCTCGCTGGTTAGCAGAAGGCATCGCCGTCTACGAAACCACCCGTTCGCATCCTTTCTGGGACATGAATCAGGACATACCTTTTCTTGCCGCCTTGCAAAATGGCCGCTTGTTGCCAATCAAAGAACTGGATTCGGGGTTTAACCGGCCTACCAGTCCAGGCCAGGTCACCCTGTCGTATTACCAGGCTTCCAAGATCGTGGAGTATATCGTTGAAACGTTCGGGCAGCCAAAGCTGCTGGCTACCTTCCCGGAATTCAAAGCAGGTGCCAAAACACCCCAGGTTATCGAAACCGTATTCGGCAAGAATATCGATGCTTTTGACCGGGATTTTCGCGACTTCATCAGGCAAAAATATCATGTAGACAATCTGGATTTGTCTTTTGACATCAAAAATGCGCTCGTCGAATCGGCCAACCTGGAGAAATTCCTGAAAGAAAAAATCGTCGAAAAGCCGAACAACCCTTTCCTAAACTTTCAGCTTGGTATGTATTATAAAAAGGAAGGCAATTTCGACCTTGCCATCCCCTATTTGACAAAAGCAAAAGAATTGTTTCCAAAGTTTGTCCAACATGAAAATCCTTACAAGCTGCTCTCTGAGATCTATTTAGAAAAGGGGCTAAAAGACAAAGCCATTGCGGAACTGCGGCAGTTAACCGCGTTAAACGGCAAGGATTTGCAGGCTCTGAAAAAGCTGGCCAACTTGAGCTCCGAAGCCCAACAGAGTGACTGGGCCATTGCAGCGCTGCAAAAGGCCATTTACATTGCCCCCTACGATTCTGACGTGCACAAAAAACTCGGCGAAGCCTACGTGTCCGACCAAAAATATGACCAGGCCATCCGAGAGTTCCAGGTGTTGCTGTTGACCGATTCCCAGGATTTGGCCGGAGCCTACTACGAGTTAGCCAACGCTTACTTCCTGGCGGGCCGGAAAACGGAAGCCAAGGAGTCCGCACTGGCCGCTTTGGAGATTGCTCCTGGATTTGAAAAAGCGCAGGAAATTTTGCTCAAATGTTTAGAATAACGCGCCAAAAGAAATCTTGTTTGTTCAGTTGCCTTTTGCTTCTGGTAGCAGGGGTCATGGATGGCCAGGCCCAGATTTCAAAAGCGGAGCAATTCACCTTCATCCGCATCCGCTGGACCGACAATGGTATTCGCTATGGCTACGGATTCTCTACCACCGCCCCGCTTTGGGCGCACGACTACCCAAGGGCTGAAAAGAACTTATACAATGTCATGAAAGCCACCACAAATATTAAGGTTGCGAAAGAATACAACATTTTGACGTTTGCTGACGATGAAATATTTGAGTACCCATTTATCTACGCTTGTGAGATTGGCTACCTCAAACTGTCGGAATCTGAAATAAAAAATCTTCGGGAGTATCTGTTGCGTGGTGGCTTTTTGATGGTCGATGATTTCCGGTTCCCCGTCGAACTGAACAACTGGATTCGAGAGATTCGCAAGGTTTTACCGGACCGCCCGATGGTAGAGCTGCACATCAACCACCCCATCTTTCACTGCTTTTTTGACTTGAAAGATATCGAGGAACCCACGCCTTATTTGCCCAATTGGCCGCCCAAATACTACGGCATCTTCGACGACCAGGGCCGCTTGATGGTGATGATCAATTATAACACCGATGTTGGAGATGGCTGGGAATGGCCAGACGTGGACCCCGGTTTTTCCACCGAGTCCTTCAAATTGGGGATCAACTACATCATCTACTCGTTGACCCACTAATACTAACTCTTGACCATGGCATCCACATACTTGCATTTAAGATACAGACTCGTGGCTTTAGTTGTGCTTCTTTGCTGTTGCGCAACGGCCTTTGCGCAGGGCATAGAGGGCGACGAATTCACTTTTGTCAGAGTGAAATATGCCTCCGGCGGCTCAAACTACAACTACCGAAATCCATTTGGGCGCACCTGGTCGAGCTGGACCGTGGATTTCCCGACCGCGGAGGAAAACTTTATGAAGGGCCTGCGCAAGGCCACGGCCTTAAAGGTAGCCGACCAGGCAGTGGTCTTGAGTCTTACCGACCCCGCCATTTTTGGCTATCCGTTTGCCTACATGGTGGAAGTTGGCTTTCTCAAGCTCACGCAAGTCGAGGCTGACTCCCTGAGAGAGTGGCTTTTGCGTGGCGGCTTCTTGATGATCGACGACTTTCACGGTCCCTACGAATGGAGGAATTTTCTGAATCAAATAAGAATGGTCTTTCCCGATCGCCCGATTGTGGACATTCAGCCGGACCACCCCATCTTTCATTGTTATTATGATTTTTCCAAGTTACCTCAGGTGCCGGGTCTGGGTTCGGTATTCAACGGCAGGACCTGGGAAAAAGGCGGCTACACGCCGCATTGTCGCGGCATTTTCGACGACCAAAATCGGCTCATGGTACTGATCAATCACAACACGGATTTAGGAGACTCCTGGGAGCATGCCCGGGACTGGCGTTATCCGACACAGTATTCGGTAATTGGTTTTAAGTTAGGAATAAATTATGTAATTTACGCATTAACCCACTAAAGCTATGACTGGAGCAAACATGGTAGATTTTGTGGACAAGCCTGCCGAAAACCAGGACCTGGATTTAATCGAAAAGCTGCGCACCGGCAGCCAAAGCATCACCGGTGAACTGCGCAAGATTATCGTGGGTCAGGATGAGGTGATCGACCAGGTGCTCATCGCTCTCTTTACCGGCGGGCATTGCCTGATTACAGGTGTGCCGGGACTTGCAAAGACGTTGCTCATCAAGACCATCTCTCAGATTTTAGATTTGAAATTCAAACGCATCCAATTTACTCCGGACTTGATGCCGGCAGATATCACGGGCACAGAAATCATCGAAGAAGAGCGCAGCACCGGTCGGAGAGAGTTGACCTTTGTCAAGGGCCCGGTGTTTTCCAACATCATATTGGCCGACGAAATCAACCGAACCCCGCCCAAGACCCAGGCGGCCTTACTGGAAGCCATGCAAGAGCACAAAGTAACCGCCGGTGGCACCACTTACAACCTGGAGGAGCCCTTTTTTGTTTTGGCCACTCAGAACCCCATCGAGCTCGAAGGTACCTACCCGCTGCCTGAGGCGCAATTGGACCGGTTCATGTTCAACGTTGTCATGGACTATCTGCCCGAAGAACAGGAAGTCCAGGTGGTGACTTCGACGACCTCAGATTACGTTCCGCAATTTCAAAGAGTCGTGACCGGGCAGGACGTGGTGCAGTTTCAAAATGTGGTGCGTAAAGTGCCGCTGTCGCAGCAAGTAGCTGAATACGCCGTGCGCCTGGTGAGTGCCAGCCGACCTTCCAACAAGACTGCCCCTGATTTCGTCAAAAACTGGGTCAGTTGGGGAGCGGGTCTGCGCGCTTCACAATATTTGATCCTCGGCGGCAAGGCCCGCGCTATCTTGCAGGGACGTTACAACGTATCGGTGAAAGATATCCAACACCTGGCCATGCCTGTACTCCGACACCGGATCATCACCAATTTTTATGCCGAGTCGGAAAAAATCAGCTCCGTAGATATCGTCAAAAGGTTGTTAGAAACGGTGGCAGAGCCCAAATCGGGTCTGTAGTCGAAATGGCAAACCAGTTAAGATTCTTAGATCCAAAAATACTTTCCAGAATCTCTGGCATGGAGCTTTGTGCACGCACCGTGGTCGAAGGCTTCATCTCGGGACTGCACCGCAGCCCCTACCGCGGCTTCAGCGTGGAATTTGCAGAATACCGGCAGTATACCCCGGGCGACGACATCCGCTTCATAGACTGGAAAATCTATGCCCGCTCTGACCGATATTACGTAAAAGAATTCGAAGAAGAAACCAATCTCAATTGCCACCTCTTGTTGGACACCAGCGCGTCCATGAGTTATGCCGGCAATGGAATTTCAAAGTTGGAATATGGCTCCTATTTGGCGGCCTCTCTGGGCTATTTGATTTTTCAACAAAGGGATGGCGTGGGCCTGATGACCTTCGATCAGGAAATCAAGCAACTGGTGCCAGCCCGGAATAGGAAAGGGCACCTGTTGTCGATCTTGAAAATACTGGAAAAGTTAGCAGGCGGCCACGGAACCGAAATGGCGCTGCCCCTGCACCAGATGGCGGACAATCTACGAAAAAAGGGTCTGGTCATCCTCATCTCGGACCTGCTGGAAGATCCGGACTCGGTGTTAGAAGGATTGCAGCACTTCCGGTTTCAAGGACACGATGTCATCGTTTTTCATATTATGGACGACACCGAGCTAACCTTTCCATTTAAAAATGCTACCAAGTTCCTGGATCTCGAGGGCAAGGGCAACATTACGGCCATTCCCACGTTGGTTCGCGACACCTACATGAAAAACCTGAACCAACACTTAGAACAATTCAAAAGAGGCTGTGGCAGACAAAAGGTGGACTACCACCTGTTAAATACTTCAAAACCTTTGGACTTCGCTCTGTTCAGCTACCTTGTGCACAGAAGCGGTAGGGGTTAGAGCATGTTCGGTATTTCCTTCTTGAATTCCTTGTTTTTGTGGGGACTTAGCGCGGCTGCGCTGCCCCTGATCCTCCATTTGCTCAAACGCGACCGGGCCACCAAGCTGCCGTTTGCCGCCATGCGCTTCCTGCGAACAGAGCTTTTCCAGAACGTCCGTTCCCAACGCCTGAAGCAGATTCTGCTTCTACTGATGCGAATCGTGGCTTTTCTTCTGCTGGCCCTGGCGTTCGCCCGGCCCTATTTGAATAAGGCCAATTCCAAAACTTTCTGGGCCAACCAGCCAAAAGCCGCGGTCATCTTGATCGACAACTCCTTCAGCATGGCTTACCAGGATCACTTCAAACAGGCCCGGGCAAAATTGCAGGAGCTTCTCAGCGACTTTGAATCTGGCGACTTGGTCACCGTGCTGCAGTTTTCAGAATCGGCTGAGGTTATCGGCGAAACGGACAACGACGGCACGCTGCCAAACGCCTGGCCCGAGCGTTTACACCTGACCAATAAGAGCACGAACTACGTCAAAGCCGTGCGGTCGGCTGCAGCGATTCTGCGCCAATCTGCTTTGGAAGACAAGGCCATTTACGTGGTTTCCGACTTCCAACGCAGCGGTTTGGCGGAAAACTACTTTCGCTTTAAGCTGGATCCGGGCATTCAATTGCATCTCATCCCCGTTGGCACAAAGGCTTCCGCGAATGTGGCCATCACCGAAGTGAAAATTCCAGAAAACAAGTCCACCTACATCAAAAAAGAACTTCTGGTGCGAGTGAAAAACTTTGGTGCGCAGAAAGCTAAGGTCAAAGCAACGCTGCACTTGAATGGCAAAAAGGTTGCCCAACGCAGACTCACCATTCCTGCCGGCCAGGAGAAAATAGAACAGTTCAAGCACCTCAAAATTTCGGGCAGGTCCAATGCTGGCTACGTGCAAATTGAATCCGGACAGGACGCCCTAACTGTGGACAACACCTTTTATTTCGTCGTCGAGAACAAGAGATCGGTGGATGTTTTGGCCATCAATGGGGAACCGGACTCCAAGGATAGCTCCAAGGACGAACTGTTTTTTGTGGAGCGTGCCATCGATCTGCCCAATACCAATAAATACCAATTGGTCACCGCCCGGCCGGACAATTTAAAAAAGGTACGGTTCGAGGACCACCGCGCCATCATTTTGGCCAATGTGAAGAATTTCAAGCGGCGCGATTTAGAGCGGTTAACGTATTACGTCCGTGGCGGTGGCGGTCTCATCTTGGCGGTGGGCGACCGGGTCAACTCCACTATTTTCAATCAACTGTTTCAGGACCTGGCTCCGGCCGCCCTGATTGAAAAAGCCAAAGGAGCGGTCACACGGAAAAACAGCGTAATCATGGCAGAAGTCGACTACCACCATCCTATCTTCAGACCTTTTGCACAACCGGGCCACGGTGATCCGAGCACCGCCCAATTCTACCAATACTTTAGAGTCAACCCTCTAAACACAGAAACCGTATTGGCGCGCTTCGACGATGGCAATCCCGCACTTCTGGAAAGAAAAGTGGGCAAAGGCAAAGTGATTCTCCTGACCACGACCCTGGATTCGGAATGGAACAACCTGCCAGTCAAGCCCATATTTCTACCCTTGCTGTACCAAACCATTCAGTACGTTGCCGCCCAAAAAAGCGGCCAAAAATCTTTCCTGGTGGGACAACCCATTCCGCTGACCAGAGGTCCCTGGAAAACCACCGCAAAATCGAGTCTATTTGTGAAAACCCCCAATGGCAGGAAAATTGAAACTCCTGAGGGTTTCTTTGAACAAACGAATGAACCGGGCATCTACGGAATCTATCGGAATGGCCGTAAGCAAGCTTTCGCGCGTTTTGCCGTCAACGTGGATTCCAGGGAATCGGATTTAAGTCCACTGGAGCCGACAGAGCTCACAGCAAGAATTGAAATGGCTGCGGAAACCAATGTGCAAACCGCTGCAATGGCAGCCAGCGACGGTGGCGGCCAGATTGAAAAGCGACAAAAGTTTTGGAGATTCATCATTTTGGCCGTTATTTTGCTGCTGTTGGGGGAAACCTGGTTAGCGAATCGGACTTACAGGTGAAAGAATTGCTGATTCAAACAACGGAATAAACATGAGAGAACAAAATCAAAACCTGATGAGGCAAATCAAGCAGATCTATGGTCGCTGGAAGAAAACCGTTCTGCTCAAAGGCGCTGCTATGTCCGTGTTGATTGCACTTGGAGCGCTGTTGTTTGTTTTTGCTCTCGATGCCTGGCTTGAAGTCGGGAACAGCATCAGATTGTTGCTGTTGGTTGGTGCGGCTGGGTTAACCGTTGCGACCGTGGTCTACCAAATAGTGCGGCCGCTGAGAAAAGCGCCATCGGCGACTCAGCTTGCTCGCTATGTGGAGGAGAAACACCCGGAATTAGAGGATCGGTTTGTCAGCGCGGTGGAACTGAGTGCAGATGCCCACTCTGGAATCTCGCCCCTTATTCTGGAAAAACTGATCGATGACACCCGCCAGCACATCAAATCCATGAATTTGCTCAAAACCGTTAGCACGAAAAATGCAACCATTTGGAGCAGCCTGGCGCTTGCGGTCCTGGCTCTGTGCGCAACGGTTATTTTCTCCCATTTAAGTTACTTTCTTGCAAGAACAGACAGAATCTTTACACCCTGGAAAATTCCAACCTTCGTCGCCCAAACGGGCTTAAAGGTGACGCCGGGCGATGCCCGCGTCGCCAAAGGTTCTTCCCAGGAAATCAGAGCAGAGGTCAATGGCCTTGCGGTAGACCAGGCTACGCTTTATTTTTCTCTTGCAGACACGACCTGGCGCAAAGTTCCGATGGACAAAACCAGTCAAGATGGCGCTTTCGTCTACAATTTTTTCGACATTCAAGGCCAGACCAAATACTACGTGAAAGCCGACAACTTGCTGTCCAAAATCTACACCTTCACCACTTATGAAGCCCCGGAGATCAAACGCGTGGATTTGACCTACCAATTTCCGGAGTACACCGGCCTTAAACCAAAAAAGGAAATCGACACCGGCGATATTTGGGCCCCGGAAGGCACCATTGTAAGAATAAAAGCGGTTTCGGACAAACCCTTGCAGAAGGGGGAGTTCATCTTAGGCGACCACCAAAAGCTCAACGCGGCCATCAAGTCCGACACCTTGATCACGGCGACCATCACCGTCGACCAGGACACCTACTACAAGATTCGCATTACCGACACAGACTTGCTGACCAACGATCCGCCGCCGGAGTACTTTGTCCATGCCATCCCGGACCAGGCTCCTATTTTGACCATCGCGTCGCCTGGTCGCGACCTCAAGGCTTCCATGGTAGAGGAAGTCCCCGTCAAGATCAATGTACAGGACGATTTTGGTCTGAAGTCTTTGAAATTGTTTTATACGGTCAATGGGGACAAGGAACAAACGGTTAATCTCACGGCCACCCCTGAAGGCAAAGAGGCTGGTGAGGTGCAGTTAAACCAGCTCCGGAGTTTCCAGGCGGAACACCTATTCTATCTGGAGGATATGCAAGTTCAGCCGGGTGACTTCTTGACCTACTACGTCCAGGCGCTTGACAACCGGGCCGCAACGATGAATGACGCTGCCTCCACTGACATCTATTTTTTGGACATCCGGCCGTTTGAACGCGAGTTTTACCGTCCGGTCTCTCAAGGCGAGGCTAGCGGTAGCGGCGGCAACGCCCTCGGCGGACAGCTCTCCAGCACTCAGAAAGAAATCATCGTGGCCACCTGGAAGCTCGCCCACAGACAAAAGAAAATATCCGAAGACGAACTGCAAGAGAATCTGGCCGTGCTGGTCGAAAGCCAGAGCAACCTCAAAGAAGTTACAGAAAATACGCTATTTCAGATGCAGCAGCGTTCCATGTTCACGCGGAAAGCCGGCGAGAGGGTGACCGAGCTGTACTCTCAAGCTGCCGAGGCCATGGAACGGGCCCTGGACCAGCTCAAGCAGGGAGCCCTGGACGAAGCCCTTAAACCGGAGCGCCAGGCCTACCAGAGCCTGCGACAGGCCGAAGCGCAGTTGAAGGAGTTTCAAATGCAAATGGCACAAAGTCAGGGCGGAAGTGGCAGTGCTTCACTGGAAGATCTGGCTCGCCTTTTTGAGGACGACATGGACAAGCTCAAAAACAAATATGAAACGCTGCAGCAAAATCAGCGGCGCCAAAAAGATCAAGCCGTCAATGAAGCCCTGGAGAAAGTCAAGGAGTTGGCGCGCAGGCAGCAGCAATTAAACAAACGCGCCCGGGACCTGGCCCGCAACCAGCTCGAGGAACAGGAGAAAAAACGCCGGATCGAAGAGCTGCGCCGACAACAAGAACAGATTCAACGGGAAATGCAGCAACTGAATCGTCCCATGCAGCAAATTGGCCAAAACGATGCTAACCTGTCCCGCGAAATGCAGAACAGCTTGAGACAGGCGTCCTCGGAAATGAACAACGCTTCCAATGATTTGCGCAAGGAGAATTCAGATCTGGCGGCCGCCAAGGGACAAAAAGCTCTAAGTCGCTTGAAACATCTTGAGAACGCCCTCAAACGTAATTTGAACGAATCGTTGCGCAGAGAATATGAATCGCTCATGCAAGAGTTGCAGCAGTTGCGCGAAGCCCAAAAACAGCTCACCAACGATGTGGAATCGTTGGCCAGGGGTGAAAATGCAGACAAAGAACTGTTGCAAAAAGCTCGAGAAGATCAGAGCCAGTTAAAAGACGACGTGTCCGAATTGCAAAAGGACCTGCAAGCGTTAAACCGAAAATCCCAAAAATCTGAAAAAAAGATCAGCCGGGACTTGACAAGAATATCGCGGGAGTTTCAGAATTCCAGGTTTGAAGACAAAATGCAAAGTGCCCAGGATCTGCTGCAAAAGGAGCGCTTGAACTCGGCGCTGCAGGCAGAACGGGACATCCAGACCATGTTAGAGCGGTTCGAGGAGAAAATGTCGCGCCTCCGAAGACAATTGGCGGACACCAAAGAAGAGAAACTGGAACTGGCCTTAGATCAAACTCAGAAACTGCGCGAAAGCTTGGAATCGTTGCAGCAACAAAGCCGCACAGAGGCTGGCCAGGGCCAGGCGCTGCAAAAGGGTTCCCAACCACAAACAAGAGGGCAACAAGGCAACCGAGATCTGGCAGGACCGGGCGAATCCAAGAGCCCGCCGCCCAAACTTAGCCCCGAACAAAGAGAGCAATGGAATGAGGCTCTGGCGCGCGCCGCACAGGACTTGCAAGCCATCAACCAATCTATTCAAGTGGACAGCACCTTGAGCCGGCAGTTGGGACGCATCAACAATGATTTGCAAGGGATCGTCAGGAACTTTGGCGGCGGCGACCCGAAAAAGTTGGATTTGATCGAAAATAAGCTCCTGGGTCCCTTGCGCAGCTTCGAGACTGAATTGGCGCAAACACTGGAATTACTGCAAAACAAAGAAAGATTGTTTCTGGCCCGCGAGGAAAAAATCCCGCCGGAATATGAAGAACTGGTGGAAAAATATTACGAAGCGCTGTCGAAATCTAAATAGTGTTGACCAGATCGAGCTATCGACGTTATGACTGAGTTTCTGCTAAAATACAGCCCCACTGTTTTATCCGAAGGCACCCTGTCGTTCAGGCACCTCCCTTCCTTGCTGGTCCTGATGGCCCTGACCGTGGGGGCGCTGTTGATTCTCTATCTTCTTTATCGCAAGACTACCCTGGCTTTAAACCGCTACCTCAAGGGCGCCCTGGTTGCCCTGAAGTTCCTGGCCATCGCGCTTCTGGGCTTCATCTTGTTGGAACCCATCATTGATGTTTCTCTCATAGTCCCGCAGAAGAGTTCGCTAATTCTTCTGGTCGATGATTCCAAAAGCATGACCATCAAGGATACGCACAACAAGGTTTCCAGAAAACAACTGGTGCACGACTTGTTCGTCAAAAAAAATCTCTTGAAAAGATTAAAGAAGAACTTCAAGATTCAGATGTTCAAGTTTTCCTCGGACGTGGAACTGTTGAACACCATCGACGAGGTAGCTGCCCAGGGCGCAAAGACGCAGATTGGTACAAGCCTGCAATTCGCTTCGGAAATGGCCAGTCAGGGAGAGGTGGCCGCGGTCGTGTTGTTCACCGACGGGGTAGACAACGGCAGCCTGGATCCTTTGGAATCGGCGGCGCTGTTGGGCAGCAAAAAGATACCTATTTACGTGGTTGGAGCTGGCAGCGATATTTCCAAAGACGTCGAGATTGCCAAAGTCGCAACCAATCACTCGGTGATCGAAAACTCGGTGGTAGAAATCTCAGCGCTCATCAAGAACAAGCATTTTGCGGAGCAATCGGTCGAGTTGACTTTGAGCGACGGCACGAAAGTGCTCAAAAAGCAGATGGTGCATTTAAGCGGCACAGCAATCCGGGCCACCATGAAGTTTTCGCCGCTGCAAAAGGGCATTGCACGTTACACCCTCAGTGTGGTGCCGCAAAAAAACGAAATAATCCGCGAGAACAACAGCAAAAACTTCTTGATCGACAACCGCCACAAACGAGCGCGAGTTTTGTACGTGGAGGGGTATCCTCGCGCAGAATTCAAATATTTGCGACGAGCCATCGACGATGACGACAACATCGAGCTGGTGTCTCTGCTCAGAACCGGGCCGGATAAATTTTATCGGCAAGGCATCAAGAATCGCGATGAGCTGAAAGATGGCTACCCCAAACTCAGGAAAGAGCTGTTTCAATACGATGCTATTATTTTTGGCAGCGTGGAAGCGCAGTTCTTCAGCCAAACCCAACTGCAAAACACCCTGGGGTTTGTTGCAGAAAGGGGAGGCGGATTTCTCATGCTGGGGGGCAGCCAATCGTTCTCTCAGGGGGGGTACGGCGGCACCCCAATCGCCAAAATGCTGCCCGTCACGCTGCCAGATTTTCATGCTCAGAGCGATGAGTTGCCAACGTCTCTGCGGGAAAGGTACCACCTGATTTTGACGCCAGACGGTTTGCGGCATCCTATTTTGCAGCTCTCTTCGGATGAGTCGGAAAACAAGGCGCTCTGGGAAAAACTGCCTGAATTAGAGGGTTTCAATCCTCTCGGACAGGCCAAGCCCGGAGCCACAATCCTGGCGGTGCACCCGCTGAGTGAAATCGACAACCCCAAGATTATCCTGGCTAACCAAAGATACGGGCGCGGCCGAACCATGGTCTTTGCCACTTCGAGTTCGTGGCACTGGCAAATGGGGATGAACCACACGGACATGAGCCACGAGCGCTTTTGGCGTCAAATGCTGCGGTGGCTGGCCCTTGCGTCTCCGCAACCCATCGTGCTCAATCTCAACAAGCAGACCTTCATACCCAACGAACAGGTCACCCTAAAAACAGACGTGCGGGACAGCACCTACACGCCCATCGACGATGCCACCATCAAAGCTCATATCATTACGCCTTCTGGCAAGATCGAAGAGGTCGTGTTCCACTGGGCCTCCAATGGAAAGGTCGAATACATAGCCGCTTACCACCCTGAGGAGCAAGGTTTGTACAAAGTAGAGGTCTCAGCCTATTCTTCCCAGGGGGTCTTCCTCGGCAAATCCGAATCGGCCTTTTTTGTCGAAGAGTCCAAAGAGGAGTTCACCAACGCACAACTGCAGGAACCGTTGCTGAAAAGAATCGCAGAAGTCAGCCACGGCAGTTACTACCATGAAACCGAGGCTGAACGCCTCCCTGACGAAATTGCAACCATGGAAAGCAGTTACTCCAAAATGGTGGAATACGATTTGTGGGACGTGCCGCTGATCTTCTTGTTGGTGATTTTGATCTTGTGTGTGGAATGGTTCGTCAGGAGAAGCAAAGGTCTTTCTTGACACAGTTTCGCCAATACTGAACAAACGAGGGCTGTCCAGAAAGTCGAAAAAGAGCTACAATTTGTCATTCCTGCGAAAGCAGGAATCCAGAAAAATCAACGGGTTAAAGATTCCCGCTTTCGCGCATAGGCGTCAACTTAAGCCCCCAAACTGTCATTTCGACCCGGCAGCCGCCGGGG
>JBHHYI010000103.1:0-14680 GCA_046757525.1 bacterium | reverse complement strand
AGTCGGTCGGGCTACTCGCGTGGTAGAATCTGGCTTCATAGGTCAGGCTCATATTCTTATCGTCTAATCGTCCGATTCGCTGTGGCTGCTTTTTGCCACAGCCAACACGGGCATCAGCGGCGAAGGATGACAGGGCACTTTAGCTGCGGTTTTAGAATAACCTTTGAGAGGACACTGAAGCAGCCATTGAAAATGAGCCCTTCGTCCGCTGAATTCGATGTTAGAGCCTATTTATTGATTTTAAGAAATTTGTTTTGTGAGCTTTCACTCTTGATTCTTAACATCTGCTCAGTTGACTCGTTAAGGACGCTCAAAAACTTTGTATGTAATTCGTCAATCCGTTTTTCATCAAGATTATTACCCGATGTAACATATTCAAGCTCATATTTGATATTGTTCAATTGAGATGTTATGTCGCTATACACAATCCAACGTGCTCGGTAGTTAAAGAAGCCGTCCCATACCGTAAACAACGTAACAAACGCACTGCAGATCAACGCCAAATTCTTAACGACAAGTAGCGCTGATCCTGCAACACCTTGAAGCCCCAGAAGGATCGTTGTGGTGACGGCAAATAAACTTGCGAGCATTTTGAGCACAAATGCTCTTTGTTTCATTCTCTGTCTGAATTCTTTGAATGATTCGATTCTCTGATTAAGATTTTCCTTAAAATATTTTATTTTGGAGTTAAGTTCTGAGTTTTCCATCCTTCAAGCCTCTGTCCATCAATTTAGATATTGATCTCTAACTTGGCGTCTGAGGGTACCCTTTAAATGACGACAGGATATGAAAATATTAAAATCATCGGCCCAAACCAAAGAGAATATGGACTTTGTTAAGGGAACTCATGTTTGTCATAAGAATCGTTCCAACCTACAAACTTTTTTTATGCACTTATTATCGTATCACTCGCTCTAACCAGTGATTGTACAGTTCTGTAAATCATGCAATCTGTAAGGATATTCAGAAGCTGGGTAACATGACTTGTGCATTCCGTTAAGCTGCAGACGCAAGACGGAACCAGTGAGTAACTCATTTTTATTTGTATAACGCCAATATATTTAATGTATTATCAAAAAACAATAAATAAACCTGGTACCTGGACTAACAAGTAAGCCCCGGATACGGGTTTGAATTTCAAGCAAGGGGAGACGTTTGTCACAAAAGAACTCGAGCTCAAGCACGTCCGCAGGGATCACAGAGACGCACGAGCCATGGCTGAGAAGCCCTGAATAAATAGTACAAAAATGCTCGTGGATTGTCAAGATAATAATTGCGAAAACAAGCAGCTTTTTGGGGGAACGCCCGGCAGTGACGTCCTTTATTACAGCCTCCAGCGTCATTGAGGAGGAATCCTGTTGGCTGGCTGCACCGTGCTGGCCGGTAACAAGATGCTTCCTGCATGACAGGCGTGTCCCCGTGCGGGTTTCATCCCGCAAAAAGCCCTGGCCGCGGCCAGTTCAGTTTTCTTTTTTCCCTGCCAACACCCCCCTCCGGAACGACGAAAGCAACGCGCCGATCCGGTCTTGAATTTGGCGGATTTTTGAGGTGGAACCCACGAAATGCTCCATCATCAGGGAGAAGGCCAACGGTTCTCCCTCGGCTGTGGTGGTGTAGCCGGAGAGGGTGCTGACTCCGCGCAGCGAGCCGGTCTTGGCCCGCAGCTTGCCGGCGGCAGCAGTGTCTTGCATGCGCTCTTTGAGCGTGCCATCGACGCCGGCGATGGGCAGGGAAGCTTTGAACTCGGCCTGCACGCGAAAGTCTGCGTTCATGACGCGCAGCAGCTCGATGATGTGCTCGGGAGAAACGACGTTGTAACGGGAGACGCCCGAGCCGTCGGCAAGCTCGTAGGTGGTGGTGTCAATGCCCACCGAATCGAGGAAGGCGTTGATCACCGCAATGCCTTTTTCGGCCGTGCCAGGCAGGCCCCTGACTTGGGCGCCCAGGGTTTTGAGCAGCATCTCGGCATACAGGTTGTCGCTTTCCTTGTTGGTGTGGAGGATCAGAACCGAAAGCGGGGGTGAGCGATGTTCCACCAGGGCGTTGAGAGAATCGGGGGCTACGCCTGGTGAGATGCGGCCGGCAAACCGGATGCCTTGCGCCGCCAAAAGCTCGGCAAACAAGGTGCCCGTGTAAAGGGCCGGGTTTTCGATTTCGATGACGAATTCCTCTGGCTCACTTTGCGGCGTCAGCCCACCGTCCACCACCACCGTGTTCTCGTGCTGCTGCCACTTGCGTTCGACGCGAAAGGCCTTGAGGCGGGTGGTGTCGGTGGAGTCCACGGTCACGCCCAGGTTTTCGATCCTCACGAAGCTGGTTGGCGGCTGCAATTGCACCGACAGAGAGTCGCCGGGGGCCGTGCCCGGCCTGACTACCACGGTCACGCAATTGTGATTGACGGCCAAACCGCTGATGGGGGAAAAATCCTCGTCTGAGGCATCGTCCCACATCCAGCCGGAACCTAAGTAAAGATCGTCGAAGTACGATTCGTCGCAGACCAAATCCCCGGAGATCTTGCGGATGCCGGTTTGCCACAGCTTCTGCACCATCCAGCGCAGATCGCTGGTGCTCAGGTCCGGATTGCCGAAGCCCTTCAGGTAGAGATTGCCCACAATGAGACTGTCTCCGGTAGCAAGGCTGTCGGCCAAAAGCAAGGTTTTGAAGCGGAAATTGGGGCCGAGCTTCTCCAGGGCGGTGGCCGTGGTGAGGAGCTTCATGTTGGAGGCAGGATGAAACAAGAGACGGCTGTCTCGTTCGAACAAGACTTCCCCGCTCTTGAGGGAGACCACTTTGATGCCGGTTCTGGTTTGAGCCAGCGCGGAATCCTGCAGCGCCTCCTGGATTTGGGCGCGCAGGCGGGCCACGGGATTTGTTGCGGCGCCCTCTTTTCTCAGCCTGGGGGAGGCTGAACAAGACAGGCTACTTAGAACCAAAAGAGAAAGGAACAGGTGCAAAAGTGGTTGCGATTTAAAGGTCGCTGTTTGGCATTTCATGGCGATTCAATAGGTGAACTGAGAAATATTGGCGCCGAAGTCACCAGAACTTAGTCGAATTTGGTTGCGGTTGCGCCGCGTTAGTAATTGACAAGTCAAATTCTGTCATTTTTGGGCAGAATATTTTTTTGACGGGATTTACAGGATCAACAGGATTTTGTAAATTAATCGGCTTAAAAGACTCATCCTGAAAATCCTGTTAATCCCGTCTAAAAACTCTTTGGTTCCGGCTTCGCCGGTTTAAGGTTTACGAGACGAATGTAACCTGCCAGCGGTTTACGTCCTTCCAAGAGACTGCCTGAAAAGCCACAGGGCACCATAGGCCGAGGGGCTCAAGCGCTGTTGGTTTTGTAGCAAAAAATCCGCAAGGGACTCGGGACTGCCGGCCACAGCAAAGACCCTGGTCAACTCCGAACATGGGTCAATCCGGCTCCGCTGCAAAATCTGTTCAGCACTTCGCCCAGTTCTGGCAGCAAAGATCAGCTCCGGTTTCTGGGTCGCCCGGGTTTCGATGAGTCCCAAACAGACCAGGGAATCGTTCACCCCAAGATCGAGACCGACTTCCTCAGAGATTTCCGCCCGTATGGCCACAAACGGATCGGGCACGCCTGCAACGGCATGCTCCTGCGGATCAATGTGACCACCTAAGACATCCAGCTTGCCGGGGAATTCGCCCACGGCTTCGCTTCTTTGTATGAGAATGACTTGCCAGCCGCTGCTCAACAAAACCGCGCTGATTCCTAAAGCCCTGGAGAGACAAGCCTCGCCAAATTGCGCAGTGATCTCGCGGCCAAATCTATTGGAATAGAGCAGCTCCTTGTAACTGGTCCAACCCAAATCGAGCTGGAGTCTGTGTTGTTCCGCCTGCCAGCACTCCAGCCTTCCTAAGCCGCCATTGAACAAGTAGGATTTCCTGGCGGTGCGGGTGACCTCGAGTTCCCAGAACGCATCGATTTTCCTTTGCAGCTCACGAGGCAGCGTGCGTTTGGCGGGAGTCCAGGTGGTCCTGACTTCGCTTCGTTCAAAAGTTCCCGCCAAAAGCAAGTTGAAAATATTATCAGGTCGTTGGTTCAAGGTGTTAAACCCAATGGGTTAACCGTGTGCATTTTAAGAAACCAATTAAGGGAATCCATAGCTTTTCAGCGAAGCAGGGTCGGCGTAAAAGTTAAAAAATAGTTTCTACTTTCGCAAGCGATTATTCATTTGAGTCTTCTTGCGTTCAACTGCTCTATATTCAGTTGTTTCAGGGCCGTTTTGCTACAATTAGAAATCCAACGGTTTGCTGAGCAGAAGCTTCGGTTAGTTAGTGTCAGCAAAATAATTCACAAAAAAACGGTCTGTTCCTTGAACAACAAGGGTTGACGAATTGGCTGGGAGACAAACAATGCTGTTGGAGGTGCTCCTGAAAGGCGTTTAGCGTTTAGCCTTTTCTATATCGAGTCTTAAACCCACAATTCGCTCAAAGTGCTTATTGCCAATAACTTTTCCGCAAATTCGCGGTTTGGCGGGGTGGTACCAACTGAGAACTCAAACTGGGTAATGGAAGAAATTCTGCAGTTGTAATTCTGGGAGACCCCGACGTCCGTCTTCTGACTCTTCAATTGGCAGAATGATTATTTCTACTCTTTTCTCCTGAAAGTCGGCTGGTAGATCAATCGTGACTGAACCTGATTTTACGTACTCAATTTTCCTTATTGCATTCATGATTTCCTCTGTGGCTAAGTTCTGCTTATCAATTTTTTTTTGCAGATAGCAAACAAGGTGAATTCATGCAATCAGTGTTACCGATTCAAAATCTCCTCGTAGAACGCTTCGTATTTTGGAATAATCAGATGTTTGTCAAAGCAGCGCACGGCGCGTTCCCGGGCGCGTTGGCTAAAGTCTTCGTACAGCTCCTGGTTGCTCAAAAGTTGGCAGGCTTTGTCAGCCATGCGGGCGATTTCACCGACGGGCAGCAGGAAACCGGTCTCGCCGTCTGCGACCACCTCTGGCAGTCCGCCGGTAGCAGCCCCAACCACCGGAACGCCGCAGGCGTGGGCCTCCAGGGCCACCAGACCAAAGCTTTCTTGTTCGGTTGGCAATATGAAGAGGTCGGCGCAGCGCAACAACTCTTCGATGAAATCTTGTTCCCCAAGAAACATCACATCCTCGGACAGTTTTAATTCTTTGACCAACTGCTGCACAAATAAACGCTCAGGCCCTTCACCGGCGAGCAGCAGTTTGGTTGGCACTTTTTCCCGCACGCGGGCAAAAATTCGCACGACGTCGCTAACCCTCTTGACCGGACGGAAGTTGGAGGCGTGCATGAGGATTTTTTCGCCACCAGGTGCGTAACGTTCCTTGGCGCAGGCGTCCAGTCCTTGGGACCGGGAGGTGTCCACAAAATTGTAAATGACCCGGATTTCCCGGGCAATGTCGAACTCGTCGATGGTGCGTCTTTGCAGGAATTTGGAAACCGCCGTAACGCCGTCCGATTCTTCAATGTTAAACTTGATGACCCGATAAAATGACTTGTCTGCGCCCACCAGGGTAATATCCGTACCGTGCAGGGTGGTAATGGTTTTGAGCTTTTCGGTGCGCATGATTTTCTTGGCCAGATAAGCGCTGGCCGCATGCGGAACGGCATAGTGAGCGTGGATGAGGTCGAGGTGGTACTCTTCAGCGACTTCGGCTAACTTGGTCGCCAAACCCAGGGCATAGGGGGGATATTTGAACAGCGGGTAGGAGGCGACCTCGACTTCATGGACAAAAACATTCTGGCTGAAAGTGCGCAGCCGAAAAGGCGTGGCATAACTCACGATGTGAATTTCATGGCCCCGTTCGGCTAAACCAAGCGCCAGCTCTGAGGCAATGACGCCACTGCCGCCATGGGTAGGGTAACAAACGATTCCTATTTTCATTGCTAATTCCTTAACCCGGATAAACCGGAAAACATGAACCACTGAAAAATGATTAAAGACAAAAAAATTCTTTTAACGATTTTATCTAACACTACAGCGCAAAATCGATAGAAATGTCATTCTGAGCGACTGATAAGGAGAGAAGAATCTTCAACCACGAGGCTAACTTTGGCCTAAAGTTCAAAGATTCTTCGTTGTCCAGCAGTTGCCCATGGGCGTCAACTTAAGCCCCAGACTATCATTTCGAGTCAGGCGGCTGCCTGACTCGAAATCTGGTCTGTGCCTAAATCAGACCCCTCGACTACGTCCGGCAACTGCCGGACTCCGCTCGGGGTGACAATCTGGTGGTTAGATGCCCCTTAAGTTGACGCCATAAGGCAGTTGCCAGACTCCTCAGAATGACAATTTGCGTTGTAGTGCTAATCATTTTGTCGTCAATTATTTTGTCTTATCAATTTCTGTACTCATTTGATAAAGCTTTTTTTCGGTGCCTTAAGTGAACTAAGAAATATTTCCAGCTAATGGCGCCGAAGTCGACAAAACTTAGTCGAATTTGGTTGCGGCTCCGCCGCGCCGTGTAAGTCCGCGGTGATTTTTTTGTCAACAACCTCTTTACTGAATCCCGGTCAAGTATTCCGGACCGAAAAACTGCACCGGATCCTGCAGGCGCATGGGTTCCCGCACCAGAAACGGTTCTGCGTATTTTACGCCAATGTAGGAGCCATACTGTCTGGAGCGTGTGATGATCGCCTCCAGGAACTCCGGCCGGCTGATGTTGGTTTCTTCGTCGCCGTATTTGTGCTTTTCCGGATTGTGGAACTGTGACCGGTACGCCTGGATCGCCTTGATTTTTAGCTCGTGGAATTCGGTGACGTCGACGATGAACGACGGTGCAAACTCGAAGCGACACTGGTAGTAAATCACCTTAAAAGGACGGTGCGCCTCCTGTCCTGTTTCGATTTTTTGCAGTCCTGCCAGGAAGGCGGCTTCCCGTACCAGGTCGGAGGCATGGCCGTGGTCCGGGTGCCGCACCACCCAGTACGGGGCAAACACGATCCGGGGTTTGTACGCTCGAATTTCGCGGATGACTTTGAGTTTGTTTTGCCAATTCAGCTCCACGTTGCCGTCGGGCAGGTCCAGCATTTTGTGCACGGCCAGTCCCATGATCTTGCCTGATTCGGCAAATTCGGCTTCGCGGATTTCAGCGCTGCCACGGGTGCCCAACTCGCCGTGGGTCAAAGCAATGACGCCGGTCTTGTAACCGCTGGCCCCTAATTTGATCAGGGTCCCGGCGCAGGTCAGTTCCACATCATCGGGATGGGCACCGAAAGCAAGAGCATCGAGTTGCATCCTGTATCTCCGTATTTGTGATGTGTTTGCTTGCCTCAATCAAAGTATTTCCACCATGGGAGTCTCTGGTGACCTTGGGTTCGGCATTACTGTTCTCGAGCTTGGGTCAACGACCAGGTCCAATTGTTCCAAAACTATTTGTCCTACCAGCGGTTGTGAGCCTTCTGCTTCTGCCAAAACGTTAAATTCGCCTGCTCGGCCCTTAATCTCCACCGTCACCACGCCATATACCGATTTAACTTGAGTTGAATTACTGGCGTATTTGACATTTACTTCTCGCATCTTTTTTAAATCGAGCAAGTCGATGATGTTTTGAGGTAAAACGAGCATGGTGGCACCCGTATCGATGACCGAGTCCACCTGTATTGATTTTGTCGAATCAAATAGACTGGTTATTCTGATTCTCTCAATTACCTTTCCCATGTTTTCTGCCTCCTTTCAAAGCCGCACCACCTGATGATCAAAGTTGGAGATATCCATGGCTTCATACAAGCGGTCGATCAGCCCTAACCCGTATTTAAACAGATAAGGTACCACGTTGACTTCCCGTTCCTGCAAATGATGATTGGGGTACAGATTTATTTGCGCCTTGTGAATCTGTTGCCGGAGGATTTCATTGCGTTTCTTGTACGCCTGCAAAATCTTCTTCTCCAGAATTTCCATCTGGTGATCGATCCGCCCTTTGACGTTTTGTACGGTATCGTTTAAAGTCGGTTCAAACGACACGACCACTTCCTCGAGCGCCGCCAAGTTCTCTTTGACCTGCTTTGCGGTGTTTTCAATATTTTCCTCCAGGGAATCGGGCAGGTGGTTTTTGGCGATTTCATTGATCAGGGCTTCAACATCTCCCCAAAACTCTGGCACCCGCAGCTCGTATTTGTCGAGAACTTTTTCGATGTTTCTTTCGAGCAAGGTAAGACTTTTTCTCGGATAAATGATGGGCATGGGCAGTTCAAAGCTTTCGTAGACGCCTTTCAACTGGGCGTAGTAGGCAATCTCTGCCGGGCCGCCCACGTACGCGACCGTGGGCAAGAGCACATCCTGGAAAATAGGGCGCAGCAGAACGTTGGGACTGAAGCGCTGCGGCTCTTTTTCCGCCAGGCGCACGAGTTCGTCAGACTGAAACGCCTGATTGGTTCCTTTTACGTGAAACGTGCCGTCTTTGACCTCCAGGGCATGGCGTTCGCCATCGAGGTAGAACAGGTTGAGCAATCCCTTGTTGAGCTGGACCTGGTTGTGGTAGCCTCTGCCGGCCAGCTCTGCGGAAGTTGCCAGCACGCGGTCGGTGGACGGAGAGCGTTCGGCGATTTCTTTCAGAAACACCGGCGCCCCTAACGTCTTGACCCTGGTGTCGCTGGCGTCCATGAGGATCAGGCCGAAAGCTTTGAACAAGGCCATCAACCAGGTGCCAAAGGCCTGGGAGAAAACCGCACCTGGCGCATAGGCGGCTGACAACAGCTTCAGGATGTCTTCCTTGAATTCGGAAGGATTGGTTGCGTCGTTAAGCTGCTGCACGTTCTCCACGATTTCCTGGTTCAGTTTGATCGCTGACACTGGCACTCTGCGGTCGAGGCGCCCACTGTGGTGAGCGATTTCCACGATCTGGTGGCTCTTGTTGATGAGTTTGGCGTGGTTGACTTCGCGGAAATCGTGATCGTCGGAAGCCAGCCAAAAGACCGGCACGTAACAGCCTTCGCAGGTTCGGTTGAGGCGATTTGCAAGCCTGATGGTGGTGAGAGCTTTGTAGATGGTGTAAAGCGGTCCGGAAAAAAGGCCCGTCTGTTGCCCGGTCACCACCGCACAGGCGCGCCGTTCCAACAGCAAATCGATTTTCTCCAAAGTCTGGAATCCGCAGCCAAAGCGCTGGTTTTGCTCTTTCAGAATGGGGACCAATTTGCCAAACGGCAGCTCTCTTTGTTTAACTTCCTCAGATCGTTTCTGGAACGACTCGCGATTGCGGAAATCACCGTTGAAAAAATCAGCCACCCGGTCAAAGTGCTCGAAATAATCAACCAGCAGAGGTGTTGCTCCAGGCAGTTGGCTCATGGCCGTTCTCACAGGCTCGACTCCTTCCTTCCTACTAAAATAAGTCGTGGACTTTCTTTGGTAAACGGGCTGCCGTCGAAATCGCCAAACGTGCATTCCAGATTTAGCTTCGTTTGTCTCAGCAACTGCTTCATCTCCTCGAGCGTGTACAGTCGCACCGATTCAAAATACTCGCGCGTCTTGCCATTTTCTTTCAAGGTGATTTTCTTTTCGATGCGTTCCTCAGATCGGTTGTAACGCCGTTCCTGGATGATTTCGAATCCATTTGCCTGGCGCGAATCAAACGGAATTAGGTTTTCGACCACGAACGTTTTGTTCAGGTAATCCTGGAGAAACTTTCCGCCGGGTGTCAACGCCTCCTGAATGCTCACCAGGGTCTGCAGATTTTCCGAATCTTTTCTAAAATAGCCAAAAGTGGTAAAAAAGCTCAGAATCACGTCGAAAGCATTGGAAAACGGGATGTAGCGCATGTCGGCCTGCACGAAGCGAATGCAGCAATCGTCGCCGCCGCTCTTTTCCCTGGCCAGGCGTAAGAGCACGGAAGACAAATCCAGGCAGGTGATGTGATGGCCCCGCCGGGTCAATTCCAAAGCGTGGCGACCGCTGCCGCAACCCAGATCTAAAATCCTCTGCGCAGATTGCAGCGGAACGATTTTTTCGACAAAGTCAACCTGCTTCTTGGCCTCTTGTTCATCGCGGTGCGGGTAGACCTTCAAATAGTCCTGGCCGAACCAGTCTTTGTACCAGGTCATGAGTTCGTTCTTCCTTGTTCAATCGACTTCGAAATTTACACAATTAACCAATCAAATCCAATGGTTTTTTGTCACAGGCGAAGTAAAAGGCGTCGTCCCGAAAGACCAAAGTAGCCTGTTGAATGTCATTCAGCACCTGGTATGGAATTCAAGCGCCTACGCGCTTCCAAGACCAGTGAAAGAATAGTCATTGACAAATCAAAATAATCTTCATGTCTTTCTTAGTGAAGAACGCTGATGTGAAGAGGAAAACTATAGTATCATCAGTAAAGTTTTGCATCGGTCAGGCCAGTCATCCGGCAGCTGCCGGACGGCACTTGACGGGCCAGTTAGAGGTCCGGCTCTTGACGGACACCCGACTGACAAAAATGTAAACTTTTTTAAGACCGCTTTAAAAATGAAAGCCACTGAGTAACCCAGCGCGATAAAGCCGCAACCCAATTCGGTGCGTTTCGGTGACTTCGGCGCCGTTCGGTGGAATTTTTTTTGACCACCGAGAATCACCGAAGGTCACCGAAAAAAAATTGCTAAAAAAACAACTCGTTGCAGATTTGTAGTACAGATTGACACGGATAAAAGTAGAGAATGTGAAAATAGTACAGAATAGGTCTTAGTCACGACTTAATAGTTTTCAGTATTTTAAGCTTTGCTTTTATAGAAAGAATTTTTTGGAAAAGCATCAATGTCAAAATCCTTTGTTTGAATCAGTGTGAATCCGTGGCTAATAATTTGCGGCTTCGCCGCGCTGGGGCAAAGCAATACTTTAGAAAACGCGATGAAGGCTTTTGGCTTGTCGGAACCCGCGTCTCGCTGGATTCAGTAGTACTTGCCTTTTGGGGTGGGCTGTCTCCCGAAACCATTGTGGCAGAGTGCTTTCCAGTTCTGACGCTTGAGCAAGTTTATGGCGCCATAACTTACTCTTTAAGTCATCGGGATGAAATTAATGCCTATCTAAAGCAAGCGGATGCAGAGTTTGAGGCCCTACGACGGACTACGAACGAGCCTAACAAGATTCCTACGGAATGACAACCGGGGGCTGCAGTAAAGGACAGCGACAGCCAGGCGTTTCCTAAAGGCCCCCGCAACTCACAGAATCGTTCATTCAATCCTATCGCAGCAGGCTCATCTTTTTCACCTGGGTAAAGGCCCCGGCTTCCAGGCGATAAATGTAAACGCCACTGGCGACCGGGTTGCCCTGGTCGTCGGTGCCGTCCCAACGGATCGAATGCAATCCTGCCTGGAATGGCGCATCCACCAAAGTGCGGATTTTCTGGCCCAGGGCATTGAAGATGCCCACCACCACGTGACTCTTTTGCGGGAGGTTGAACCGGATTTCAGTTTCAGGATTAAAGGGATTGGGGTAGTTTTGTTCCAGGGCGAAACCCTGAGGAGGGGTGTGGTCGAACTGCCCCACGGCGGTGACCGATTGCGTACTGCGGAAGACCCCGCTGCCGTCGGTGCCAGCGAACAGGTCTCCGATGAAGCTGGTGGCGAGGGCAGTGACCGCAGTGTTGGTTAGACCGGTACTGATCGGGGTCCAGCTACTGCCCTCGTCCAGGGAACGAAAGACACCACCGCCACGGGTTCCGGCCAACAAGTTGCCATTGGACTGAATGGCAAGCGCCAGCACGTTTGGGCTGGTCAGACCATTGTTAATCGACGACCAGGTGTCGCCGTTGTCGGTGGAGCGAAACAAGCCGTCTACCGTACCGGCAAACAGGGCCCCGTCGGAACTGCTGGCCACGGTCTGAATATTGAGGTTGGTCAGGCCGGCATTGATTGGCTGCCAGGTGTGGCCCTGGTTGGTGGAGCGAAACAGGCCGCCTTCGGTACCGGCAAACAGCACACCATCGAAGTTGCTGGCTAAGGTTTGCACGTTGAAATTGCTCAGACCGTTGTTGGCGGGCGTCCAATGGTCGCCGCGGTCTTTGGAGCGAAACAGGCCATTCACAGTGCCGGCGAATACAGTGCTGCTGCCGCCGACCAATAGTGCCTGCACGTTCAAGTTGGTCAAGCCGTTGTTGCGCTGCACCCAAAGGTCCCCGTTGCTGGTGGAACGGAAAACGCCGTTGACCGTACCAGCAAACAGCTCCGCGTTGGTGCTGATCGCCAGCGAGAGCACGCAATTGCAAATCAGGCCGGTGTTGATCTGCGTCCAGTTGGCTCCGTCGTCAGAAGAGCGAAAGACCCCGCTGACGTAAGTGCTGGCGAAAAGGTCCCCCGCGCCATTGCTCACAAAGGCAGTTACGTCCGTGTTGAGCAGGCCGTTATTGATCTGCATCCAGGTGAGGCCGTTGTCGATGGAACGAAAGACGCCGCCGATTTGCGCCCCGGCAAACAAAACACCTTCAGAGGTGACCGCCAACGCCAGCACGTTTCTCACGGTCAGGCCGGCCTCGACCTTTGACCAGGTGGCCCCGTTGTTTGTGGAACGAAACACGCCTTCCACGGTACCGGCAAACAGGTCTCCGTTGGCATGCACCACGAGAGCGTGGATCACATTATTGGTCAAGCCGTCGTTGACTTGCGTCCAGGTGTTGCCATTGTCCACGGAGCGAAAAACCCCGTTGCCAAAGGTGCCAGCGAACAAATTGCCTTCGGAGCTGATAACCAGGGAGGGTACCGAGGCATGGGCAAAGGCGGCGGAGAGTTGCTGCCAACTGGCGCCGTTGTCTTTTGAAGTGAATACCCCTGCGCCAAAGGTGCCGGCGAAAAGCTCTCCTTGCGAATTTATGGCAATAGACTCTACCAGAATGTCTCCCAGGCCGTTGTTGATCTGCGTCCAGTTTAGACCGTCGTCCTGTGAACGAAAGACGCCATCGTTGGTGCCAGCAAAAAGGTCGCCGTTTTCGTTGAATGCCAGATCGAAAATGTTGTAGCCCGTTAGCCCATTGTTTACCGGAATCCAGGTGTCGCCATTATCGGTGGAACGCAATACGCCTTCGCTTTGCGTGCCGGCGAAAAGGGCACCCTGCGCATTGACAGCGATGGCCTGCACCCTTTTGTTGATCAGCGTGCTGTTGAGCTGGCTCCAGGTATCGCCGTTGTCGACTGAGTTAAAAATGCCGTTTCCGGTGCCAATCAGTAGGTCGCCGTTGGATTTGACGGCGATGGCAGCCACATTGCCGCCGTAAGGCCCGTTCGTCTGTTGCCAGAATACCTCCTGGGCCAAAGCAGGGCCATTAAAGACGAGTAGTAATATTGAAGCCATAGACAGGCCAAAGAATCTTAGTCTCTTGTTCATGGTCACGCAGCGATTTTTGTTATTTGGAAAACTGACAAAACGGTTGTTTGAAAAGACGCCTGCCAAGAAGAGCTCAAGCGGTACTTTCATACTTCGGCCGCTTGAACAGATTAATGAAGTCTTTTGCGATTTTATAATATGGGTTAATTTTATGTTGAATATTTACTTCCCACAAACTATATTGTAAATCGACATTCTGCTAAATGAGGAGAACGATATGGACGAAAAGAAAAAGTCACGAGGGTGCCTGATTGCCCTGGGTATTGTTGGCGCACTCATCGTTGTTGTCGTGGTCGCTTCTTATTTTTTCATCATGAAAGCCAAAGACATCGTAGAAGACTGGGCAGGCGCTTTGGGCGCTTCACCGGAAATGATTCAGGAGTTGAAGACCCTCAACGCCCAATACCCTTTCCAGGAACCGGCGGATGGGCTAATTCAGGAAGAACAGGTCGCCAGGTTTATCAGCATCAAGAAAGACTTCGCCGATCGGATAAAAAGTCACGAATCGGAGTTCAAAGCTTTAGAAAAAAAACCCAACAAAAAGGTCGGCTTCAGAGAATACCGACAGACCTTGCAACTGCTTGCCGATATTCGTAAGGACTTCATCAAGTCCTTGCGCACGCACAAAATGTCGCCACGAGAATATCGATACTTGACGGCGCAGATCTACGCGTCTTATTTTGGCTATGCCTACCGGCAGTTGGGCTTCGAGGCTGCCGAAGGTAATCCGCTGAATTCAAAGCAATTAGAAGAGAATGCCAAGCTGTTGGACAACTATCGGGATGAGCTACAAATCCTGAATACGCTTGGGATTGAATATTTTGGGCTTACATTAGCCGATATCGAGTGACAGAATCGTTAATGTGGTGAGGTAAGAACCATGCGAGAGACTTTGGTGATCCTGGAAACTCTGGAAAAATTGCGCGAGAGAGGCGAAAAGGCGGCTCTGGCTACCGTGGTACGGACCTCGGGGTCTACCTATCGCAAGGAAGGGGCCAAAATGATCGTCAGTGAGCGGGGGGACATGGTCGGCTCCATCAGCGCGGGCTGCCTGGAGAGCGATGTGCGAGAAATCGCTCCCCAGGTCATCGAAAGCGGCAAGCCCCGGCTGTTGCGCTACGATAATACCGCCAAAGAAGAAATCATCTGGGGCCTGGGTTTGGGATGCAATGGGGTGGTAGAGGTTTTCGTGGAAAAAATAGAATAATCTTTGCCGCGCGGCGTTTTCTTACTCGCCAGGGGCACAACGTGACCTCCTCGAATGCTCCGCTCCTCGCAATGGTTAATTCAAAGGGAGAACAATGAAGTTCAAGTACCTGACTTTCTTGCTGGTAAGCACGCATTGTTTTTTTGCCTGTGACTTTCAGAACATTTTCACGGGAGGCGGCTCAAATT
>JBHHYI010000102.1:0-14695 GCA_046757525.1 bacterium | reverse complement strand
GTCGTCCTGGGTGTCCTAACGATTTTTTTTCGGGACGCATCGCAGCCCGTCACCCTTCGCTACGGTCACTTGAACAACAGTGACCGCAATAGGTAGGACTGAAATTCTGGGAGCAGGTTACGCTCTCGAATAGCCTAAAATGACGCCAAACAAAACGAGGAAAGGAGCAGACAAATTGAACCGTGAAGAAGCGTGGGAACTCATGACCCACTACACAAAATCTGAAAACCTTCGCAAGCACATGCTCGCTGTTGAAGCAGCCATGCGATTTTACGCGCGAAAATTCGGTGAAGACGAGGACAAATGGGCCGTGGTAGGGCTTTTGCACGATTTTGATTATGAGCTACATCCGAGCAAAGAAGAGCACCCTTTCGTGGGGGTGAGCATCTTGAAGGAGAAGGGAATGCCCGAAGAAATTACCCGGGCCATTCTTGCCCATGCCGAATATACCGGGGTGGTGCCTGAAAGCAACATGGAGAAAACACTGTTTGCCGTGGACGAATTAACGGGTTTCATCGTTGCCGTGGCGCTGGTGCGACCGACCAAAAGCCTCATGGAGGTGAAGGTGAAGTCGGTCAAAAAGAAAATGAAAGACAAGGCTTTCGCACGAAACGTAAGTCGCGAAGACATCCAAAAAGGGGCTGAGATGCTTGCGTTGAGCCTGGAGGAACACATCGACAATGTCGTCCAGGCCATGCAATCCATTTCCGGTGAGCTGGGGTTGCCTTGACCAATTGTCTGCCATCGCTGAAATAACTTGAATCATCATGCATTTGTGAATTCGCCTGCCTCAGAAGATTAACCGCTTGCTGAATATGAGATGAAATTTCCGATGAAACTGCGTGCCGGCATTATTGGCGTGGCACTGGCATTTTTTTTCTTTGTCCAGATTCTTTCCCAATATCCCGCTTTCGTGGAAAACTATTACTCCAACGGTTTCTATCTCATAGTAGCATTCATCCTGTCCAATTTTTCCAGTCTGTTTCCTTTTTCTCTGTCCGAATTCACCATCTGGTTTAGTGTAATTTTTGGCTTACCCTTTATTCTTTATCGGATCAGAAAACTGCGGATGCCTGTCTCCCAAATATTTTTGAACTTGATCATTACCGCCTCTGTGATCTACGTCTGGTTTTACTTATGCTGGGGAATCAATTACTTGCGCATGCCTTTAAAGACCAAGCTGGCATTGGAGGACGTGCACATTCCAATCAATGCCTTTGATTCGACTTTTGTGCAGATGATTCGACACGCTAACGACTTGAATTTGACCTACTCCATTGAAAGGGTCGGAGAAATCAACCAGATAATTGAAACCAGTTACCAATCGGTTTTGACCAGGCTCGGATTGAGGAAGATTCCGGGTACGCCCGTGATCAAGCCCATGTTCGGCAATTGGGTGCTCAACAAGACCATAACCAGTGGCTGGTTCAGTCCATTTTTTCACGAAGTTCATTTCAACTCCGATGTC
This sequence comes from bacterium, assembly GCA_046757525.1. GTDB lineage: Bacteria > Zhuqueibacterota > Zhuqueibacteria > Oceanimicrobiales > Oceanimicrobiaceae > JBHHYI01. Next base: position 13,227 of record JBHHYI010000102.1, on the reverse strand, counting down.
ATGATTTTCGAACTGCCCTTCATCATCGCGCACGAGAAAGCCCATCGCCTGGGTTACACCAGCGAGGCAGAAGCCAATTTCCTGGCTTTTCTGGTTTGTGTCAACGCCAAGGAACCTTTGTGTCAGTACAGCGGTTACTTTCAAGTGTTGAGTCACTTTCTCATCAATGTAAGGGAGCAGAAACGCGACCCAAGATATTTCTCAGAGATGATGAGCGATGGTGTCAAGTTGGATATGGAAACCGTGAAAAAAAGATGGCAAATTCACCGGGGAGTCATTTCAAGGATTTCGAACAAAAGCTACAATCTGTATTTGAAACTAAATCAGGTGGAAGAAGGCATCAAGAATTATTCCATGGTGGTGGATTTGCTGGTGCGCTACTACGCAAAAAATCCTGGCTAAATTAAGTCCTGAACGGGACGATTCCTTCCTGAAAACCAGGCGCGACAACCTCCCCAGGATTCAAAGACTAACCTCAAATCAACGCCTGGGGGTCCACGTCGACTACGATTTGCACGCCACGCGACTTGTGCAGGTTGGCAAAGTTGCTTTGTGCAGTCCTTACCGATTGCCGCATGATCTTTCCCGCCGGGTCCTGATGCCGGTCGCCTTTGAGGATCAGGTGGTAGCGAAACTTGTTCTGAATCTTCAAAATGGGTGAAGGGGTTGGTCCCAGAATCTTAAACGGCCCTTGACAGGTCTTGATGACGCTGGCAAATTTTTTTGAGGCAACCACAACTTGTTTCTCATCCTCACCTCTAAACAGAATGCTGACCAACTTGCCGTAAGGCGGGTAGTGCAATTCCTTCCGTTCCGAGATTTCTCCGTAAAAGAACTGTCTGAAGTCGTGTTGTTGCGCACAGATGAGACTCTCGTTTTTCGGAGAATAGGTTTGGATGATGACCTCGCCGGGCAGATGCTTGCGACCGGCGCGTCCGGCTACTTGCGTGAGCAGGTGAAATGTGCGCTCTGTGGCGCGAAAGTCGGGAATCAGCAGTCCAACATCAGCGTTGATCACCCCCACCAAGGTTACCTTGTGAAAATCCAGGCCCTTGGCGATCATCTGGGTGCCCAGGAGGATGTCGTACTTGCCCAGGCCGAAATCATGCAAAATTCGATCGTGAGCGTGTTTCTTGCTGGTGGTGTCCAGGTCCATGCGAACAACCCGTGCCTGTGGCATGACCTGCTTGAGGGCTTTCTCGACTTTTTGCGTGCCAACCCCCCGAAAAATGATATCCGGCCCCTGGCAGGCCGGACAAAGAGTCGGCGCCCTCTTGGTAAAAGAGCAATAATGACACCGCAGCAAGTGACCAGGGAGATGGTAGGTCAAGGTAATGTTGCAGTTTTCACAATTCTCAATATAGCCGCAATCTTTGCACTTGATGAAACTCGAAAATCCTCTGCGGTTCAGGAGCAAAATAATTTGTTCTTGTTTGCTTAATTTTTCGTCGATTTTTTGAAGCAAGAGACGAGAAAAAATCGGTTCCTCCTTTTTACCTGACAGTCTTTTTTCCTTGATCAGATCTAAAATCTTCACTTCGGGCAATGGTACATGATCGATTCTGTGCGTGAGTTCTAAGAGGCGGTATTTGCCGACCTGAGCGTTGAAGTACGACTCGGCAGAAGGGGTGGCAGAACCAAGAATGACTACGGCGTTGGTGAATTTAGCCCGCATGATGGCCACGTCCCGGGCGTGATAGCGTGGCGGTGAGTCCGACTGCTTGTAGGACGTTTCATGTTCTTCATCTACTACGATCAAACCGACACGGCGCAGAGGCGCAAAAATCGCAGATCGGGGACCAATGGCGACCCTGGCCTGTCCTTTTCTCAAGCGTCGCCAGCCATCGTATCTCTCGCCTGCCGACATGACGCTGTGCAGCACCGCCACCTGTTCCCGAAAATAACTCCTAAACCGCTGGACTGTCTGGGGCGTCAAGGCGATCTCAGGCACCAAAACAATTGCGTCTCGACCTTGTTCCAGCGCCTTTTTGATGGCTTCGATGTACACCTGGGTTTTGCCACTGCCCGTAATCCCGAAAAGCAAAAAGGTTTTGAATTGCTGCCCTGCGATGGCCTGGTCGATTTCAGCCAATGCTTGACTCTGTTCTGGATTCAACCGAACTGCTTGCGGAGCTTCAATCTGGATGTGGCTGTAAAAATCCCGCAAGACGTCCGCCTTGAAGATGCCGACCAACTTGCTCTTTGCCATCGATTTCAGGGCCTGGGAAGTAATCCCGGTCTCCTTCACCAGTTCGGCCTGGCTGATCGCCCGGTCGGCTGCTTGCAAGTAGCTTAAACAGCGGGCGCGAACAGGCGCAGTCTTATTGAGTGCTTCAATCAAGCTACTGACCTCTGCCTGCAGTCGAACAAAATTTCGGGTCTTGGGTTTAGCCTGGGAGTTTGCGAAGCTTTGTTCAGTGCCAATGAGCTTACGTTTGATCAATTGATTGAGGCTCGAATACAGATTTTGAGCCCCTATTTTCCGTTTCAAATGCTGCACTGAAATCTTGCCGCCTTTGGCTAAATAGCGCAGTATTTGCGCCTGGCGCGGTGAGGTGGTCTCGAGCTTGCTGGCTGCTTCTTCAACATCCGGGTGCCTGGCATAAACGACTTTCCTGGAGGCCCTCAAAAAGAAAGAGGGTAGCGTAGCTTTCAAAGCCTCGCCACGGGAGCAAAGGTAGTACTCGGCAATCCACTCTGACAATCGCAGGATGTCGGGGCTGAAAAGGGGTTCCAAATCCAGCACATCGATTATGGCCTTGAGTTCTTTGAACTCAGTCGAGTCTTTTAGCTTAACAATAAATCCCGTGAGTCTTCGTGGCCCCAGAGGCGCAATCACCCGGCACCCAACCCTAACTGTGCCCACTAATTCTGAGGGAATTTGGTAGGTAAAAGTATGATTCACTGGCAGAGGAAACGCAATTTCAACGTACCGTGCTTTCATCTTCCTCGAAGGATTGTGAAAACAAACTTAAGAATATTACAGACGAAGTGCAAGACTTAATCGGAAAATCGTTTCGCTGGAGAAGACAAAATAGAAGCAGTTAGCGGGCCTGGTCGAAGAGGTAAGCCATTACGACTTTTTTTCCTTTGCCATTTTGATGACGGTGCCACCTTTCTCAAACTCAAAATTGACTTCGTCCATCAAAGCTTTGAGAATAAAAATTCCCCGGCCGCTTTCCTTCAGCAAATTCTGTGGGTCCAACGGATCGCGGAGGTCGTTCGGGTCAAAGCCCTGGCCTTCGTCTTTCACGATGACGATGAGTTTTTTCCCCTCAAACTTGAAATTTATGAACACCTTCTTGCTGGCATCTCTTTTGTTGCCGTGGATGATGGCGTTGTTTACCGCTTCCGTTACGGCGATGGCCAGACTGTCTTTTTCGTCGTCGCTAAATTGCATCACATCGGCGGCTCTTTCGGACAATTTTTCCACGCTTTCTATTCTGTCCAATTTGCTGGGAATGACGATCTCGAATCTTTTGGTTTCTGAAGTGCTCACAATTATTTTCCAGAGAGGTTAAAAGAACCAGTTCAACTTGACATCGATGTTATTAATGGTATCGGTCTTTCTTTGCGATGAAATAACGAATTGAGTTTTGCCGAAGACCACAAATTCTAAATTCGGACTCGGATTGAAAGCAAGCTGAAAGATTGGACCCACGTTGGTGTGTTTGTCTTTGATTCTTTTGGAAAGTGTGCCGTCTGAGTTGACGATGTGATCCCAACGGAGTTGTTGGAAGAAAGCAAATCCGGGCGAGAAAACCATGCCGGAGCCCAGATGGTTCTTCAGAAAAAGTTGAATCTCTTCGTTTTGCCACGACAGCGCCAGGCGCTGGCGCCACTGGTTGTAGAAGAGTTTTCCTTGCTCGGACAGTTCAAAGTTCAAACTGAGCTCGAGCCAGGTGTGGCGAGTTAAACGAAAATTGCTGTGGTTGGTTAACAGAAACTGACGGTTTACGATGTTTCGATTGCTGGTTTCTGAATCGTCGAAGTCATAAGTCTGGTACTTTGCGCGCACCGTAAAAATCTGCCTGAAATAAAAGTTTTGGCTCGGCTGGTAATAGACTTCCGGGGTGAGCTGAAAAATGCGTTCCCAGTTGTTGCCGCTGCTGAAGGCGCTGGAAACAAATACGAAATGGTTGAGCAAAGCGTTGGCCCGCCAAATTAGCCGCAGGTGAGGGGAGAAACGATGCGCATGAGAGAATGTGAAATGCCAGCGCAGTTGATCGTGACTGTTGGGGTTGGTGGAGTCCGACGTGTCGTAAATGAATTTGGAAACCGAGGCGTAGACGCCCAGGGAGTCCTGGCGGGTGAGATGCAGACCGCCGCGCAACCCCAGCGCTTCATTGACCTGATCCGTGTCAAATCCCAGGGAAGGATGCCGGGTCAGAAAAGGATTCACGACTTTCTCCTTGGGACGCCGGTCATTTCTCTCTCTGGAACGAAAGTTCCAAAATACGTTGCCGAACCATTTCGGTTTTTGCATCGACAAACTCAAGTTGCTGTTGGTTTCAAAGCCCTTATCATCCTTGCGCAGATCCACCTCCTTGTCGCGCAGATTGTTCACTTCAAAGGTATTGGAGGAAATAGAATTGCGCAAGAACAACGCCACGTCCGGCGCGAGTCTGTAGCTTAAGCGGTTTTCAACCCCGCGATTGTTTTGCGTGAGATTCCGGACGAAAATGCCGCCAGCGTCGGAGTCAAAGCTGTCGATGCGGAGCCGGTTGAGAAACAGAATGAGCGTGTCCGCAGTGCCTTCGTAAAATTGCCGCTCAATTCTGTACTGGATCTTGAAGTCCTCGTTTTTCCGGTTGGGGAAATAGTCCTGGGTGCCCAGGAATGAAAAATCGTTCTTGTAGCCTTGGATGTCGATATTTTGAATGCGGGTCTCCAGACCGTAGGCGATCCCCTGGTCACTTTGCTTGACCTGAGTTTGCCATTTGCTGCTCACTTTGGGTGCGAAGTAGATGTCCGGGCCTGGTTGAAAGATGAGTTTGCCCCCTCCTGAATAAAGCTGAAGGTCGTTGTCGAAACCAGCCAAAGGGTCTGAGAGCACGTACGACTGAAACTCCGGGTTAAAGGAGAGGGTTTTGCTGACCGGTATCTTGAAGGTCATGCGGAAGTCTTGATTGTCCTTCCACAAATCGTGGTTGGTGATGCTTTGCAAGGTAGATTCAAAATTTTCTGCAAATTCAAATTGCACACGGTTGGCCAATTCCTTTTGGTAGTTTAACGCATAGTTCCACTTAAAAATATTTAAATCCTGATTGAATGTGAGTTTGGAAAAACGCAGGCGGGTGGGCGGCCGGTTGGCTTCTGCTCTTGGTTGCGCGTGGGCATTCCTGGCGGACAGGGTCGAAACGCCGAACAGAACACACCATGCCGCAATCTTCAAACAACCGTCGTTGAGCAGTAGACTAAAATAATAGCTATGGCGCATATTGTTCAAGGGTCGAGTTTTGTTGGTTCCACGGAAGCTATCTGAGCCCGATTCTTGCTGTTTGGAACCACCGCACCAGCCGAAATTACCAGTTTCAACGCGTCTTCGATTCTTAAGTCCAGGTCGATGATGTCTGCTTTCGGCACAAAAAGCAGAAACCCGGAAGTTGGATTAGGGGTCGTAGGCAAGAACACACTCACGACGTCCTCCTTGAGCGCTTCCTGCACCGGGCCTCGCGTGTCCTGTGTGTAAAAACCGATTGAATATATTCCCTTTCTTGGATATTCAAACAAAATGGCTTTCTTAAATACTTCCCGTTTCTCCGAAAAAAAAGCGAAACTGATCTGCTTAATGGCATTGTAAACGCGATTGATGAGCGGAATTCGCTGGACGAATTTGTCGCCGAGATTAACGATTTTACGACCGAAATAATTCCGCGCGAGGATACCGGTGAGGACGATGATCAGAATCAGGGTGATGAAGCCGAGGCCAGGAATGGGCCTTTCAAAAAAGGAGATTTTGAAGTTCTCAAAAATAAACGAGTAAACAAACTCTCTTAAAATACCATCGATGGCAAGAAATAAATTCCAGATGATGTATCCGGTCAGGACCAAAGGCACCAAAACCAGCAAGCCGGTGAAGAAATAGGCTCGTATTTTTTTGCCGAACCCGCCTTTGGGTGCTAACGGTTTAGAATCGGTCACTTGTCATCCTTTTCCTCGATTAAATAGATTTTCTCTCCTGGTTTGCTCATCTTATATTTTTCGCGCGCAATTTTTTCGATGTAAGCCTTGTCGTTCTTCAACAATTCGATTTTCCTCAGTAGTTCCTGTTTTTCGTGCTGCAACTGTTCAATGTGCGCTTGTAATTCCTGTTTCTTGCGTTTTAGCTTCCAATACTTGTACAAGTTGTAATGACCGCCAAAACTAAAATAAAGGACGAACACGAGCAAAGCACCCCACTTCAGTCTCTTGCGCCATTTCTGGGCTGTCGTTTTCCGTCGGTTTTTCCCGGCCTTCATAACAAAACCTCCACGCCAATCCAGCACAAGAGCACGCCAAACACATTCGAGGTCACATTGACGATGTCGTTATTGACCCATTTCCAGCCGGAGATGTGGCTTGCCTGGTGACCCTGGCAGTGCATTTTTTTCTCGCTAATCCGGTTACAATTTGCACAACGATAGAGTCCTTGCAAAGAAGCGCCCAACAAGCTGTCCACTATTTGTGCTAAGAAGCCAGCAGCAGTCAGCACCAACAGGTACCACCACCGGAAAGGGACCAGAGAAAACGCCGCTGCCACCACAAATCCGACCGCGCTAACCGCGAACGCTCCAAGCAGAGCGCTCGCCAGGCCCAGCAAGCTCACCGCGCCGGAAGTGCCGCTGGGTGCTTTTCGCAGATTCAAGATGAACCGGGGTGGTGATTTGGAAAGAACGCCTATTTCGGTCGCCCAGGTGTCTGCCGTAGCAGAGGCGATGGCGGCCAAGTAGAGATAAAAGCCGAACGGACTTGGGGATCGTTGCCAATACAACAGCAACAACAGCGGCACAGCACCGTTGGCCAACACCTGGCCCGCATCGCGCCGGCTGCTCTTCTGGAAAACTCGCTGCACCGCCATTTTCTGAGTGCCACCTATTCTTGACAGCAAACTGGACAAAATAAAAAAGGCCAAAATTGGAACGCTAAAGGGAATTTGACCTACGCTAAAAATGATCCACCCGATAAAAAAAGCTGCAATCGCTCCGTCGAGAGACAAGAGTTGCTTGCTAAATGCAGAAGTTGTTACCAACAAAGCAAGCAATGCACCAACTAACCAGGTCAAGGACTCATTCCCAGCGGCTAAAATAAAAAACATTTAAGGAAATTATCGCATAAAGTCAACCATTTATTTCTTGCTCCTTGCCCACCTGTTCCTGCGGCGACACACCGCCACCAGGGCGACAGCCAAGGCTCAGCAGGCACGGCCATTGGGGCTGGTGCATTGAACTCGCAGCCGACCTCAGACCTCGGTAAACAGAGAAACGAAGCCGCTGTAATTCCTGGCGACCATGTCCACGGCGTCTTGGCGGCTGTGCGTGCCATTCTTGAAACCGGCCAGGGCATCCCAGAACACGGTGCGGCCCACGGCGAAACCGATGACACCTTCGACGTGTGCGCCCACGCTGAGCCAGTGTCGTACCTTTTCGGCATTTTCGCCGCGGCCCAGCACAATCATCCCGACGTCGTCGCGGCCGTCACTCCTGGCCTGCGCAACGATGGCTTTGTAGTCGGCGGCGTTTTCCAATCCTTCCAGTTTCCACACGTCTGGTTCGACACCAGCCTCGTGCAGCTCGGCGATGGCCTTCTCCATCAGTGCGGGTCGAATTTCGGTGTCATACCTAACTTTCTCACCCCCGACTTTTTCCAACTGGGCTCCCGAAGCCGGCACCAGCAGTTCAAACATGAACTTCCGGTTGTTCGTGTGGCAATAATCACTCAGTCTGGCTAGACGTACGGCCTGGCGCTGGTTCATCTCCTGATTGTCCTCCACGTTGTAGCGCACCAGCACTTTCACAAAAGTCGGGTTGAACTTCTCGATATGCTCCCCGAAAGCTTCACCATACTCGAAGTCGAATTCCTTCTGCCCACTTTTTTCGGCTGGCATGGCCACTTTAATGCCGTCTTTCAGGGCGTCGATTACACAATCTGCCCCGAACTGTTCGTCTACCAGAATGGCGGCTTTGTCCCTGGGCACGCCCTGGGTCAAGGCCTTGCGAAAGCCTTCGTAGACGATCCGTTTGTAGGATGCGATCATCCTGGTTTCCTCATCCGTGGGTTGCCGGCCACTGATGCCAAACATCTTCGATTGAAAGGAACCGCGATGGTCGAATGGCATCACAAACAAATTGTCCTTGTAGCCCATAATGAAACCTCCTGTGATTTAGTGGTTGAAGTAATAGTGAAATTCCTTGATTTCAATGTTAAACTAAATAGACTTGTCGAATTTGCATAAAAAGCGTGCAACAACATTTCATAAGATAACCCTTTGTGCCTAAAATGTCAAGTGATTAGATGGTAAGCCGGTGATTAACAAAGCTCTAAACCTACCCCAAAAACAGCTTGACAGCAAAAATACTTGCGGCGGCCACGACAATCCAGCGCGTGAATGGGTGTCCCTTCTCGACGACCACGCGTGTAGCCAGCCAGGCACCAGCAGCGTTGCCAACAGCGAGAGTCAAACCCTTTAAATAGTCGACCTGTCCGTGCGCAATAAAGATGAGCAAGGCAACCGGCGTAAAAATGAGAATCACCAGCACCTTCAAGGCGTTGGTTCTGACCAAATCGTAGCCTGCTGCGGTCAACACCATGATGAGAAGAAAACCGATGCCAGCCTGGATAAAGCCGCCGTAGATGCCAAGTCCCAAAAAGGTAAAAATGATGACGAGCTTCTTGCGGAAAGTCCATGAAATCGGTGCCTCGGGGTTTTTCGTGCTATTCTTGAGGAACATCAGACCAACGGCAGCAACCATGATGACTGCAAGGACGCGCTTGAAAAGCAACTCGTCGATGTGCACCGCAAGTTGTGCTCCAAGCGCGCAACCGAGTAGAGCGGGAACGCTGGCAATGAACACAATTTCTTTCGGGATGACTTCGAATTTATGGAAGCGTGCCGTAGCAAAAATGTTTTGCACGAAAATGGCAATGCGGTTGGTGCCGTTGGCCACTCCGGCAGGCAAACCCAGGAAAATGAGAAATGGCAAAGTCAAAAGCGAGCCGCCGCCAGCGGTGATGTTCAAGAAACCAGCCACCATGCCAATGAGCATTAAAAGCGTTAGTTTTCCTATTTCTTGCATACGGCTGCCTATCTGTAAACTGTTTTTAACGGCACTTTTGATGCCACGGCTTTGATTTTGAAATTGATTCGACCTAAAAGCAAGCCTTCCTCGGTTTCCACATCCACGCGCCATTTTCCCGGCGAAACGTTCACTTTGCGCGTGACACCGCGGTAGCCGCCATCCCGGTAACCCGTAATGAAATAGCCCAATCTGTCGGTGGTCACCCATTTTTTTCTCCTGGGAAAGTACTTCTGCCAGTGGTGAAAAATCCTTTTGGTCAACCTGGTAGGTGCAAAAATGGCGGTAAAACAATGGACGGTGTCCCCCTTTTCGTAGTGAAAAGGACCGTCCGATTTTTTCCAGAATTGAAACCACTTCGGCTGTTCGAATTTCAACACAAAGAGATCGGAGTCTCTGTGCTTGCTGACGTGGTGGTAGATGCCCCCTGATCTGAGCGAAAGGGGTACCGGCGGAATCCAATTCATGGTGTACAGCAAGTTAAGCAACACGAACAAAATAGCGACCGGGGTGCCGGTCAGGATGACCTGCTTTCGACTGCGTAGAATGCCTTGCTTGTTGAACAGGAATAAAATGCCGGCGACCAGAATGAGACTCAGGAGGCCGCCAGCTTGAAAGGTGTAGACATTCATGGCTTTGGTCGTCACTGGAATGAAGAATATGAAAAATGAAAAACTGGCAAGAAAATAGAGGGATATCAGCAGGTACAAGTTTCTGAGTCGCTTTTCTAAGAATTCGTTGGCGACCAGCAATATTACCAGCAGCCCCACGAACAACGATGTTTTGCTCAGAGAAGCGCTCTGAAAATAAAACACAACATAGGCGCTAAACAGACCGCCCATGAAAAATTGCAGCCCTAAAGGATACCAGGTGCGGTATTTCAGGATAAAGGCATTTTTAATTTTGCCGATATCGATGAGATTCACCAGGACGATGAGCCCGCCTAAGAGCAAGATGTAACTCAACAAAACTAGATTGTCCAACCAGCGGTCAATTCTTTTGAGGGTAAAGCTGTCCCAGGTGAAGCCGCCGAAGAAGAATAGAACGGGCGCAGATTTCTTGTGACCGTCATAAAAACTGAGAATGTTCTGGAGCAGAGGTGTCAAGGATGACTTCCCAAATTTAACCTAACCCGGCCAAGCCCCGTGGGATAATTTATCCAACGGGGCAAGCCGGAACCCAAAAAGCAAAACAATTAAGGGCAAAATAATTTATTTATTACTTGCTCATTTACACACAGATCAAAAAATCACACGGAAAAAATTTAAAGAACTCCGTGTGAGTTCTCGATCCGTGTGGCATCTAACACAGTGATAAGGTAAATTTGATCATTGCTTTTTACCTATTACAACATGTTGTAATTGAAAGAACTATGAAAGGCTCCAAAAATAATCTTTGCCCAAAAGGCACAGAATTTACTCTTAAGGGATTAAAGCGCCGGAGTCTCCCAACGCGGCCTTCGGCCGCAACCAAAAATTGATTAAGCCACGGACTTACACTGATTGACACGGATAAGAACCCTTAGTAACTTTTAGCCTATGAAAACAAAATGACTACTCGTCCCACTATTTTAATTTTTGTTGTAGCGCTTACTTATTAATTCTTCAACCAATCGGCAACAGGTTCCTGAAGAGAAAAGTTCATTTTAGATACGTTATGGTTTAGAATCTGTGTTTTGTCAGTGTAAATCCGTGGCTAAAATATGTTCTGAAGTGTCCAAGACTTTGCTAAAAAAACACGATGTTGTCCGCTTGTAGTATGGAGTACACTTGCAACCCTTCCGGGCAGGCAGTAACAGCGTGCCAGATCAGCCAGAGGATTGCCGATCTAATTTACTTTCTTATATTTGCCGAAAAACCAATGTCGGGGACTCAGGTCGGGGGCGTCATCGCCGTAGTAACCCCAACCTAAAATCGTGTATTCCTCCCGATGAACGGTTTCTTTGAAGTATTCGATTTTGACAGGCTCCTTCAAGCTGCGCTGCCAAACAATGGTCTCGGGTCCTTCTTCTCTGCCAGAATGAACAACCGTTTCATCCGGTTTTACCACCACACACCACATCTTGCCGTCCTGAATTTTGTTGACACCACGACTTCTGACGACCCGTGGTTGGCCATTTTTGCTCGCATAGGTGTCTTCAATGGTGAGTCGTTGAAAATACGGGCTTTCGGAAAAATAGTGTTGCTGCACATGAATGACGTTCTCCAATTTTAGAGGCAGCGTTCTGAAAAAGGCTTCATCGATGTCTTTGGGCTGTGCCTTGTCCTTGACTTGACCTCGTTGGTCGACATAGACGCCAAACTCTCCACGCCAGGTGCCATCCAGGGCTTTAAAAATGCCGGCGTATTTTTTGTCGACCGGCTTCACCCTGGGCGCCTTCGTGATGTCTTCGATGACCGGTTGCCCTTGACAACCCCACAAGGTAAGTGAACACAACAAATAGGAGATTGCAGAAATCTTATTATACACTTGCATATTTTTGATTATCTTTATATTTTCCAAGAATTCCTTTCTACGGTTAAAAATAAAATCTAAGACAAATTCTGATTCCAAGCAACAAGAAAATCATGTCACGGGTAAAACCTCAGTTGCGGTGGGGACATGGTGCAGTTTCATGGTTCCCTTCTGCACACCAGGAAGCGTCTGGAGCAAGTGAAGGGTACCTCACTGTCAGTTAGGTTTTACCGTCCAGAAGGAAACTAAAAGCTAAACGGAGGCCCGGATGGGAAAGATCAAACGGAGAGAATTCTTGAAGCAAGGCTCTATCGCAACGCTGCTTGGCGGCTCCACGCTTTTTTTGGGGTGCGGTGATTCCAAGGAAGCCGGCCGCGATGCGCCAGCCGTGCACACCAAAAAGAAATACGAGTGGCGGATGGTGACCACCTGGCCGCCGCATTTCTATGTGATGGGCGAAGGCGCTGACATGATGGCGCAGTGGATCGATGAGATGTCGGACGGAAGGCTGAAGATTCAGGTCTACGGCGGTGGCGAGCTGGTACCTCCCCTGGAGGCCTTCGATGCCGTGAGCCAGGGCGTGGCAGAAATGAGCCACGGCGTTGCGTATTATTGGGCCGGCAAAGTGCCGGCCGCCCAGTTTTTTGCAGCCGTGCCTTTTGGTATGAACGCTCAGCAAATGAACGCCTGGCTTTACAGCGGCGGCGCGCTGAAGCTCTGGGAAGAACTGTACGAACCGTTCAATCTGATACCCATGCCGGCTGGCAACACGGGCATGCAAATGGGCGGCTGGTTCAATAAAGAAATTAACACCGTGGATGACTTGAAGGGTCTGAGAATGCGTATCCCGGGTCTCGGCGCTCAGGTCATCGCCCGGGCCGGCGGCTCAGCTATCTTGACGGCCGGCGGCGAAATCTTTACCAATCTGGAAAGAGGCGTCATCGACGCCACCGAATGGGTGGGCCCCTACCACGATTATTGGATGGGCTTCTACAAAGTCGCCAAATACTATTATTACCCGGGCTGGCATGAACCCGGTCCCGTGCTTGAGCTGACGGTTAACAAAAATGCCTGGGATAAACTGCCAAGGGATCTGCAAACCATCATTCGCAGCGCGGCCGCCAGAGCGAACATGTGGATGCTGTCCGAGTTCGAATCAAAAAACAACACCTATCTGCAAAAACTGATTCATGAGCACCACGTTGAAGTCAGACCATTTCCGGCCGAAGTGCTCTCCGCCCTCAAGCACTACGCCGATGAAGTCATCGCTGAGATGGTCGCCAAGGATCCCCAAAGCAAAAAGATTTACGAATCGTTCAGCGCATTCAGAAAGAGCGTTACCAGTTGGGCGGAGGTTTCGGAGAAGGTGTATTATTCCACCATCGATGTTTGAATGGTGAATCGACCTAAAATCACTTCGGCGCCAGAGGTTAGAAAAAGCCGATCTTTCTGTTGCATTTGCTGAAAACTTTTTTAATTTTTTGTAAAACCAATTTTC
>JBHHYI010000101.1:0-14725 GCA_046757525.1 bacterium | reverse complement strand
ATTCGAAACCTCACTACAATCGGGTAGAAGGGCTGTTTTTGAACTTCGGCCTCAGATACCGTCCCCTGGCGATACCCAGATTTCAGATCTACGGAGACGCGGGCTGGGGCTTCGAAAATCAGACCGACAAGAAATTTAGATTTAATGTGGGCACACGTAAAGATTTCTTTGAGTTTAACCGCTTGAGCATTGGTGCCGAAGTATTTAAAAGGTTGGATTCGGCAGACAACTGGCTCATTGGTGATGTGGAGAATTCATTGGCGGCTTTTTTTTTGCGAGAGGACTTCAAAGACTATTACGGAACCGAAGGATTCAAGTTTTTCGTGGAGCAGCAGTTTGCGGGCGCACATATTTTTCGATTGGAAGTCGGCAGACGCACCATTGACGCGCTCCGGAAAAATACCAATTGGAGCGTGTTCGGCGGCGACCGGGATTTTGACAACAATCCCACCAGGGCGCCGTTTCAGATCGGGGAGGGCGACGAAACCAACATCAGAGTCATCACCGCCTTCGACTGGCGCGACAATCCCTTATTCCCGTTAACTGGATGGTATTTCGAGGGCATTTACGAACACACCAGCGAAGACTTTGACACCGACGGACTCTTTTTAACGCTCAAGCGCTTTCAGCCAAGTTTTGGCAACCAGCGCATCGTGTTTCGAACGATCCTGGGAACCAGGCACGGCAGTTTAGCAGATCAATATATTACAACCATTGGCGGCATCGGTGGTTTGCGCGGCTTTGACGACAAGGAGCTGTCACTTGCCGGCAATCGCGTTTTCATGTTCAACGCCAATTATCTATTTGGCGGTGATGTCTTGCAAAGAATCCCCCTGACCGGAATCCCTTACTTCGGCGGTTTCTGGTCGGTTCTCTCTCTGGGCATCTTCGTGGATACGGGCTGGGCCGACGTTACCGACCCTGGTGACGGGCTGTTCGACGGTTTCGGCGACCTCACCTTTGACAATCTGAAGACCGATGTGGGCCTTTCAATCATGGTCCTCGAGGGGATCTTTCGCATGGACGTTGCCAAAAGAACAGACCGGTCCAACGATGATTTTAGATTCACCTTCCGACTCTTAGAAAAGTTTTGAATGTTTCAATTCTCAGTCGTAACTTTTAGTTTGAGGTTTCCCATGCACTCCATCAGCAGCAAACTGGCTTTCCTTCCTGTTCTTTTTCTAATCAGCCTCTCCAACGCCTACGGTCAAAAGTTCATAAAGCTTCCGGACGACAGTACCAGCACCGACAAGTCGGATCGGGTTTTTGTGGTATTGGTTCAGGGCAACGAAAAGACCCAAGAAGAAACCATTCTTCGCGAGATGAAGTTGAAGCCGGGCGACAAACTCGACTCGGTCAAAATTGAACAGGATCGCCTGCGCATTCAGAATCTGGGCATATTCAATCGAGTTGAAATCGACCAGGTGCCAACCCCCAACGGCACCATTCTCGTAGTTACCGTCAGCGAGATGTGGTCTATCTTCCCCTACCCCATCATCTTTAGAAACGAAAGAGACTGGAGCAGGATTTCTGTCGGGGCCGGACTGCTGCATTTGAACTTCCGCGGACGTAGGGAAATCATCGATTTTTCGTTTTGGTTGGGCTTTAATCCCTCAGTGAGACTGTCCTACTCCAATCCGTGGATCTTCGGCAAACTAAAATTCTACACCAGTATTTCTGTGTTTGCCAAACGCGTACGCAACAAAAGTTTCACAGTGCAAGACCTGGACGTGGATGAACACCAAGTGGGGTTTGCCTGGAGAATTGGCAAGCGTTTTGGACATTTCACCTATTTGGATGTGAACCTGGGCTACACGCGCCTCTCCTCTGGAGATTCTGTCCTGGTGCTCTCGTCTTCCGACAACGATAAACTGCCCAGCGTTGGTTTGTCTTTCACTAACGACACCCGCGACCTGTGGGAATACACGCACCGCGGCCACTATGTTAACCTCTGGATCAAGAAGACGGGATGGTTCGGAAACACGATCGATTTCTATCGGTATGGCGCAGATTTCAGACAATATTTTCCGGTGGGTAAGACCACCTTGGCTTTCAGGGGCGCGGCCAACCTTGCCCACGGAACGATTCCGATTTATCGCCAGGTGCATCTGGGCTTTCTTACGCGCATTCGAGGTCATTTTCGGTCCCGTGCCTCGGGCGAAAACCTGGCCGTGGGCAACTTTGAGTTCCGTTTTCCAATCAGAAAGATCACCTACCACAACTGGAAACCGCTCGCGTCCATGGGGCGGTACGGTAGCAATCTGCGTTTTGGCATCAGCGGCGCAATTTTCATCGACACCGGTGCCGTTTGGTTTCAGGGGGAGAAACTGACCACGCAGAAGTTCATCACCGGTTGGGGCGCCGGCTTGCATTTTCATCTGCCCTATATGAACCTCCTGCGGGTCGAGTACGGCTTTAACGAACATTGGGACGGCCAGCTCATCGTCGACGCCCTGGTAGCATTTTGAAATGATCGTGCTGGGCATTGAAACCTCCTGCGATGAAACCGCCGCTGCGGTCTGGCGGCATGACCGATTAGCTGCGAATGTAGTTGCCTCCCAGGAGGTGCACCGGCAGTTTGGTGGCGTGGTGCCAGAACTGGCTTCGCGCGCCCATGTGAAACTGATCGTACCCATCGTACAAAGCGCTCTCGACAAGGCCGGCATTGCCGCAAACCAACTGGACGGCATTGCGGTGACCTACGGACCGGGGCTGGCGGGTTCCCTTCTGGTGGGCCTTAACTTTGCCAAAGCCATGTCGCTTGGCCTGGGCAAACCGTTCGTCGGTGTGAACCATCTGGAAGGGCACATTTTTTCTAATTCTGTCGTTGCGGAAGGTCCAGAACCGCCGTTCGTTGCTCTGATCGTCTCCGGCGGTCACACCCAACTGGTGCTGGTGAAAAGCTGGGGTGACTACGAGATTGTCGGAAAAACCCGGGACGACGCCGTCGGAGAGGCCTTCGACAAAGTGGCCAAAATGTTAGATTTGCCGTATCCAGGCGGCCCGGCCATCGACAAGTTGGCGCAAAAGGGCGACGCCGACTATGTCAGATTTCCCAGGGCCCAATTCAAAGACGCCAGTCTCGACTTTAGCTACAGCGGACTCAAGACGGCTGTTCTCTATTCTCTGCAATCGCTCAGCGCTGAGCAGCGCAGGCAGACACGAGCCCACATCGCCGCCAGCTTTCAGGCGGCGGCGGTAGCGGTGTTGGTCGACAACAGCCTGGCAGCGCTCAAGAGGCGTGCCATAGATCAACTGGTGCTGGCCGGTGGCGTCGCGAGCAATTCGTTGCTGAGACAACGCCTGGCGGCTGCAAGCCAGACGCTTGGATTCCAACTGTTTATTCCACCGCCCGATTTGTGCACGGACAACGGTGCCATGATCGCCAAAGCAGGGGCGTTCTACCTTGCACAGGGGAACAGCTCTGAGTTCAGTTTAAGCCCCAGGCCAGCCCTGACGTTAGCGTGAGGACGAGAGATTTGCGGCACGTGCAAGCAGCGTTTCATAGAAGCCCCCGCAATCCGGCAGCCGCCGGATTGCTTTAAATATCGGAAACGCCCAAGAGTCGGAACAAGCGATGTCTTTCCTGCGAAAGCAGGAATCCAGGGGTTGGAGTTGGGTGGCCCCCTACCCGGCCACCCAGTGGATGCCTGCTTTCGCAGGCATGACAGCAAACAGGGAGCGTTTCCTAAGAGCAAAGCGTCCAGCGAAAAAACCAGGGGGATTTTAGGAGGCGTCCTGAAATCCCGAGTCATGGTTCGCCCGGCCAGACATCCCTCTGATTTTCGCTCTGGACGAGCGAATATCTGTCTCCTTTCAAACGGAGAATCGCCCTCGCAATCGAGACGATTGCGTTACGAAGAGCAGGTGTTTCTTAAAAAAGGAAAAAATCAATGACTGACTTCACAGGCATGGAGTTGAATTTAGCCGGCAGCACAGTGCTCTTCGTCGTAGCGCTTCTGGCCGCAGCAGCTCTCAGCTATTTTGTTTACAGAAAAACCATCCCGCCGGTCGCCACCGGGATTCGTTTTTTGCTTACGTTTATCAGAACAATGGCCTTGTTCATCGTAATCCTGCTTCTCTTCGAACCCATCTTCAGCGTTACTCTCAAGAAAAAGGAAATGCCGGCAGTCGCCGTGCTTGTGGACGATTCGGCAAGCATGGGTTTGACGGACGAAAAGGTGAATCGGGCCGAAGAAGTCAAAAAGGTCTTGCGAACTCATTTCCTGCAGCGGGTGCCAGAACGCTACGCGCTCGAGTTTTTCCGCTTTGACCATCAGTTGACTGCCCTGGCCTCTCCTTCGCCGGACTCCATACGGTTCAATGGTGACGGAACGGACATCAAAAGAGCGCTGGAGGAGCTTAAGGAAAAGATGGCAGAAAAATATTTTGCCGCGGTAGTTTTGATTACAGATGGGGCTAACAACATGGGAGAGAATCCCATAAGATACGCAGCTTCCTACGGTGTGCCCATCTTTGCCGTGCCGGTCGGGGATCCGGAGGAACAAAGAGATATGCTCATTTCAAACTTCTTGACCAACGAAATCGTCTATGCAGATGAGAAAATCCCATTAGACGTCTACCTAAAAAGTAGCGGCTTCGAAAATAAGAAGATTCCCGTCAACCTGATGCTGAACAACAAAACAGTCGACAGCAAACTTGTGAGACTTTCGGGCAATACCCTCGAGCAAAAGGTCCGGTTTTATTTCACCCCCGGGGAAGAAGGCTTGTTCAAGTACAGCATCAATTTGCCCCATTTAGAAGGGGAGTTGACCTATATCAACAACCAGAAATCGTTTTATGTCAAAGTGTTGAAAAGCAAATTAAAGGTCGCCATCGTGGCCGGCGGGCCGAGTGCAGATTTCTCGTTCTTGCAACGCGCCCTGGAATCTGACAAGAACTTCGAAATTCAAACTTATGTGGAGAAATTCAACGGGACTTTCTACAACGACAATGCTTTGCAGACGACCGAGAAGTTGAAGGCAAGCGACTGCTTGATCTTATTAGATTTTCCGCGGAAAAGGAGCAGCAACCAAACGTTGAATACGCTGAAAAGTGTCCTGTCGCAGGGCAAACCTTTGCTATTTCTATTTGGCAAGAATGTCAGTAAAGAGAAGCTTTGGCTTTTGAAGGATTTTTTGCCGTTCGATTTCAAAGTCACGCTGGCCACCGAACGGTTGGTTTACCTCAAGATTCTGCCGCAAGGGATCAATCACCCGTTGTTTAGAATCTCAGAAGATGAGCTCGAAATCAAGGAGCTGTGGCGAGAGTTACCTCCGGTTTTCACCAACATTCAGACCATTCGATTGCAGCCAACCACTCAGACTCTCGCTTCAGTCGATTGGCAGCGCTCAGAAATTGTGCACAAGCAGAATCTGCCGCTGGTATTCTCCGCGAGTTCTGGCCAGCGCAAATCAGTGGCGATTGCCGCCTACGGTTTGTGGCGTTGGGATTTGTTGATGTGGGGTATTGGCAAGGACAACAAAACTTACCAGAAGTTCTTAAACAACACCATTCGATGGCTGACCACCCTGGAAGAGAGCAAGCTGGTCAGAATCTCTTCCAATAAAGAAATCTATCGGAGCGGAGAAGAAGTGAAATTCACCGCGCAAGTCTATTACAAAGATTACCGCCCGGTAGATGGCGCTGAAGTGACGGTACAACTGACCAGAAATGGTCACGAACAAGAGCTGTCCCTGGCAAACCTGGGGCAAGGCCGGTACCAGGGCAGCTTCCAAATCATGGAAGGCGGCGACTATCGCTACACGGGTACGGCCCATTTGCAAGGGCGCGTGCTGGGGCGCGACCACGGGAAATTCTCAGTGGAAGAATTCAACCTCGAATTTAAAAATACGCGCATGAATGAGAACTTGCTGAAGCGTATCGCTGAAGAAAGCGGCGGCGCAGTCTTCAACGTCAACAATCTCGCTAACCTCAACGACCGGCTCGACTTCCCCGCTAAAGTTCACACCCAAAAAAATGAATGGGAAATCTGGAACAAGAGTCCCCTCCTACTTATCTGCATTTTTCTCTTCGCTACTGAATGGTTCATTCGCAAGAGAAAAGGCATGCTGTGACTCTAACTGACCACAAAAATAGATGGTAAAATCGACCGTAAACATTTACCATTTTTGAAAGTTTGTGGGTATTAATAGTTTGGGATTCTGTAATATGTAAATAGACTGTAAGGCTTGCTGACAAAAACAAAGCGGAAACGGTAAAAAAGTAATGATTCAGACGGGTTTCGATGCACAAGTTCTAACTGAAAATAAGAAAAGCTCGCCAAGGTTCGACGAGCTTTTTCTCTTTGGAGGTGGTGGAACTCCCCTAAACGGCATTGCTGAGACTCGGTATTTAATACTCCATTTAAGCTTTTGTGAACAGACCGCGTGACGAGTGCATAGATATGAAAAGGATTCTCAAAATTTACGAAGGTAGTATACAAATATTTGTGGCACAAGTCAAGCAGAAATCAAAAAGTTATGAAATCTTAAATCCATCGTATAGAAATTACTGTCGCGTGAGACTTCTGGGATTGCTGACTGAACTATGGTTCTGAAAGAATATAAGCTTGGCAACAAGCTTTTCGAAGATGGCATTTGTGACCTCTACCAGGCAACCGACCGAAGAAACGACAGGCCAGTGTTGATCAAGCTGCTCAAGGATGAATTAGCACGTCAAGGTGAAGTTGTCAGGGTTTTTCACCGTTGTGCCAAGTCATATTGTGCCTTGCAAGGTGTAGAATGTTTGAGAGCTTTAGACCAGGGTCTTGACTCGGGCAAGCATTTTGTGGTGTTAGAATACAGCGCTGGCCAACCCCTATCTCATCTTTTCGAGAGTACACGCGCCTTTTCGGTGGACGACGCCATTCAAACGATTCGCCATATCGCAGCGCAATTGCGCTACGCCCATGTGGCCGGCGTGGCGCACAGCACCCTCTCGCCGCACAACATCTTTGTAGAAAGAAACACCGGTGCAGTCAAGATTGCAGACTTCAGGTTCGATGCGTTCATTCGGCTACTGATCGAGAGGAAAGAATCCCACGTGTTGTACTCATTGCCCTATTACTCCCCGGAATTTGTTCAAAAACTTACGGACAACGACAGTCAGAGTGACATTTATTCCCTGGGGGTCATCTTTTATCAACTGCTGGTCGGCAACTTGCCCTGTGCTGGCCAGGAATTCCAGGCCCTCCTGAACGGGCACAACAAGAATTCCGTCATTCCACCAAGCCTGCAGCGGTTAGAAATTCCGGATGTCCTGGATGAAGTAGTGGCCCAGTCGCTTCAGCCAAATAAAGAAAGCCGTTTTGTCAACCTGAGCCACTTTTTGGAAAAACTGGCTCAAGCCGATCGCGCCTCCCGGCAAAATGGGAACCACGTGGCTGGGTCGCCCAAACAAAAGCTGAAATCGAATTTTACCAATCAGTTGCAAGATTTAGAGAATCTGCCTAAAACAAATCCTTATAAACGCGCGAGACCAAGGTCTTTAACCATGGCCTTAGCCAGCCTAATGCTGGGCCTGGTTCTGATTTTTTTGGCATTTAAATTCGATCTGTTCACAAATGGCTTGCACACCAAAACCAGCATCCGCCCCGGCCAATCCAGCCTGGCAGCAGATTCAATCTCGGGCCAGGAAGTGGACATCGTCGATGACATTCAAGAAATTGTCCAGGGGTCAGAAGAATTGATTGACCATGCCATCGCCGGTTTTGAAGCAGACAGAACCCTCCCCAAGACAGGAACACGTGTGGTATCTGACAAGGGTAATGTGGGTAGGAACCCGGCCGTCAAAGAACCTGCGGCACCTGAGGTTCCCAGCTTGCGCACACAAAAGCCTTTGGCAAAAAAGCGCAAGCAACCAATCTCTGCTAAGGCGAACGTGGGTGCGCAGTTTGAGAGCTCTATTAAGTCGCAACTTAAAAAGAGCACTCTGAATGGCCTGAATGAATTGGACGGCCTGATCGTCCGGTCCGAGGTGAAGTTAGAGATTTTGGTCGAAAATGCGCGCCATCCTGAGCCTGCAAGCATATTTGTCAACGGGAAATTGTACGGGAAGACCGACGAGAACGGTTTGCTGGTGCTCAACAATCTGAAAGTCGGCCGCTCCTATTTGATCAGAATTGAAGAACCCGGATTTGAAATGTGGGCTAAAGAAACGACCTTTGCAAAAGCCGGCTTCCAGTCTTTTAAAGTAACGTTAACGCCTTTGCCCAACGCGCCCCTGATTTTAGACGGCACACAAGCGTCAAGACAAGACCTGGGCGCCGTCACCATTTTGTTGTCAAATCCACAAGCCATTGAAAATGCGCTCGTTTTCATAAACGGCAAAGCGTTGCAAGCGGGAAAAAACACAGCCCCGTTGCGGGTGGAACTCCAGGAAGGCCACTATGAAATCTCAGTACAGAAGCAAGGATACCAGCCCGAACCTTTCACCCGCAAGATCAACCTTGCGAAAGGTGAGGATCGAACCATCTACTTTTATTTAATCCCCGAGGAATAGTTCAGGGTTCCCCGTGAGCGGCGAAGGCCAATGGATTCAGTGCGGCGGCTTCGCTTTGGCCCGCCGGTCGTGCCTCAGCATCAACAAAAAGTAAATCAAGTACACGATGATTACCGTCCAGAACCATACCGAGGTGCTCTTCCCCCTGAGCCACATGATCCACGGGTAAGCCATAGTTAAGGGCACACCCCAAATGGCCAGCCATTTTATTTTGAACAATAAGCCGCCAAATATCGCCGCCGAGGGCAGGACCGCCAAAGGCCCCCAGATTTTTGACAGGTCCCACGCGATGGTTGCCAACAGCACCAGACACAGCAAATAAAAGATGGTTTCGAATCGGCTTTTGCGGCCCTTTTGTTTGCGCTTGTTATTCCGGGAATTTTGGAATAGGTCGGCCGTCTGGTTTGTCCTGGTCTTTTGCATGATGGATTGAAGTCCCCAAGCTCGGTTCGCGCTGACTAAACTCGCAGCACCAATGCAAACACGACAAATCACTTCCCAACTGCGCACCGGGTCAGAACAAAAGAGGCCGCGTACCCAGGTGCAACTGGCTCAGAGCACGTAAAGTGTGCCTCCGGGCTGTGGTTTTTTCTCCACACTTTGGACATTGCCACTGGCCTTGGAGCTTTGACGGTATGCCGATGACTCCTTGGTTGGTTTTTCGTCTCAACCAGATCCAACGCTTATTTCTCAAACAAACGTTGTTGTTCGCCGACCCGGTAGGCCTCTTGCATCAGCTCTGTGAATTCTGCGTCGATTTCTTCCGCTCTGCGAATTTTAAAACGATGGACGGTATCCAATTCAATCTTGTAGAACCTTTTGCTTTCACATCTTCTGGCCAGGATCAAGTGCCCGTCAATGAAATCTGAGCCCATTCTGTTGATTGCGGCAAAAATCATTCTGACCTGGAAGCCGATCCTGGTTTTGGCCGGAGCGAAAATAAACGGTCCGATGGATTCCAGCGTTTCAACAAATCTGTTGTACAAGGCGAGAGAATGTTCGCTTCTATTCCGCAAGAAATCTGCCACCGTGTGACGCCCGCAGGAATGCCATTGATTGACATTCGCAAAGCGTCTCTTACATTTCGGGCAAATCCAGAGAGGTCTGGGGATTCTCATTTCACCAAGAAATTGACGCCTGTTAACTGCGGCCCACGATCTCCCTGCCAACCCACAGCAGCGGTATAATCATGGCCAACCCGGCGGCGGTGACTGACAGGGCAGCCACGAGAAAGGGCACCGCCTTGAAATACCTGAAACCCATCAGCCCTAATAGCACAACGGGCAGCACCAGAACAGCCACGGCGTTGCTGAGGCCGATCCACCACGCCCACCGTTGCCCCCGCCGGATTCCACCAGCGCAAACAATGGTACTGAACCCAAACGGAAACAGGAGCACCCCGACCCCGACGTGATTCAGAAAAAAAGGTGGGGCAACAAAGGCGTAAGCGTCAGCCGAGAGTCTCCGCAAAAGGACTTGACGCAGCAGAGGAATCACCGCCAAGTGAATGCCTGCCACCAGCAACAGCAGCACACCTGCCACAGTCAGACTGCGGGCTGCCACGATTCGCCTGTGTTCCGTCCCGGACACCTCTGGCGCTTCCTATCGCCTTGTAGGCATTATGTGGTCTCCTCGACCTGTAGAGTGCTAACCTCACCCCTGGACTTCGACGCCGTGCCAGAAGGCCACGTGGTCTTTGATGTTGTGGGCAGCCTTCTTCGGGTCTGGATAATACCAGGCCGCGTCTTCGTTCACTTCGCCGTTGACTTCGATGTGGTAGTAGCTCGCCGTGCCCTTCCAGGGGCATACGGACTGGGTATCGCTCTCTTTGAAGTACTCGCGATTGATCGAGTCTGGCGGGAAATAATAGTTGCCCTCCACCATCTCACAGCGATCGCTTTCGGCGAGAACTTTTCCTCTCCAAATCGCTTTAGCCATTGGTACGTCCTCCTTTTGGGTAAAGGTTGTTAATGTTGCTTTCGTTGGGTTTTGCTACTCCAGGGTCGTGTACACCAGTCTCCTGCGCTTCTACTTTGCCCCACCGCTTTTGCGAGCTTTTGAGCCAGCTAAAGGCGTCGCCGGATGCCCAGAGTTAATCATCAAGCACCACGGTTTCCTCGGCAGAGCGCATTTCGTACCGGATACCATGCCAGGCGACTCTCCGGTGTGCCGCCGACTTGATCAAACTCAAGCTCATAACAAAAGACGAAAGCAGGTGCAGACCCACATAGGCCCACCAAAACGTTTGCATTTTCTCACGGTAGTGTGGCATGGCTTTCATAAACGATGAAAATCGGATGTAGTTGATCAAAGCTCCTAAAGGCAGATCGCTCATCATAACCCAGGCAGCTTTTGGGATGGGCGTTTCTAATAATAACCCACGACAGGCAAGAAATAATCCCGCAACAAATATCAGGTTGAAAGTCCACTGGGGCCAGGCAGCCAATCGCCACAACCTGGCATCATAAACGCGCACGATGGTCATTTGACGCGCTGTCCATTCCAGCAATGCGCTCCAATTTGTCTGTTCGCACGAAAGCCCCAGGCTTTGAGGCACAAACTCGATTCGGTAGTCACCCTGTTTGACGGCACGAGTCAGAATCATATCGTCGCTCAGGCCGTTCTGCCATCTTTCTGCGATTTTCAGGACTTCAAATGTTTCTTTGCGTATGGCCATGGAACCGCCCCAAGTAAAATTGTACTTGTCGCTGAACAGCAGGTTAGCGCTGGTCATGTTCCAAACGGAACGCACCGCTGACCAGAAATTCCCGGCAATCGGCAGGTACCAGCGATAGCCTGTGGCAGCTCCGACTTGTTGCTTGAGCAGGGGCGCCACTAAATGAGCGAGCCAGTTTTCGCGTACGCGAATGTCCGAGTCGGCAAACACCAAAACTTCGGCCTCTTCTGCCACTTCTCGCAGTCCGCGCAGCAGGTTGTGAATCTTTTGGGAATGCCTCCTGGCCAAACCAGCCGTGACCAATTTGGTCGCGCCGGTGTTCTCTGCGGCGGTCAACTCCAGCAGTTCCTTGTAAGCCGGATCCTGTGTTGAGCCGGTCACAAAGATAACCGAAAACGTACCGTACTGTTGTTGTAAAATGCTTGAAATATTTTCCCTAAACTGCGGGTCGGCCTCTTTGCACGGGATGAGGACCGCAACTTTTGGCCAATACCGAGGCTTTACCTCTGTGAGGGCGGCGGCCACCTTCGCTCTGAATTTAAAACTGTCGATTACCGAAATCAGGTTTCTCAAGAGGGCCAATGTGCCTGCGAGGGTGAACACCCAAGTCAATTCCGCTTCCTCAAATTATGAAGTCTCCCCCGACTTTTTCAGAAACTCAACAAAATTGCCCAACTCCGAATACAAGGTTTTGCTGTGCAATTGCAGCCGTTCGCATAATTGCAGCAATCGCTCTTCATCAATATGAAATGAATAAATGTTTCTAATCAGGTGTCGAAATCCCAATAGTTCCCTTAAGAAGATTTGGGTTTTGTCAGAAATCACTTTTTCTCTGATCTCCTTTAGCGGTGTAGACATCTGGCTCAAAAGCTCTGCGTGCCATCTCTCCCCTTGCGGCACATCGCCATCGACTCTTGAGGCGATACTCCTAAAAGTGTTTTCAACCCCTGTGTAATATGAATGGAGATTCATCGCAACTGAATCCAAATAGAATTCTCGTTCCCCAGGATGCTTTTGAGACCTCTTTACACCTTCATGTACTTTCTCTTCTACTTGTTTCAAGTTCTCGATTTCCCTTTCGATCTCTTCTGCCAGTACAACATATTTTACAGTCATAGTTCCCGACCTTCCTGAATGATTTTTCTTTTCAAGAAATCACTGCAAGTCCTCAAATCGATTAAATCCACTTTGAAACCATGGTCCGCGTAATACGCTTCATAGTAGGCCCGGAAAAAATTTTCTGCGGTAAGTCCTTTCACAGCAATGTCGATATCAGAATGCAAACGGAAGTATTCTTCGGAAAGTGTAGAACCAAACACAAATACCTGCTCTGCGCCAAACTTCTGCTTCAAAAGGGCGGCGATTTGCTTGGCTGCTTGCAGAGCTTGTTTTCTTCTGTCGGCTGCCAGTTTTCGCTCTTTAGCTTTTTCTCTCTTCAGGCGGGCAATGTAAGGCTCATAGTTCACCATCGGTCAAATCCTCTCAAAACATCAAGACCGAGGAATGCAGGATTTAAGACTCCTCGTTCATTATAAATGTAAATATTCGCAGCCGGAAAATCAAGTGCTTATAAAGGAACCTTGTGAGTCCTGGCCCGCATTCTCAGGTTGCAATGGGTCGCCTGCAACCATGAGTTAACCAGTGCTATTTCATAAGGTTTGAACCTGCGTGAAAAACAGTGCGCAACAGCTCAAGAAGCCTTTCCCTTGGGTCCTTTATACCCACCAACGATTCATACATAAGCAGCACGCCTTCAAATCCACGGGTATTCCAGCTTGCAGGGGCCGGCAAGTCCAGTTCCTCAAGTCCGTCCGGCATGGGATAGGCTGAAATGTAGAAGTAAGCATCCGGGATTGTCTCATCCCCGGTGGAAAAGCCGAAACTCATTTGTTCGTCGGCATTTTCCGCGTCAGCCGGATCAACGCCGGGAACCAGTCGGCCCGAAAACCAGACAAAGGCCATGTCGAAATGATGCGGCCACAAATTGACGGCACTGGTTTCCTGGCGCAATTCCGATTTGAACTGCCTGAAAATGGCATCGATCTGACTCAGCACAAGCCAAAATCTTTCGGCAGCCACCTGGTCATACTCTCGCGGGCTCTCATCACTAAACGCGTCGCGGTCGATTTGCGCTTGAATACCCAGGTTGGTCAAGGCGGCCAGGGTCTGGTCACAGAAGGTCGCTACCGATTGCCCCTGTAATGGCAGATGCCACCGTTGGCCCAGGCTGGTTGTGAGTACGAGTTTGTGGGCGGTAAAATCCAGTTGCAACTTAAAGGCATTTGCTGCACAATTTTCACCGGCCGGCATTGCCGTCGTGGTTAAGCCGGTCACGTCGGGAAGCAGGCTGACATGCCACCAGTGCTTTTGTGGGGGAGTCAGGGCGCTTCTAATGGCGCCTACAAGCTGACAGTACCTATGAATGGTGTCTCGGGTAGGCTGCCAGTCGGCCAGCGGCATCGCCGGAAATTTGATTTGTGCCATTTTCCCTCCAATTGAAAAACTCTACCGGGTTGCTGGTGTCCCAATATCGATCTTCACTGCGACGCCCCACGGCGCCATTCTCTCGGGACAAGACTACCCAACAAATGATCCTACCCGGGGGGCGCCAAAAAAATCACCCATGTGATTCCGAACCCAGACTTGTTGCGGTGCGGAATCTGAA
Organism: bacterium; assembly: GCA_046757525.1. Lineage (GTDB taxonomy): Bacteria > Zhuqueibacterota > Zhuqueibacteria > Oceanimicrobiales > Oceanimicrobiaceae > JBHHYI01. The sequence continues at coordinate 881 of JBHHYI010000101.1, read as the reverse complement.
GGTGGGTTGAACATTCTGAGCAAATATAACGGAAAACTCACGCGCGCCGGATGAATCTGCACGTAATTTCTAGAATGGAAATAAAATCGAAGGTCCGGCAAACGTTCAAAAGAGCTCCGGCTCCGGCGTCGCGTGGAGTTGTTGTTAGCGCTCACTCAACTCTGGAGCTTGTGCCTGCTCGGCAATCTTTCTGGCTTTTCGGCGAAAATAGTCTATGATTTCTTTGGGAGAGCTGCCCGTAGTATCCTTGCTTTGTTTGTCACGAATATTGCGTACCATTTCAACGGCGTCAATCTTTTTCATAACTGGTCACCTCCCGAGGTGAATATATATCCAAGGTATGATAACCTTGTTCTAAATTGACAGCATTAAACTGCCTAATTTTATCATAGCGCACGATATGTCTGAAGTTCCAACTTACCAGAATATCGACATCTCCGATGGTAGACAAGGCAATATGCAACATGTCGTTGCGAAATCTCTCTGACAGTATTTTATGCTGCAAGTAGACATCAACCAATTTAATTGCTTCTTCACTGATTTTTTGAACTTCAGGATTCATTTTGAGGAATTCTATAAACTGCTCTCGAACGTTTTTGGGTGCGTCGGAGATTTCGGCTTCGACAATCTCTGAAGTCACTCCACGAAATAATCCAGTTTTGATATCCTTCATTAATGCATTGGACCACGTTGCAAATTCATGGTCAAAGCAGCCACCAATTACTGAAGTATCAAGATATATTCGCTGAGTTTTCATTTGCTTGAATATACTGACTATTCTCTCGAAAATCTACTGTTGATTTACAACGCTAACAGAATATTAAGGGGTCGTAACTGCTCATTCAGATTTCTCGTCCGGCAGCCGTCTGACTCGAAATGAC
>JBHHYI010000100.1:0-14752 GCA_046757525.1 bacterium | reverse complement strand
GACGAATCGTATGCGGGCAGCCGCAATTATTTCAACTTCGAAGAGGTTGTGCACAATATCTTTGGCTACAAACACATCATTCCTACCCACCAGGGACGCGTGGCCGAGAACTTGCTTTTTTCCGTGATCTTAAAAAAAGGGTACGTCGTTCCAAACAACATTCACTTCGACACCACCCGCGCCAATGTGGAATTCCACCAGGGCAAGGCCCTGAATCTCGTGATAGATCAGGGTCTGGATCCGCACAGCGATTATCCTTTCAAAGGCAACCTGGACCTGGACAAGTTGGCGTCGGTCATTCATGAGTACGGTCCAGAAAATATCCCTCTGGTGATGACCACCATAACCAACAACTCCGGTGGAGGTCAGCCGGTGTCCATGCAAAATATTCGGGAAACCAAAGCGTTGCTGCAGAAGTATAACATCCCGTTGTTTTTTGATGCCTGCCGGTTTGCTGAAAACTGCTATTTTATCAAAGAACGAGAGCCCGGCTACCAGGACAAGAGTGTCCTGGCGATTGCCCAGGAATTGTTTTCCTACGGCGACGGGTGCACCATGAGTGCCAAGAAAGATGGGCTGGTCAATATCGGTGGGTTCCTGGGACTCAACAACGATGCCTGGACGGAAAAGGTCACCTATCTGCTCATCTTGATCGAAGGATTCCCAACCTATGGCGGGCTCGCCGGTAGAGATTTAGAAGCCATGGCCCGAGGCTTTCAGGAGGTGTTGGACGAGGATTATCTTCGATTTCGCATCAGTCAGGTCAGAAATCTTGGTGAGCAATTGGAGGCCGCTGGCATTCCCATCGTGAAGCCGGTGGGCGGGCACGCGGTGTATCTGAACGCCAAAGAGTTCCTGCCTCACATTCCTCAGGAACAGTTTCCTGCTCAGGCCCTTACGGTTGCTTTGTACCGGGAAGCTGGAATTCGCGCCGTTGAAATCGGCAGTTTGATGTTCGCGGCCAAAGACCCCGACAGCGGACAGATAAAATACCCTGAGCTTGAATTGGTACGCCTGGCTATTCCGAGAAGAGTTTACACCACCATGCACATGAATTACGTGGCAGAATCCATCATCCGGATTTACGAAAAGCGGGAGCAGATCAAGGGCTTGAGAATCGTTCGCGAAGCACCATTCTTGAGGCACTTCACCGTCGTCCTGGAGGAGATTCATTGATCAAAGCGGTCCTTTTTGACTACGACGGTGTTCTGGTCGACAGCATGGACGACCATGTTTCCGCCTGGCAAGAGGCCTTTCGTCGGTTTGACATTTCCATCGATCCGGAGGAAATCTTGTTGCGCGAGGGCAGCAATTCCAGGGACCTGGCGCTCGAGATTTTCGGGGGACGCCATCGTGAGATTACCGAAGATGAATTACGAGAGTTTGTTGCCAACAAACAAAGGCATTACCGCGAGATAACCCGGGCTTCCGTGCGGCCTGAGGCCGAAGTGTTTATTGAGTACTTGCGGCAAAAAAGTTTGCGGATCGGTTTGGTTACGGGAACCGCGCGGGTAAACTTGGAGGCCGTATTGCCGGCCAGCATTCGGTCCGGGTTTGGGGTCATCGTCACAGCCGACGATGTTAACAATGGAAAGCCACATCCGGAATCTTATCTGAAAGCTGCCCGGGCTTTGCGGGTCGAACCGCAGCACTGCGTGGTCATTGAAAATGCGCCTCTGGGCATCCAGGCGGCAAGAAATGCCGGGATGCGCGTGATAGCCCTTGCTACGACTTTACCTAAAAAATATCTGGGGGCTGCTGATTTCTGCGCTGTAGATTTGCTCGAATTGCAAACTAAATGGGAAAGCGACCTTGCGATGACAGTTACTTCAATGCAGGGATGAATCCGAGAAAATAGCGTTATGAAAAAGGACTTTGGTCTATTCTTACTTCTTTTGGTGTTCTTCTGGAATTGTACCCAGGACGAAATCAGTCAACCTGCCCAAAGGCCGGAACCCGTACTTTCAGATTTAGTGGCCCCGGCGCAAATCTACAACGCCTCGACCCAAAAGCAGATGATTTCCGTAAGAGTTCAGGACGACCAGGGCCTGGAAAACATTGCACAAGTGCGCTATGTGTTGTCGAAAAATGGATCGAGTGGGTCGTCAGCGCAAGGCCAGCTGAAGGACGACGGTACCCAAGGGGACATCGTCGCCAAAGACGGGGTCTTCACCGCGTTCATCGACGGCAGCTTTGCGCAGGGCGACACCGGTATTTTTGTTTTGGAGCTGGCCGCCAGGGACGTGGACGGCAATATTAGCAACCGGCTCGAGGCTGAGATTGAAGTGTTGGCCGGTAGGGAAAACCTGGCGCCGCAGATCGTACGCACCCTGGTGCCCCAACAAGTTGCGGTAGATTCTTCCTTCGAATTTGTGGTCGCTGTTGCGGTCGAAGATGCCGACGGCCGGACAGATATCCAGCGGGTTTTGCTCCAATTTTTTCCGCCCGCACATCCCAATCCAACTTTAGAACAAGACCTTGTCGATGACGGCAGCGCCGGAGACGTGAATGCAGCCGATGGCCTCTATTCGGGCACCTTGAGTTCCGGCCTTTTCAAAGAAGCCAGCGATTATTTCTTGCGCTTTCAAGCTGAAGATCAGGCCGGCAACACCAGTCAGCCGGTGGTGGTTTCCATTCACGGATTCTTTGTCGGCAATCGGCCGCCCGTCATTTCGAATGTGGTGGCACCGAACACCGTAAAGATCGACCCGAATCAATCGACGCGGATACTCATTACCGTCGATGTCACGGATCCCCAGGGTCTCTCCGACATCGATTATGTGCAATTCAGAAGCTTCCTGCCCGGAGGCCAGGAGGCCGACAACAGTCCCACGCAGTTAGCTGATGACGGCGACACGGCCAATACCGGGGATGTGGTTGCCGGGGATGGCACCTTCAGCAGGCTCATCGTCTTGCCTTCCTCTGGCGTACCCCTGGGCGACTTCAGGTTTGAGTTTCAGGCCCAAGACAATTCGGGTGCTCTGAGCAACATCATCAACCACATTTTGACGGTAACGGAATAGAATGAGGATGTCTTTGGAAGTCATGAAAATGTTTGTAGGACTCATTGTTGCCCTCAGTTTCTGCTTCGGGCTGAACGTTGTGCCTGTCCCTGCACAGGTGCTGTACAAGAATGCCTACCGACTGGAAGCCCAGCCTGACCTGGGTTTGACCAGCAACAGCGTTACCGACATTGTTGTCAAGGGCAACAGCGTCTGGCTGGGAACAGGTGAGGGGTTGAGCCGCACCTCAGACGGTGGGCAGTCGTTTGTTTCCTACGGGATGGACCAGGGTTTGGGCAAAGGATCGGTCTCTGCCATGGCCATTTCCGATGAAGTTATCTGGGTGGCGACCGGTTTTGACACCACGACGAGTTTAGGCATGTTTCAGGCGGGTGGCGGTCTGGCATTTTCTTTAGATCAGGGCCAGACCTGGAACCTGGTGGCGCAGCCTGGCCCCACCAATGTGCAGAACATCACCTTCGATATTGCTCAGCGCGGTTCGGAAGTGTGGATTTCCAGCTTTGGCGGCGGACTGCGAAAGTCCAGCAACCTGGGCCAGAACTGGGAGGTCGTTACGCCGGATTCCTTCGTGTTCGATCCGGTGGCCAATCTGAATCATCGCGCCTTTTCAGTGATCTCTGTGGACAGCGTGCTCTGGGTCGGCACTGCCGGCGGCATCAATCGTTCTGTGGATGGCGGCAACACCTGGACCAACTTCAACCACCAGAATCAGGCGGCATCCATTTCTGGCAATTTCGTAGTGGCCCTTGCCGTGCAGCAGTACGCCGGCAAAAAGATCGTCTGGGGGGCCACAGTGGAGACCACCAGTGCGACCAACGATACTTCGGAATTCCGTGGGGTTTCCTGGAGTGAAGACCAGGGGTTTAGCTGGCGTACCTCTCTGCGCGGAGAATTTGCGCACAACTTTGCTTTCGACGACTCCGTGGTTTATGTGGTGACCGATAATGGGTTGTTCAAATCCAACGACGAAGGACAGACCTGGGCGCTGTTTCCCAACATCGTCGATTTTGCGACCGGCGGACAAATTTTGACGAATGAATTCTTTGCTACGGGTGTGAGTTCCGTCCACACCCTGTGGGCCGGCACCGCCGACGGCCTGGCAAAGACCTCAGACAACGGACTCACCTGGGAGATTTTTCAGGCTTTCCAACCCACAGGTCGCGAGGACGCCCCGCGAACCTATGCTTATCCGAATCCGTTTTCGCCCAACCTCAGCAACGCTTTAAACAACGAAGGCCACGTTCGTTTTCAGTACAATACGACGCGCGAAACCCGCGTGACGCTGAAAATCTATGATTTCGCCATGCAGTTGGTTGCAACCGTAGTCGAAGACAAACCGCGTCCTGCCAACGGTGACTTTCACGAGTTCTGGAATGGGCGTGATTCCAGAGGTAAGCAGGTGGACAACGGCGTCTATTTTTACCGATTAGAATTGGAAGGAGAGGGCAGCTTTTGGGGCAAGTTGATTGTATTAAATTAGCACCGGAGATGTAAATTGAAACCGCAAATTAAAGTTTCTGATGTTGTTGTAAAAAAAATCGCTGTGTGCCTTCTGGCCCTCGCAGTCCTCTTTGCAGGACGACGGCTTTCGTATGCCCAGGGCGGCACAGCCGGCGCATTTTTGCGCGTGGGCATTGGGGCGCGGGCCAAGGCCATGGGTGACGCTTACACGGCCCTGGCCAAAGGCATTGAAGCCAGCTATTACAATCCCGCAGGTTTGCCATTCTTGCAGCATAAGGAATTGATGACCTCCCTCCGGGTTCTGTCCCTGGACCGGCAGTTTACCTTTGTTGGCCTGGCCGTGCCCATTAGACCTAAATCCAAGAATAAGAAAAGCGTCATGGACGGTGGCTTCTCGCTTTCCTGGATTCATGCAGGGGTGGGGGACATCGACGGCCGTGACAGCAATGGGCAGCCTCTGGGCGACTTTTCTAATTCAGAAAACGCCTTTGTCTTCTCGTTCGCATTGAGTCCCGCAAAGGTGCTGTCGTTTGGTTTGTCGGTCAAGTACCTGTTGAATCGATTTCCCGATGTGGGCACTGACGGCAAAACCATCTCCGCTACTGGTGTGGGGTTGGATTTTGGTGGGTTGCTCTCTCCCTTCGATTGGTTGACTCTGGGCATTAGCGTCAAAGACATCAACTCCAAGTATACCTGGAACACCAAGGATCTGTTTGGCGACCGGGGTTCCCAGGTCATCAACGAATTCCCGACCAGAGTTCGTTCCGCGCTGGCTGTGAGGGTGCCCCACGTGCAGGGGCTGACCGTGGCCCTGGACTATGAAGACAGCAAAGAACTGGACAGCAAGGTCCATTTTGGTGCGGAGAAGGTTTTGCAGCAAGACTTTGTGGTACGGGCCGGCATCGATGACGGCGCGCTCACGGCTGGCGGGGCCTATTTATTTGAGCTGTTCGGCAAGATGTCGCAGTTGAATTATGCGTTCGCGTCGTCCGGGAATCGACCGGAATCGGAACACGTGTTTTCGTGGGTCTTTCAGTTTTAGTCCTGGATTTCAGAAAGAACTGAAGGACACCGAACATGACCGAACGAAAGGTGGGGCAGAAAGCCCCAATTTTGCAGATGTTGAAATATAACCTTAGGAAAAGGAGTTTGTTTTGAGAAGTAGGAAAATGTTGGTCTGGGCAGCTTTTGCGTGGCCCTTTCTGATGGCAAATGGATTGCAAGCTGGCGGCGGGGGCGGCAACGGATTGGCGTTTCTGAAAATCGGCGTTGGCGGCCGCGCCACCGGCATGAGCGAAGCGTATGTTGCCGTTGCCGACGAGGCCACAGCCACCTATTGGAATCCGGCCGGTCTGGCCTTTGTCAATCGCACGCAAGTCGCGTTCACGCATTCGGAATGGATTGCAGATATTACTAATGAGTATCTGGCCTTTGTTTTTCCGGCATTTAAAGGGACCCTGGGATTTAGCTTCAATTCCAACAACGTGGGCGGCATCCAACGCCGTGTGGGACCGTCAGCAGAACCAATCGGCACGATCGATGCCAACGACATCGCCTTTGGGCTGTCCTACGGCCGTCGATTCAACGACGTCATCTCAGGCGGTGTCACTGTTAAGTACCTGTACGAAAAGATCTTTGTGGAGAGTGCCGCAGGATATGCCGTCGATGTGGGGGTCACCGCGCAACCCTTCGACAACAGCCTCCGGTTTGCCTTTGTGGCGCAAAATCTTGGCTCCATGGGCACGCTTCTAAACGAATCGGTCGATTTGCCGGAAACCATCCGCGCCGGTGTTGCCTATTCGCTCAGGCTGGATGCAGTCGGTGGCGACCTGCTGTTAGCAGCCGATGCGGTGAAGGTGTTTGACACAGACTTGAAGGGAAATTTTGGCGCGGAACTGCTGCTCAGAGATCGGCTGGCTTTCAGGGTGGGCTACCAGGCAGGCTTCGACGAGAAAGGGGTAGGCGGTGGCTTCGGCGTCAAGCTCGATCGATACCGTTTCAATTATGGTTTTACGCCCTTTAGCTCAAATCTGGGCGACGTGCACAAGTTCTCAATAGGTTTGGACTTGTGACCGCTTAGAAAGCGCCAACACCCGGGCTTTTGATCGACTTTTATTATTGCAGCAAATGAGCCGATCTAAATATTGCCTAATTGATGATTTTTATACCCAAAAAATTAGAGGAGAAGGCATACTAATTGGACAAAGTAAATGTTGCTTTTGGGATTCACAACCATCAACCTGTGGGAAATTTTGATTTCGTATTTGAGGAGGCGTACCAAAAATCCTATTTGCCATTTCTGGAAATCTTAGAGAAGCATCCCGGGATTCGTTTGGCATTGCATTATAGCGGTATCTTGTTTCAATGGATAAAAAGGCATGAGCCTGAGTTTATTCCAAGGTTACGCGCGCTGGTCCAGGCCGGACAAGTCGAAATGATGACCGGCGGATTTTATGAGCCTATTCTGGCCGTCATTCCCTACCGGGATAAGATTGGGCAAATCAAAAAATTGACTGAATTTGTCAGGCAACATACTCGCTACAATCCCAAAGGCATGTGGCTGGCTGAGAGAATCTGGGAACCGCACCTGCCCAAACCTTGCGCCGAAACCGGTGTAAAATATCTGGTGTTGGATGACTCCCATTTCAAGAATGCCGGTTTGCAAGAAGAACAGTTGCTCGGATATTATGTCACCGAAGAGGAAGGCCACACGGTCTATTTGTTTCCCATCAGTGAGACCCTGCGCTACACCATCCCGTTTGAGTCGCCAGAGAAAACCATCGAATTCTTGCGTTCCATTGCCAGGTCAAACCGGCACCCCCTGGTGGTCTTTGCCGATGATGGCGAGAAGTTCGGCGTGTGGCCTGGCACCTATGATCACTGCTACAAAGATGGCTGGCTGGAAAGCTTTTATCGGGCCCTGGAGGAAAACTCCGATTGGATTAACATCGTGCATTTTTCTGAAGCCCTGGAAAAGATTAAGCCGCTGGGGCGAATATATTTGCCGACCGCGTCCTACCGAGAAATGATGGAATGGGCTATGCCGACCAAGGCGATCAACGATTACGAGGAATTTGAAGACATACTCAAGCGCAACCAGCTTTACGACAAATATAAAGTATTTGTGCGGGGTGGCTTCTGGCGCAATTTCATGGCCAAGTATCCCGAGTCCAACAACATGCACAAAAAGATGCTGCACCTGAGTTATCGACTCGCGGAGCTGGAAACGAGTCATCGTTCCGATGAGAAATTTGAGCAGGCCCAGGACCACCTCTGGGCGGCGCAATGTAATTGTCCCTATTGGCATGGCGTCTTTGGCGGGCTTTACCTGAATCACTTGCGTTATGCCACTTACCACGAATTGATCCAGGCCGAAAGACTGGTCGAGGCCTTGGAACGCACCCATCTGGAACAGGCCGATGGTTGGAGCGATTACCGGGCGTTCGACTACGACGGCGACGGTTTGCGCGAAATCGTAATCGCTAACAAGACTCTGAATCTTTATTTCGCTCCCGAATCCGGGGGGAGTTTGTTCGAGCTGGATTTCAAACCCCGAGCCATAAACTTGTTGGACACCATGACTCGCCGGGAGGAAAGCTACCATAAGAAACTCAGGCAGATCAACCAGCAGGCTCAAGAGCGTCCTGATCATGTTGCAAGTATTCATGACCAGGTTATGGCGAAAGAAGAGGGCCTGGAAGACTTTTTGTTTTATGATTGGTACCGACGAAGCTCGCTCCTGGATCATTTTCTGCGGGAAGGCACCACGGTGGAGAGCTTTGCCCGCTGTAATTATGAGGAAGCGGGCGATTTCATCAACTCCCCCTACGAGTTCGCTTGCGAAAAGCAAAATGGCGGTGTCTTGCTGCGCTTGTGGCGCAACGGTCACGTTATGAGCGACGACAGCTCTGTACCCGTGTACCTGGAGAAAAGGGTGTTCGTGAACAACTTGGGCGGCGACATTCACATTTCGTACGCGATCAAAAATTCAGGTGCCGAGGCGTGCGACTTCTGGTTCGGCGTTGAGTTGGACTTCGCCCTTTTGGCAGGGGATGCGCAAGACCGCTACTTTGTCTTTCCTGGGCACCGGCTCGATGATTCTCGCCTCAGAAGCACGGGAGAAGTGGCAAACACGAATGAGGTGGTGCTAAAGGATGAATGGCTGAAGCTTAAAGTTGCGCTCCGAACGGAAAAACCTGGCGATTTCTGGCGATTTCCCATTGAAACGATCTCGCAGTCGGAAGGGGGGTTTGAGCGGATTTACCAGAGTTCCGTGGTGATCCCTCATTGGAAGATCAAGGTCGGTGCGGGTCAAATCTGGGAAAATGACATGACGCTCAGTGTTGAAGCATTATAGAGGTGCGGTATGAAGAGACTTAGAAAATCACAGGTTGGCATCTTATTTCTCCTCCTTTTGTTGGCTTCGTTTGCCATCAAGTGGCAAGTATTTGCCAACAGCGCAAACATTTACGACCAAATTCAGCGGTTCATTCAGGTCGTGCAGGTTGTGCAGCGATATTATGTGGAAGATGTGGATCCGGAAAAATTGGTGACAGGCGCCATCAACGGTATGCTTGGGGAATTGGACCCGCACACGGTTTACATATCGTCGGAAAGACTGAAGGACATCAACGAAGAATTTGAAGGCGCCTTTGAAGGCATCGGCGTGGAGTTTGTCCTGCAAAACAAAATCCCAACGGTCATTGCCCCTATCCCCGACACACCTTCGGAAAAGTTAGGCATACGACCGGGAGACCAGATTGTCAAAATCGAAGGCCATTCGACTTACGGGGCCTCTGAAGATGAAATCATGATCCAGCTTCGCGGGCCGAAGAACAGTCAAGTCGTGATAACCATTAAACGACCCGGGCAAAAGGAAGCCATCGAGTTGCGCATCACCAGAGATTCGATTCCGCTCTACAGCATTACCACTTATTTTATGATCGACAAATCAACCGGTTACATCAGAATCGGCAAGTTTTCCAAGACGACCAATGAGGAGTTTGAAAACGCCCTCGAAGAGCTGGAGTCGAAAGGGTTGAAACAGTTGATCGTCGACTTGAGAGACAACTCCGGCGGATATCTTGAGCAGGCGGTGGAAATTGCAGATAAATTTCTGGACGGGGGTAAGCGAATCGTTTACACCCGCGGAAGAACTGAGAATTCAAATGAGGATTACTACGCTACCACAGAGGCTACCCATCCCACCATGCCATTGATCGTCCTGATCAATCACGGCTCCGCCAGCGCCTCAGAAATTCTTGCCGGCGCGATGCAAGATTGGGATCGTGGTCTCATCGTTGGAGAGACGAGTTTCGGCAAAGGGTTGGTGCAGAACCAAATTGAACTCAAAGATGGCTCCGCGATTCGGGTGACGGTGGCCCGCTACTACACCCCCAGCGGCAGACTCATTCAACGGTCCTACGAAAACGGCATCAAGGATTATCTGGCCCAGGGGTTTGACGATGTGGATCCCAACGCGACGCCCGACAGTTCTCTACACCAGCCTTCATTCACAACCAGTTCGGGCCGCAAAGTCTATGGCGGTGGTGGCATAACCCCGGACATAATCGTGCCATCGGAAAAGACAAATTTATCCACCGCTAAGCTAATACAAAGCCAGGTATTTCTTGAATACGGGTCCAACTTTGCCACACGTCACAAGGAGTTGTCCAGGGATTTTGAATTCTTTAGAGAGCAGTTCAGAATTACAGATGGCCTGCTCAGAGATTTCAAGAAACTGGCTCGTACCAAGAAGATTGCAGTCGACGAAGCCAGTATAGACAGTGATTTAGCGTTCATTAAACGGCGGCTGAAAAGTCAAATTGCTCGAAGTCTGTGGGGCGCCCGGGAGTATTATCAGATCGAAGTCTCAGAAGACCGGCAAGTTCGGAGGGCTCTCAAGTTGTTTTCCCAGGCCGCAAAGATTGCTGGTTTGAGCCTCGATTGAATTTGAAGTTTTACAATTCTGAAATCTTAAGTCAAAAAAGTGTTGACTTTTACTCAAAAATTATTTATAATTTTTTCAATTAGTTCAGTATAATTAATATCTTTTGTTGTATCTCACCTAATCTAACCATTTAAGGGAGGAAAAAGAGTAATGAACTTTCTTGATTTGTTCAATCAGGGTGGAGGATTCATGTGGCCCATATTGGCCTGTCTGGTGATCGGAATTGCAATCAGTTTGGAGCGCCTGTGGACCCTTTCTCGTGCATCAATCAATACTCGAAAGTTTCTAATGAAAATAAAACAAGCTTTAAGCGAAGGCGGCGTACAGGCAGCGACTGAAGTATGTGCCAACACTCGCGGACCTGTTGCCTCTATTTTTCACGCCGGATTGTTAAGAGTGGATCGAGGAATTGAGCATGTGGAAAAAGCGATCATGAACGCTGGAACGATCGAGATGGCCTTTTTGGAAAAAGGCCTGGTTTGGCTATCCACGATCGTGAGTGTTGCCCCCATGTTGGGATTCCTCGGAACAGTTTGGGGCATGATTGAAGCCTTTAAGGCCATTGAAAAGGCCAATGATATCTCACCTTCGATTGTGGCCGGGGGTATCTCGGTCGCGTTGTTGACAACCTTGTTCGGTCTGGTCGTGGCTATCATAATCCAAACTGCGAACAACTTCTTTGTCTCAAAAGTCGACAAACTGATTGTGGACATGGAAGAAAGTTCAGTGGATTTTGTAGATACGCTAATAGAAATGGAAAAGAAAGCGTAATTTCAGAATCCGTTAGAATCTGCTTGGGCAATATTTTTCCAGGAGATAGTCTTAAACCTTTTGCAAGGAGCTTTGGTGTATGTTAGTAGAAAAGAAAAAGACGCGATTAGCTGAAATACCAATGGCTTCGTTGGCTGACATCGCTTTTCTTTTGTTGATATTTTTTCTTGTCACCACGACCATTGATGTCGACCGAGGCATTGGTCTTACTTTGCCTGCCAAGGGACAAGAAACGCAAATCCGAAGCAAGAACATTACCAACCTTTTAATCAACGCACAAGGCGAGATTCTGATAGATAATGAGCTCGTTGCCGTTCACGAAATAAACCAGATTATCCGACAGAAAATTGCGGAGAATCCGAAATTGATCGTGTCCGTTAAAACGGATGTCGAAACCAAATACAACGTCTATGTGCAAGCGTTGGATGAGCTTAAGTTAGCTAAAGCAGCGAGAATCTCTATCGCCGAACCTGCAAAATAGAACTGTTAAAATAGCGGTTTAAACCGAAGGAGTGAGGTCCATTGAAATTCGAAGGCAAGCAAAAAGCTCAGTCAGGTATCCCTTTAGCTTCGTTGCCTGATATTGTGTTTTTGCTCTTGATTTTTTTTATGGTTTCTTCTGTTTTTAAGGAATTTTCTGGATTGCCGATAAAACTCCCGAATGCCAGGAAAATCGAAAAGCTGCAAGGCAAGCGGGACGTTGCCTACTTGTGGGTCAGCAAGGATGGCCAGGTTTCTATCGACGACAGAATGGTTCCGGTCAAGAATATTTCCAAGATCATGTACAAGAAGCGTCTTGATCCCATGCATCCACTGCGGGTGGTCTCCCTGAAAATCGATAAAGATGCCAAGATGGGCGTGGTTACGGACATACATGAAGAGTTGAGAGAGGCCGATGCGTTAAACATAAACTATTCAGCCAAACCAGTTTTGTGAGGTGATGTGTCATGAGAAAAAACCCTGAGGCAAGTTTAAAGCTCAGATACCGCAAGGTTTTTGAGCTGAGTTTGGTTATCTCCTTGGCCGCCATGGTAGGTATTTTTCAGTTGCTTCGTACCTTTAGCCTGGCCGCTGGTGAAACAGAGACACCCGACATAACCATTGAAGTTGAAGATATTCCTCCGACCGAACAGGTCAAGTTGCCACCACCGCCACCGAAACCATCGATTCCCATTCCCACTGAGGATGAAAACGTGCCAGAGGATTTGACCATCGAATCCACAGAGCTTGACTTGTCTGAGATTCCACCGCCCCCGCCGCCTCCTGAAGATGAAGGCACGGTGGTGTTTGTGGCTTACGACGAACCTCCCAAACCAATTGGTGGGTTCAGGGCCATTCAAAGAGCTTTGAGGTATCCCGAAATCGCCCGCAAGGTTGGCATTGAAGGCCGCGTGATTGTGCACGTGCTGGTCGATGCAACAGGAAAAGTCAAAGATACGAAGATCTTGAAGGGACTGGGCCATAGTGGATGTGATGAGGCAGCCGTCAAAGCTATTAAGAGTGTGAAATGGAAACCCGCGCGCCAAAGAGATAAAGCCGTTGCAGTCTGGGTAAGCATTCCCGTTATTTTCAAACTTAAATAATAGACCCATAGGATGTTTCCACTTTAAGCGGTGCTTTGATTGCAGCGAAGCACCGCTTTTTTGTTCTTCCTGCAAAAGTCGCCATGCACAAGTTTGTACACTGCTGCCGTTGCAGTTTCCTGAAGAAGCAGAACTGTTTTATCGTTCTGGTCGTTGCTTTGGGTGCTTCACTCCACTGGAGCTGTTTTAATCCCTTTGCCCCCGAGCTGGACAAAACAGCGGATACATCCAACGTAATAACAGAGCAAAAGACGCCGGAGGAGGTACTGCAAAACTTCAGATATGCCTACGTTTTTCAAGACTCTTTGCTCTACAGCGATGTTCTGGATAAGTCCTTCATATTCGAGTATTTTGATCCTAATCTGGAACCGTCGGGTGGCTTCCTGACCTGGGGGCGAGATGTGGATCTGATGACCACGGGTCAGCTTTTTCGTAGTTTTGAGGTCATTGATTTGATCTGGTTAAACACCATATTCCAGGTTCGTCAGAATAACCAGGAGAAAATATTCATAAGATTCAATCTGAATCTTTTTGGGCCGGAATTCAATTTTATTTTGACGGGAACCGCCATCTTTACCTTTGCGAAAAATGAGGAAGATGGCAAGTGGCGGATCGTGCGCTGGAAAGATGAATCCGACCTCTGATGACGGGAATAATTTAGACCAATATGCTGTTTCCCATTTTGACAGCTTGAATACAGCAATTGTCTAACATGGAATTACCAACAAACTGATTAGAGTTGATTGTTTGAAGTTATGAAATAAAAACTCAAATGTCAGATATTCATGATGTAAAGTTATACAATGTCTTGATCAAGAAAAAGGAGTTTGAAGAACACGCCTTCGAACATCTGAATTCTTTGTATAACACGGCGTTAAGAATGACCAAGAACGAACTAGACGCTGAAGATTTGGTTCAGGATGTATTCTTGCGGGCATTTCGGTTTTTTCATAAATTTGACCAGGGTACCAACTTCAAGGCCTGGATCTTTAAGATACTCACGAACACTTACATAAATCAGTACCGCAAAAAGTCCAGGGAACCGTTAAAGGTAGACTTTGAGAAGGTCAATTACACTTATTCTGAAGATGGCAGCGACAATTACGATCAGCAACTGGAAAAATTCGATGAATCTAACTACGTGGGACTGTTCGATGACGAAATCAAGGCAGCGTTGTCCCAATTGCCCGATGAATTCCGGATGGTTGTGTTGCTGGCCGACATAGAGGATTTTTCGTATAAAGAAATTGCTGAAATGGTTGGCTGCCCCATCGGCACGGTGATGTCCCGCCTTTCAAGGGGCAGAAGGCAACTGCAAATCCATCTAAGGGACTACGCCATTAAGAATGGATTTATCAATAAATCGAATCATGGTCTAACTAAAGAAAATTAATGAATCTACAAAAATGTGGAGGTAAATTTTAGCGATGAAGAAGTACTGTTATAAATTTGCTTCATTAATCACCGGGTTAATTGACCAGGAACTTGATGTTAATGATGAGAAAGCGGTGAGGAAACATTTAAGCGAATGTCCGGATTGCCATGGTCGGTACTTGAGTGAAATGAATCTGAAGCAATTGGTGAAGGAACGCTTTCCCGTTTTCAGAGCACCCTCTTATTTGCATAAGCGCATTCGGCGCCAATTGTTGCGAAAAGGGGAAGTTCCGAGTTTTGGACAACTGCTTCAATCTTTGTTTGTTTATCGCCCGGCCGCCGCTTCTTTTTCTTTGGCGGTGATCATGTTTCTCATGTTCTTTCCCATGTATGCCTTGGTTACTCAACACGGTCTGTTGGGCACCTCCAGCACGAGGATGACAGAAGAACAAGCAAAATCTGCGGTACTCAATGGCAAGATCATTTGTATCGACTGTGAGTTCTTGGCAAGAAATCAGAAAAAACACGTGCATGATCCCGCAAAGCACCGGTCAGGGCTGAAAACAGCGGACGGGAAAATCTGGGGTTTT